>CAZRMD010000158.1:0-7336 GCA_964601135.1 uncultured Actinomycetes bacterium | reverse complement strand
TCTCGCACGGGAGATCTTCGCCGAGGACTATGTCCGCCACGACCTTCGGCCAACCCAGGCCGGGCCGGGTGGTGCGGGGCAAGCCAGGATCGCGGCCGACTTCCGTCGCGCCTTCCCCGACCTGAAGTTCCAGGTTGACCTAATGGTTGCCGAAGGGGCAGTGGTCGGTGCCCGATGGACTGCTGAGGGCACCCACACTGGCTCCTGGGGAGGAGTTGAGCCGACCGGGAAGCAAGCTCGATTCTCAGGCGTGAACTTCTTCCGCATTCGGAGCGGCAAGGTCGTGGAGATCTGGAATCACCGTGATGACCTTGGGCTCATGCAGCAAGTCGGGGTCCCGATCTACGCGGGAGCCAAGCCTATTAGCTGATCGGCCGCCCCAACGCTCCAGCGGGTCGCTGACCTCGACTCGGCCCGGCGCTCGGCCCACATTCATAATCAAGAATGGTCGGGCGTGCGCAGTCGAAACCGCGGCGTCACGGGCCGATTGACGGAACGCTCGTTCGACCGTCGCTCGAACTGGGTTGAGGGGTTGAGGATGGCGGGTCGGCCGTCCAGGGATCACGGGAATCGATCCCGGTGTCATCAGCATTGCTTCACCAGTTTCACGTTGGATGTGCCGCTTACTCAGATCGGATCCGAAATTGCCAGCGGTGGACCAACCACGTTCATGCCGACCTCGGAGCCGATGGCCCGGAGAGGGCACCACGAGCCCGATCGGTCGCGCATCCTGCAGCATGGCCTCGTCCCCATTTCGTGAGCTGTCAGTCGCTGAATTCGAGGTCTGTCGTGATCTGGATGCTGCCGCCGATGCTCTTGGCGACGGGGCAGCGGCTGGCGTGGAAGCTGTGCGCCCGCTCGGCAGCCTCCCGCTTGTCGGCCGGACAGCCTTTCAGCCGGTAGTGAACGCGGATCCGCTTGATCACGAGGACTTTCTCCTCGACGACCACATATCCCTCAGCTTCTGCGGTGAGCCTGCCCTCACTGGCGTCGATCTCGCGCGCTTCCAGCGCCCCACCCAAGGTCCCCGTCAGTCAACCGGCCGCCGCCGCCACCACGTAGTCGAGCGTCGTGGCGTGATCCGGATACTGGCCGGCAGCCGTACCGTAGTGCTCGCGCACCTCGTCGTGGGTGCCGAACACCACCGGCGCCGGCTCGATCGGCAGGTACGCGTGGCGAATCGGTCCTCGCTCGCGCACGATCCTGATTCGCGAGACGTAGGTCGGGGTCTCTTCCATGTCGTCCACTATGCGGCTCGCTCCCGCACGGCGGCGGCGAGGTCGATCCGGCTGATCGCCCGCAGCGCCGGCAGCTCGGAGACGATGGCCGCAGCGAGGATGGCGACGACGGTTATGGCGTAGCTCCGAGGCAGCACGTAAGCGTCGAAGTGGAAGAGATCGCTGTTGAAGGTGGCCAGGAAAGCTCCCGCCGCCCAGGAGCCGATCAGGAGGCCGGGAATCAACCCGGTGATCACTAGGGCCAGGTTCTCCGTCGTTACGATCCCTGCCAGCTGGCGCAGGCGGACGCCGCCGGTCATCAGCGTCGCGAACTCCTGGCTCCGCTCCAGGACGTTGACCGAGATGGTGGCGAAGATGAGCCCGAAGGCCATCGCCACCCCGAAGACCAGCATCGCCCCGAGGAGGGTGTAGAAGAGATCAAGGAACTGCCCGAAGGCATTGACCGTGGCCCGGGTGTCGACCACCGCGGCGATGCCGGACACACCGCCAAGGCTCCGCGACTCCGCTTGGAAGTCGACGCCTGGCGCGTAGCGGACGAGGATCGCGTTGGCTACGCCGGCGTCCGGCAGCTGTGCCGTCAGCGCGTCGATCGAGATGTAGGCGAAGCTGCCCAGCGCTTCGACGACGAAGCCCTGCACCGGCTCCGTGACCGTCTTGCCCAGCGAGGTCAGTTGCACGTCCAGGCTGTCGCCGAGGTGGACCCCGAGCTTTTGGGCGAGGGCGGCTCCGAGCAGAACGCCCGTCGCGGGAAGCGACCGCGATCGACCATCGGCTCCGTAGAAGCCGTGCATCCGCGTTCGCGGCTGGAACGCTTCCAGCGCTGTCTGGTAGGAGCGGCCATCGTGCCGAAGCGTGGTCGGCAGTTGGGCGAATAGCTCCGCGGCGGCCACGCCGGGAGCCTGCCTGACGTCGCCCAGGAGGCGGCCGTCGACGGCGCGGGTCGCGTAGGCGATCGCGTCCTGCCGCTGGACCTGATGAAGCTGCTGGCCGAGCACGACGTCGATCGAGTCGAGCATCCCCCAGGACACCAGGATCAGCGTCGCCGAGAGGACCACGCCGAGGAGGGTGGTGAGGGAACGGCGGCTGTTCCGCCAGACGCTTCGCAACGCCAGCAGGTAAGCCGGAGGAAGGCTTCGTAGCGGAGGCAGCGCGCGCTCCAGCAGCGTCCGTCCACTGCTTCGCACCGGCGCGAATCCGCGCATCGCTTCCGCGGGCGGGATCCGGAACGCGGCCAGGGCGGGGGCGAGCGCAGCCAGGGCGCCGACCACCACAGCCATCGCAACCCCGCTGACGAGCGTCTCCGGGTAGACGTGGGTGACGGTGACCGGGATCGCGATCGCGGCCGTATAGGCGTTCGTGAAGATCTGCGCCAGCAGAAGGCCCAAACCGGCGCCGATCACGCCGCCCGCCAGACCCACCGCAAGCCCATAGGACAGAAAGTGGGTGAGCAGCTGCCGCGGCCGCACTCCAGAGGCCAGCAGCGTCCCGATGATCGCCCGCTGGCTGTGCACGAGCCGGGTCAGGAGGACGTAGACGGTCATCGCGGCCGCTCCCAGGAAGAGGACCGGGAACAGCAACGCCATCTCGCCGAGGCCGTCGATGTCCTCCGAGAGAGATGCGTTCGAGGGCTGGATGGCCCGGTCCGTGACGTCAGTGGGCGAATACCGCGCCGCTAGGGCCTTCAGGCGTTCAAGCGTTTGCGCGTTCCGGTCGGCGGGCTTGAGGAAGATCAGGACCTGGTCCTGGGCGCCGGGGCCGGCCACCTCTGCCACAAGCTGCTCGGGCGCGAACAAGACGCCAAAGTCATCGGGAGAGGTGAGGGCGTCCTGACGGCTGCGTGCCGGCCATATGTACTCGGCCGAGGCGACGACGCCGAGCACACTGACGTCCCGCCAGGCCGTAGGGTCGTGGACCTGGAGCCGGCTGCCCCGTGAGAGCTGGAAATGGCCGGCGAAGTGCTGCTCGACGAGCACCCCGCTGGGCTCTGACGGTTGTAGATAACCACCCTTCATCACCAGCAGCCGGTCAACGCTCGGCTGCTGCGTGACGGGAAGCCCCACCAGGCGGCCGATCAGGCGGTGGTCACCGGCAACCTGGAAAGGGACGTCCGCCACCCTTCTCGTCTGGACATTTTGAACGGCGGCATCGCCGGCGACCCTCGCGGTGAAGCCGGCGGTGTCGCCTCCGGTGACCTGGAGGTCGGCGAACCGGAGGCGGCTGAACAAGGTCGCGTACGACGCCTTGAGGTTGAGGTAGGCGTCGTTGGAGGCCCCGTAGAGCGCAACGCCGAGCATGGCGATAAGGGCGACGGCCGCGAATTGAGCTGCCTGGCGCCTGATGTCGCGCCAGAGCTTGGCGAAGAGGATTCTCACCACTCGAGCTCTTCAGGCGGTAGGGGCCGCTCGACCCGGCGCTCGTCGACGATCTCGCCGGAGCCCATGCGCACGACGCGGTCGGCAATCTGCGCGATCGTCGAGTTGTGGGTCACCAGCAGCACGGTGATGCCGAGGCGCCGCTGCAGGCCACGGACGATGCTCAGCACCTTCCGTCCGGTGACCAGGTCGAGGGCGCCCGTCGGCTCGTCGCAGAGCAGCAGGGAAGGGTGCTTGGCGAGCGCGCGCGCGATCGCGACGCGCTGCTGCTCGCCACCCGAGAGTGCGCTTGGGAAGTGGTCGCGCCGAGCCTCGAGTCCTACGGCGGTGAGTTGATCGAGCGCGTCGCCCGCTCCGCTATCTGTCAGCTCGACGATCAGCTCGACGTTCTCCAAGGCGGTCAGGGTGGGAACCAGGTTGTAGAACTGGAAGACGAATCCGAGCCTCCTCCGCCGGTATTCGGTCAGTTGCCCCGGGCTGTAGGCGGCGATGTCCTCGCCATCCACGACGACGTGCCCAGCGGTCGGGCGGTCGATGCCACCGACGATGTTGAGAAGCGTCGTCTTGCCCGAGCCACTGGGTCCAAGGACTACGACCAGCTCACCGGAAGCGATCGAGAGACTGGCGTCGCGGAGCGCGTGAACCTCCACCTCCCCGGACCCGTAGACCTTGCTCACGCCCTCGAGTTCGATACTGGCGCCGGCTTCATGGGTCTCTTCCTCAGGAGCGGGGACCTTGGCCTTCATTCGCACCTCCATCTAAACCGACTGACCGGTCGGTTTTAGAATGCTGTCAATTATGCCTCGCATCGGGCTTGAGCGGAAGAGCCAGCGCCGCCGGCAGATTGTCGACGCCGCCTGGCGCTGCGCCACGCGCATGGGCTTCCGCGATATGACTGTCGACGACGTGTGCGCCGAGGCGGAGCTCAGCAAAGGCGCCTTCTACGGCTACTTCAGTCAGAAGCGGGATCTGCTGGTTGCGTTGTTCCAAGACGATGGCGGGCGCCTCGACGAGCTCATGGACAACGTCGAGAGAACGGTGACCAACAGCAGAGAGCGGATCCGCGTCTACACGCAGGCAGTGCTGGCGCGAAGCGAGGACCCCGCTCGGGTCCAGGTGCGGGCCGACATGTGGACGGCGATGCTTACGGAGCCGGATGTGCGCTCCGCCTTCGCAGCCGGGATGCAGACCCGGCGAGTGCGGCTGCGGTCGTGGGTCGAGGATGCCGCTGCAGGCGGGGAGCTGGTCGACATCCCAGCCAACGCCTTTGCCTCGATCCTGCTCGCACTTGACGATGGCCTCCTTCTCCACGGCAGCCTCGACCCATCGGCCTTCCGCTGGGCGAACATCGGCAAGGCGCTGGACCTGCTGCTCGAGGGCGTAAGCAGGTGAAGGGCGATGCGACTCGGGCGTCGTACGAGTCATTCCTCGTTCGTTCCCTGATCACCTTGGTCATCCCGCAGGGCTACACGCTTTCGATCGCGGGTGCCTTCGCGGTGGCGGTGCATCGCTATGGATTTCCCTTCGATGCGAACGCCTGGAGCTTCGTCGCGGGTGCCGTCGCTGCCTTCGTCGGACTGGCGGTCGTCGCCAGGAGTGGCTTGAGCGGGAGCCTCATCGCGCTACCCACGGGTCTGCGCGCCCTCATCAACGTGGTTCCGCTCGTCGTCGTCGGGGCAGTGGCGGGGCTCATCGCTCTCGTGCCCGTGGCCGGCATCGGATTTCCGCTGGCGGGCCTGGTCGGCGCCGGCGGCTACGTCGTTCTGCTGTCCGGGTTCTTCTGGATGGTTACCCCTGCGCCCGGGACACGACCTGACCAGCAGGGCTCTGCATGAGCGCGCAGCTGCACGGAACTTACCGGCTTACCGCCTGTGCCGCCGTCGGGACCGCCTCGCGGGTGTCACTGGCATCGAGTCGCCTCGCGACGATGTCGGCGATGCGGCCGGCGTCGCCGCCGACACCGCCGATGAAGGCCGAAGCGAGCTTGGTCAGAAAGGGAAGACCCACGAAGTAGAGTCCCGGCACGCCCACGGCAGCGCCGCGCTCGTGGCGGGGCATGCCGTCCGCGTCGAGGATCGGCAGGTCGATCCAGCTGAAGTCACGGCCGAAGCCGGTGCACCAGATGATGTTGGCGACCTCGAGAGCCCGGCCATCCTCGAGGACGGGCCGCCCGTCCAGCGTCCCGACGGCTCGCGGCGTCCGTTCGACGCCTGCCCGCACGACCTCCTCCATACGCAGCCGGATGAGCGGTCCGCCATGGCGGATGACCTGCGGGCGCACGCGGCGGCCGATCGGCGTGTTCACGGAGAGCACATGGTTCGCGAAGAACCAGAAGAATCGGCCGCCAAAGAGGTAGGCCGCGGCTGGGATCTCACCGGTCGAGCGACCAGCAAGATAGGTGCGGTGGCCAGCCTGGACCGCCTCGAGCGCAAGTTCTGCGCCCGAGTTGCCGGCGCCCACGACCAGGACCGGGCCGTCCTTGAGCTGGGAGGGGCGGCGGTACTCCCCGGCGTGGAGCTGGATGACCGTCGCATCGATGCCGCTCGCGAAAGCGGGGACGCGGGCGCTCTGGAAGGGACCGGTCGCCACGACCACCTGGCCGGCCTCGAACCGCTGGGTGCCAGCTGTCACCGCGAACCCCGACCCAGCACGCGTGAGGCCGTCGACGCGAACGCCGAGCCTGACGGGGAGTTGGAAGTGCGAGGCGTAGGCCTCGAGGTAGGCGGCCATCTCGTCCTTACTTGGGAAGGTCGTCCCACTGGGAAACGTCATTCCAGGAAGACCGTCGTAGTGCGCCGGCGTGAAAAGGCGCAGCGAGTCCCAGCGCGAACGCCAGCTCTCGCCTACTCGGGGCGCCGCCTCGAGCAGGAGATGACTCACCTGGCGCCGGCCGAGCTCATGTGAGGTGGCCAGGCCCGCCTGGCCACCCCCGATGACGATGACTGGGACTCGCTCCACGCCCTGCATTACCACTCTCCTATCAGCGTCTCGGCAGTCATTGCAGAATAACTGCATTCAGTGTCGTGGTAGCGTATCGGCGGCCATGTCCGATGTCAAGCCACCTGAGGGAGTGACCTACCGCCAGTGGCAGGCGCACGAGACAAAGCGCCGAATCGCCCGTGCCGCGCGGCGGCTGTTCGCCTCCGGCGGCTACGCAGAGACCAGCATCGAGGCGGTGGCTCGCGAAGCGGGCGTTGCGGCACGCACCGTATACGCTTCGTTGGGCGGGAAGAAGCAGGTGCTGGCCGCGATCTGCGACGAGTGGCTAGCGGAGTCGGAGGTCGCCGCAATCGCCGGCCAGATCATGTCGGCGGACGATCCCCGACGGCGCCTCGAGCTGATTGCCCACCTGAACCGGCGACAGTGGGAACAGGGCCAGGATGTCGTTCCCATGCTCGAGGCAGCGGCATCGTCGGACCCCGACGTCGCGCGTATGCTCGCCGGCTGGAAGCAGTACCGGGCCGAGATGATCGCCGCGGCGGTCAGAGGAATCGCGGGGAGCCTGCGAGCCAGCATCGCACCGGAATGGGCCGTGGCGACGGTGCGCGGTCTCGGCTCACCCGGCGTGTTCGATGAGCTGGTCCGAGGGGAGGGCTGGACGGCCAAACAATACGAGGAGTGGCTGGCTCTGCTCCTCGTCCAGGTCCTGCTGCCCGTCTAGACGGAAGCTGATCTCGCCACTTGGGCCCGCTACTCACCACCGGGATGGCGGCGCCGATCACCTTG
>CAZRMD010000157.1:0-7412 GCA_964601135.1 uncultured Actinomycetes bacterium | reverse complement strand
GAGCCGGGCTGAGACGCTGGCTGCGTCCGCGACGGTGAGGACTTAACGGGACACCTCTTCAGCGACGGCCGGCCGCCCTCGGCGAGGTCGACGAGAATAGCCGGCCCACTTCCGGCGGACCAGGTTGCGATGCCAGCTGGGCAAGGTCTCAGGCTGGACCAGGAAGGCCCCCCAGCGGACTCGCGGCAAGCATTGCGCGAGGGCAGAGAGCACAAGTCGATCACCGCGATTCCAGCGAAGCTTGCCGTGCTGCCGTTCCAGCACCCGGACCTGGTGGCGCAACGCCAGGAGCTCGGCTTGATCCGCAGCGTGATCCCTGCCGGTCCGCATGGCGTCCAGCAGCAGCCGCATGCAGGCGTAAAGGACGGCGAGGACCACGACGACAGGCATGGTAGCCAGCCGCCGGGCTTGCCCGGTGTAGCCTGCCTACCAACTACGGACGGACTTTTGGCACCCTACAGGATGGCTAGCCTCACCTCCTTCGCTTCGCATACCCGATAAGACTCACCGCTCAGCACGACCGCCTGGCTGTGGTGGAGCAGGCGGTCGAGGATGGCGGCGGCGGCGTCGGGCAAGAGGTTGGTGCGCTTCTCGAGGGCCCAAGTCGAGGTCAGGATGAGGCTGCGCGCTTCGTAAACCGCTGCCACAAACCGGAAGAGGTTGGCAGCGATCGGGCCAAGGCGACCCACGACGAGATCGGCGCGCAAGATGTTGTCGAGATGACCCGGCCGACGCTGTTGTCGGCGATGCCGCGGTAGAGGTGCTCGATACGTCTTAGTCCCGGAGCCAGTGCGACGAGCCATGCTGAGACTCGATCGCCCGACGCAGGGTCTCGAGCACTTCGGCCAGATGTTCGCGCATCGCTGCTTCGGCGGCGTCACCGTCGCCACGACGTAGCGCCGCGACTATCGCCTCGTGCTCGCGCAGCGACCGCGCCGCTCGCCCGGGCCGGAGAGCGGTCTGGTACTGGAACCTGATGCTTTGCGACTTCAATCCACCCACGATCCGAGCCGCGGTTCCATGGCCGGCGGCGGCCCAGATCAGCTGGTGGAAGCGAGCGTTGAGCTCCGAATAGCCCAGGGAGTCCCCCTCGCGCACGCGCGCGCGCATGTCTTCTATCACGGCGTCAAGCTGTCGCAGATCCTCTGCCGCGACCCGAGACGCGGCGCGACGGGCGAGGAGGCCCTCGAGTGCGATCCGGACTTCCTCTATCTCCAGCGCCTCGCGCTCGTCGACCAGCCTGACCCGGGCCCCTCGGTTGCGCTCAAGGACGACCAGACCCTCCTGGTCCAGCCGGACGAGAGCGGCGCGAACCGCCGTTCGGCCAGAACCGATCAACTTCGCGACCGAGGCTTCGACCAACCGCTCATTTGGATGAAACCGCCCGCTGACGATCGCTTCGCGTAGCTCGTGGTACGCGTCCTTCCGGGTCCGTGGCCTCATGGTTGCCTCAGCGCAAATTATCGTCAATAATGTCGACAATCGCTCGCCAGTCGACGACGAAGGAGGGGTACGTGAGGTCCATCCGCGAAAACCTGCGCTCGGTGCGAGTCGCCCTCTCGGCGATCGCGATCGTCGTCGCCGCCGGCTGCAGCGGCTCTAGCACGAGTTCGACCGGGAGCGGTCTCGGATCAGGCGACCTCCTCGTAGGCGTGATCGCTCCATTCACCGGCGCGGATGCCGGGCTAGGCCCCGCGTACTACGCCGCATGCCTCGCCGCCGCCCCCTCGATAAACAACAACAGCGGAGTCGGTAGCCGGAACGTGAAGTGCGAGCAGTTCGACACGCGGGGCGAGCCGGCAGACGCGGTGCCGGCTGCCAACCAGATGATCGCCAGCCACTCGAACCTGATGGCGGTCATCGGCTGCACGTCCGACGAGGCCGCGACCGTCGCGCCCATCATCGATCGGGCCCACATCCCGATGTTCTGCATGACGGGTCAGAGTGAGTTCGACAAGACCAATCTCAAGTACTTCCACCGCCTGGTTCCCGCTGATATTTACGACGCTTACGCGATGGTGGGCTACGCCCTGTACGGTCCCGGCCACAGCCCCTTCAAGAAGGTGGCGCTAGTATTCGGCGACGACATCGGTTCCCAGGCATTTGTCCAACCTGCGGCTAACGCCCTGACCAAGCTCGGAGCTGAGGCCAAGAACTTCCCGATCCACCTCGGCGCCTCCAGCTATCGCACAGAGGTGGCGTCGGTCATCGCTTTCCATCCTGACGTCATCTTCACAGAGGCACTCGGCTCGGCGGGGACCTTCCTCGGGGAGTTCAAGACCCAGAACGGTGGTCAGATGATCCCCTTCGTGGGCACATCGGCGACCATCGACCCGACCTGGTTCCAGCAGGTGCGCGACGCCATCGGCGTGGATAACCTGGTCAAGTACTACGCGGGCGTCGATCTCGGCTACACCTACTCGGGGCCCGCCTATTCAGAGTTCCTCACCAACCTCAACGCGGCCGCCTCGCAATTCCCTGACGCCCCGAAGTACAAGCAGCGCGGCTCGACCCTCCACCTCTACGACGGGATCATCATGACGGCGCTGGCGATGGTCGCCAGCAACAGCGACAAGCCAGCCGAGTACAACCCGAAGGTCCGCGACATCGCCAACGGGGTATCGGGCGCCACGGTCGTGAACACCTACAAGGATGGCCTGGCCGTGCTCAAGGCCGGCAAGTCGATCCGGTTCGTCGGCGCCGGCGGTGAGAACAACTTCGACCAGTACAACAACTCACAGTCGGGCTACATCTGGGTCAACTACAACACGCAGGGTGACGAGATCAAGGTTGGGCAGATGACCCCGACCCAGACCGAGCAGATCAGCGCCGCCGGCGGTATCTAGCCTTCACGCACCCGGTGAACCCCACTGGCTTGCCTGTGAGCCGATGCCGCCGGCGCACAGGCGGAGCGTGTCAGCAGCGATGAACCTTTACGAAGCCGCGTTCGGCTTTGGCCTGGTCAGCATGTCGGTGATCGCCCTCGCAGCAGTTGGCTTCACGATGCAGTTCGGCGTCACCAACCTGATCAACCTGGCCTATGGCGAGATCATGATCTCATCCGCCTACGTGGCCTACTTCCTCAATCGACACGGGGTCACCATTTGGATAGGGATGCTTGCCGGAGCCGGGTTCGGCGCAGTTTTCTCATTCGTCCTGAACCGAATCGTCTACGCACCGTTTCAGCGAAAGAACACGTCGCACCTGGGCATGGTCATCGTCTCTCTGGCGGTGTCCCTGATGATGGCCAACCTCCTCCTGCCTCTCGTCGGCTACTACAGCGTCTCCTACCACGAGCCGTCCCGAATCGAGCGCTTCGGTGGCATCGTTCTCACCAGCAACCAGATCGCGATCATCGCGCTTTCGGTCGCGATCATGCTGGGCATCCACGGCATGCTCCGTTACACACGCGTGGGGAAGGCGATGCGGGCTACAGCGGCCAATCCGATGCTCGCCCGGAATTGCGGCATCCGGACCAGGCGAGTCATCGACACCGTGTGGCTGATCACCGGTGCGCTGTGCGGCTTGGCCGGCGTCGTCGCCGCCCTTAACTCCGACTCCTTCATGATCGCCAACGGCGGCGCCTTCTTGATCACCGCCCTCGCCGCAGCCGTCCTCGGCGGCGCGGGCCAGCCTTACGGCGCGATGATCGGCGCCATCATCATCGGGATGGTCACCGAGCTCAGCGCCGCCGCGTGGTTGGCCGAGTACAAAGAAGTCGTCGCGTTCGGCATCCTCGTCTTGGTGATGGTGCTGCGCCCCCAGGGCCTCCTGGCCAAGCGTGGAGCGATGGCGTCGGCTGGATGAACACGTACTACGCGGCCAACCTGCTCGTCTACGCCGGCGTCGACATCATCGCCTGCATCGCGCTGAACCTCCAGTTCGGCGTGTCCGGGATCGTCAACTTCAGTTTCATCGTCTTCCAGGCAGCCGGGGCATATGCCGCGGCCATACTGTCGATGCCTCCACACACGACACCCGAATACAACTTCCAGATCTACGTAGGTGGCTACAGCCTCCCCTTCCCACTCCCGTGGATCGGAGGCGCAATGGCCGGTGGACTCCTCGCTTTCCCGGTCGGGCTGGTGGTGCTCCGGAAGCTGCGCGCGGATTACCAGGCGATCGCGCTGCTGGTGCTTTCGGTCATCGCCAACGAGGTGATCACGAACGCCAGGCCAATCCTCAACGGCGCCGCCGGCCTCGCTCTGGTGCCGCAGCCGCTCGACCAGCAGATCGATCCCGCCACTTCGACCTATCAGTACATGTACGTCGGGCTCACGTTTCTCTGCGTGCTACTGGTGTGGCTGGTCGCTTCACGGATCGTCGACTCGCCGTTCGGGCGCACGCTCCGCGCTATGCGCGAGCACGAACTGGCGGCCAGCGCACTCGGCAAGAACCCGGTGGCACTCAAGATGACGATCTTCGTTGTCGGCGGCATTATCGCCGGGTTCTCGGGAGCCATCCTCGTCGGCTTCATCACCTTGTGGGCACCCTCGGTCTGGCTGTACCCCGAGACCATCATCCTGTTCGCCGCGGTGATCGTCGGGGGGAGGGGCAACAATGTTGGCGCGCTCCTTGGGGCGCTGCTCGTGCCGGTCGGCTTCGAAGAGGTGACGCGGTTCATTCCCAATCAGTTCACGCTCGGTCCTCTGTCAGTAACGCCGCAGGTCGGACTCGTCCCCGCCTTGCAGTGGGTCGCCATCGGGCTTCTGATCCTCGCCTTCCTGTGGTTCCGGCCAGAGGGCGTCCTGCCTGAACCGAGGCGGGTGTACCCGGCAGGCTTCGAATCGGGAGCGCGATAACGTGCCGGCCGCAGAGATCCTGGTTGCCAGGGACGTGCATCGCCACTTTGAGGGAATGCATGCGGTTGACGGCATATCCCTCGAGATTCCACCAGGCCAGATCACGGGCTTGATCGGTCCCAACGGTGCCGGCAAGTCGACCTTCATGGCCGTCCTTGCCGGGACGCTTCCGGCAAGCGCGGGGACGATCCGGTTCCATGGCGAGGACATCACGGGCCTACCGGCGTACCAGCGTGCTCGGCGGGGTCTGGTGCGAACGTTCCAGCTGCCCAGCGAGTTCGCGCGGCTGACCGTCCTCGAGAACCTATTGGTCGCGTCACCTCGAAATCGCGGCGACTCGCTCTTCGGCGCTCTGCTCGGCAAGCGCTACTGGATCGAGGACGAGAGGCGCGCGGTCGGAGAGGCGCGCGCCCTGCTCGAGCGCTTTGGCATGAGCGCCAAGGAGTCGGACTACGCGGGCGACATGAGCGGAGGCCAGAAGCGGCTGATCGAGATCATGCGTGCCCTGATGCTTCATCCCCGCTGCCTGATGCTCGACTAGCCCATGTCGGGAGTGCATCCCCGCGTCATCGCCGAAATTCGCGACTATCTTCGTGACCTCAGGAGCGAGGGCCTGACCATCGTCATGGTCGAGCACGAGCTGCACGTGGTCGAGGAGCTGTGCGACTCGGTGTTCGTAATGGCGCAGGGGAGACTGATAGGAAGTGGAACCATGACAACGCTCAGGCGCCAGCGCGAGATCGTTGACGCATACCTTGTTGGATAGAGAAGTCGACGTCGAGGCGCGGCCAGCTCCAAGCCTCAGGGCTGAAAACGTCGCGGCCGGGTACGGAAACGTGCCCGTCATTCGCGACGTGTCGATCGCGGTCGGTCCGGGCGAGATCGTTGCCATCATCGGGCCCAACGGCGCGAGGAAGAGCACGCTGCTCAAAGCGCTGGTCGGCATATTGCGTGTCACCAGCGGCCGTGTGCTCATCAGCCAGGATGACGTCACCAACCGGACGCCTGAGGAACTCGCGCGAAGGGGGGTTGGTTATGTGCCCCAGGTCAACGACATCTTCGAGCCGTTGACCGTGCAGGAGAACCTTGAGATGGGGGGCTATCTGTTGCCCCGTCAGCTCGTCGAGGAGCGCAATCCCGAGGTGGCAAAGATGTTCCCAGCGCTGCCACCGCTTCTCAAGCGACGCGCGGACAAGCTGAGCGGCGGTGAGCGGAAGATGCTCGCGATAGCACGCGTGTTGATGCTGGATCCACAGGTACTGATCCTCGACGAGCCGACTGCGAACCTCTCACCCAAGCTCGCCGACGACCTTCTACGCAACCACGTTACGCGGCTTGCTACGTCTGGCAAGGCGGTGCTGCTCGTCGAGCAGCGCGCACGCGCGGCGCTGCAGATTGCCAGCTGGACCAGCGTCCTGGTGTCGGGCACCACCCGGCTCGAGGGACGCCCGGAGGAGCTGACTCGCCGTGAGGACTTCGAGGAGCTGTTCTTGGGAGCCGGCCCGGCGCCCGTTACCGACCAAGAGGCGATACAAGAGGAGATCGAATCGACATGAGACTGGTGACCTTCAGCGCAAATGGCCGCGTTGGTGTGGGCGTGGTGCAGGGGAGCGACAGCTCTCGCTTGATCGAGCTCGACGGGCCGGCTGACATGCTCAGCCTGATTGACGCCGCCGTCACTGACGACCGCTCGCTCGGCGCTCTAGTGGAGCGATCGCGAGGCCAGGAGCATGACCTGAAGAATGTGGATCTTCTTGCCCCACTCCCGAACCCGCCCGGCAACGTCATTGCGATCGGACGCAATTACGAGAAGCATGCGGCCGAGACAGCCAGGCTTGAAGGAGGCGAGCCGAGCCCGCCCACGATATTCACCAAAGCGGTCACGTCCTTGACGACACCCCACGCGGACATAGCGATCAACCCGGCCATTAGCGACAAGATCGACTGGGAGGTGGAGCTCGCGGTGGTCATCGGCAAGGGCGGAGCCAACATCCCCCGCGCCAACGCTCACGCGCACATATTCGGCTACATGGTGCTGAACGACGTAACGGCCCGCGACATACAAAGGGAGTGGGGAGGGCAGTTCTTCAAGGGCAAGAGCCTTGACCGCACCTGCCCAACAGGGCCCTGGATCGTGACTGCGGACGAACTTGACGACACGAGGGATCTGGGCGTGTGGCTTAGCGTCAATGGCGAGGTCAAGCAGGAGGGCACGACCCGAGACATGATTTACCCGGTCGACGCCTTGATCGAGTGGGCGTCAAAAGGCATGACGCTTTTGCCCGGGACGATCATTGCGACGGGGACTCCCGACGGTGTCGGCTTCGCCCGCCAGCCTCCTGAGTATCTTCGTCCCGGCGACCTGATGGAGACCGAGGTGGAGAAGATCGGGATTCTTCGGAACCGCATCGTCGGTCCGCAAATGGACTGAGGACTACCATGGTAGGGCCAGCAAGTGCGCTCGGAACCGGGCTGGGACCTGTGCCGTTAACCAACCCGCGTCACCTCATCAAGCCGCCCGCGCGTACTCATGGATGAGTCCGCCGAGTCGGTCGAGGCGCACGATCGGATTCGGTGGCGCTTCAGGCCGAGGGTAGACCTCAGGAGGAT
>CAZRMD010000156.1:0-7413 GCA_964601135.1 uncultured Actinomycetes bacterium | reverse complement strand
AGGTCTTCAACATGCTGCTCCAGATCCTCGAAGATGGCTGGCTGGCCGATGCCAAGGGCAAGCAGGTCAACTTCGCCAACACGATCGTGATCATGACCTCGAACATCGGCGTCTCGAATCTTCAGCAGGCGACGACCTCGCTCGGCTTCCAGCCATCGATGCCGACGACCAGCCAGGAAGAGAAAGAGCACGGCAAGATGCGCGAGAAGATCATGGACGAGCTGAAGAAGACCTTCCGGCCGGAGTTCCTCAACCGGGTCGATGCGGTGGTCGTCTTCAAGGCGCTGACCCCGGCCGAGATGCGGCAGATCGTCGATCTGCTGGTCTTCAAGGTTGCCCAGCGGCTCGAGGAGCACGAGATGAAGCTCGATGTCACGACAGAGGCCAAGGATTACCTGGCCAAAGAGGGCTACGACAAGATCTACGGCGCCCGCCCACTGCGCCGGGTGATCCAGCGGTTGATCGAGGATCCGTTGTCGGAGACGCTGCTCACCACCAAGTTCAGCGCCGGCGACTCGGTCCTGGTCGAGCTGGTGGACGGCCAGATCAAGCTGACGCCCATCGTCAAGCCGCGCGAGCCCAAGGCGGAAAAGCCGGAGAAGCCGGAGAAGCCCGAGAAGCCGCCGAAGGAGCCGGTCGCCGGCAAGGGCAAAGGCGAAAGCTAGAACTCGATAAACAAAAGACCGCCGGGATCGTCCCGGCGGTCTTCTTTACGGGGGAAAGGTGATCTCCGCGAGACCCGTTACCCTACCGTGCCGGACTGGTCCTACCGCCCGCTCCTGAAGCCAGCCACTGCCTGGCTCCCAGCGAAAGCCCGTCGCACGCTGGCGCTCCGGGGACTCCACGCAATCGCGGCAATCCCGGGTGGATCACTCCTCATCGATTTTCTGGGGCGAATGAAGCCTGATGAGTGCCTCGGGACGGCGCTCGATGGCAGAACGTTGATCAGTCCGATCGGGCTCGGCGGAGGCGTCGATCCTGACGCCGTTGCGATCCGCGCGCTCGCACGGTTTGGAGTTGGCTTCGTCGAGGTCGGACCGTACGCCCTCGGCGCCGCGGCTGCCATGCCAGTGGTTGCCGAGCCACTCGCCGCCGGGATCGAACCAGGAGCCCTCCCCGGACGGCTTCGTGCTGTCCGACCAATGTTTCCTTATGGCTGAGGCTGGTGCTTGTTGCGGACGATCCGAGTGCCATTCCCGCGATGGATCGACTGCTGGCTTCGACGGGCGCCTTCGATGTCGTTTCGGTGACGTTGCTGGACCGATCCGGCCAGCCGACGGCTGGAATTCCCAAGCTGTGGCGGTCGTTGCGAGACGTTTGTGACCGTCATGGCGTGAAGAGGCTGCTTGCCGACCTCTTTGCTGGCGACGTCCCGGCGGCGATGCAGCCGGCTGCCGATGCTGGCCTCTCTGGGTTCGTGTTGCGCTCGGCGTCATCATCGGAGTCGGGAATCAATGCGCTGACGAGATTGCACCGGCGCCATGCACAGGCTTTGCTCGTTGCCGCCTGCGGCGCGACGTCCGCTCGCGAGATTCTCGACCAATTCGACGCGGGCGCTCACCTGGTTGCTATCGATCGCGGATTGATCGACGCTGGGCCCTTACTGGCCAAGCGAGGTAACGAAGCCCTGGCTGGGAAGCGCCGTGGACTGGAAGCGATGACGGTGCCCAAACCGCGTTCAGGTTCCGGATGGCTCTGGGCCACGCTGCTCGGCGCCGGTATGCTGTCCGCCGGCCTGGTTGTCGTCGTGGTCGGCCTGACTCGCGTCGTCCTTCCCTACGACGAGGCCTTTCTGGGGATCAGCCGGGCCACGCTCGCGGAAATCAACCCGCGCCTTCTCGCGTTCATGCGCCATGACCGGATCACCCTGGCCGCCACGATGCTCTCGATCGGCATCCTGTATTTGTCGCTCGCATTCAACGGCTTGCGCAACGGCTGGCTGTGGGCGCGAGGGGCCTTGCTCGGATCCGGCGTCGTCGGTTTCGCCAGCCTCTTCGTATTCCTGGGGTTCCACTACGTCGATCCCCTGCATGTGACGTTGAGTGCCGGCCTGTTTCCGCTGTTGTTGCTCGCGGCGCTCTTGCCAACCCGCAAACAGGTCCATGAAAGCCAGGACCTTGACAACGACGTCTCCTGGCGACTCGGCATCACCGGCCAGCTCTTCTTCATCGGCCTCGCAATCGGGCTCATTGCTGCGGGCGTCACCATTACCGTGGTCGGCGCAACGCGCGTATTCGTGTTTTCGGACCTGGCTTTCCTGCGGACCACTGCGGCTGTCCTGGGCTCCGCGAACGCGCATCTCCTCCCGCTGATTGCGCATGACCGCGCCGGTTTCGGTGGCGCCCTGGCATCCGATGGTGTGGCCGTCTTGCTCATCGCGATGTGGGGCTTTCGTCGGGGCGAGCGATGGGTCTGGTGGACACTGTTCCTGGCTGGGCTCGTGGGACTTGCCGGCGGCGTCTACGCCCATGTCGCCGTCGGCTATCTCGAGTTCGGCCATTTCCTTCCCTTGTTCGTATCGGCCGTAGTCTTCGTTATGGGTCTCGCTTTTTCAGCGGCATACCTCTTGAAGCGCCAATCCGCAGGGGTATATTCGGGACCGAGGAGTGGTTATCCCGGCCCTAACGGCCGGGCTCGAGCCGGTTTGTTCAAAGGAGGTCGAATATGGCGGAAGCCGGTACCAAGGTTAGTTTCGACCAAAAGATCCAGACGGTTCGCGATGCGTTCGATGCGTTCAAGCGGGGCGACTTACAGGCGCTCAGCGACAACTGGACCGACGACTTCATCTGGCACGGCCGGGGCAGTGTGTTCGGCGGCGACTTCAAGGGTAAGCAGGCCGCTCTCGGGGCCATCGCCCGCTATCCGCAGGAGTTTCAGGACATCACGCTGGACTTCCATGACATCCTGGCCAATGACAAGCACGTGGTCGCCCTGGTCAACGGCTCGTTCAAACGGGACGGAAAAGCATACAGCGACCAGCTCGTGTACGTCTTCCATATCAACGACCAGGGCAAGACGACTGAGGCCTGGCTGATCGCCGACACCGAGCTGGCAAAGACCGCGGTCGGCAGCTAGCTAAAGGAGGAACGGATGGCTGAAGCGCAAACGAAGCTAACCCCTCAGCAGAAGATCGAGATCGCGCGCAAGGCGCTAGAGGCGGGCAACCGGGGCGAGGTCAGTGCCGAGGGCTTCGCGCCCGACGCGGTGATGCGAGGCTCGCTTGTGCCCGAAATCCGAGGCAGGGACGCTGTGGTGACGGCCTTGAGGCAAGTGCCGAGCAGATTCGAGGAGTTTCGGCAGGAGCCGCACGCCATCCTGGCCGACAATGATCACGTCGTGGCCCTCATCAATCTCACCGTAAAGCCGAAGGGCGGCCAGCGGGTACAAACGCAACAGGTCATGGTGGTCCATAGCAACGACAAGGGGCAGATCACCGAGATGTGGGGGATGATCGAGCCTGAGGGACTGAAGAAGATCCAGGGCCGCTAACCCTCGTCCGACTCGAGCCCGTCGGTCGATGCCGGCGGGCTTTTTGTTTCCGGATCGTCACGGAAGGTCGAGGCTCGCCGGTCGATATAGCGATATGGCGGTCTGTAAGCGCTGCGGCTGTGCGATCCCGCTTGGTAGCAAGAAGTGCGATATATGCGCCACCACCGACGCGATCGCCCCCGCCCAACCAGTCCCATCGATCCCGCCGCCAGCCCCAGTGACCTGGAATCCGCCGCAGCAGAGCGGCACGCCTTCGGGAGCAGTCGGATCGACGCCAACCTGGCCCTCAACGCCGTCCCATGCCCAGTCGGTTTCCGCCCCGACGTCCGCCGTCGCAGCCTCGCTCAAGGCGAAAAAGGCACTTCGACAGGCCTTCTGGCTCTTCGTCATCGTCGGTGGTATCAGCGTTGGCGCCGGCCTTGTTGCTGAGCTTGGGGAGATCGGCGAGCTGCAGGGCTTCTTCAACTGGTACTCGGTTGGGGAAGGAACGATCTTCTTGCTGCTTGCCTACTTCACCTGGCGCGGGTCGCTGATCGCAGCGATCATCGGCGCCGTGCTCTATGTCCTCGATTCCATCCTGCTGCTCATCACGGGCTACTTTTCGATCGTCCGGGTGGCCATCATCGTCGGGCTCGCGCAGACGATCTTCTCGGCTTACACGTTTCGCCAGCAGGCCCGGCAACTTGCCGCACAGGCGGGCCCGACGGCAGCGGACCAGACGCGCGCCGCCTGATCCCCTTACGCGCCACCGACGGTCTGAACAAGGGTATCCGGCAAGCCAAACCAGTCACGCAAGCGCGGTCCACTGATTTCGACGGTCTTGCTGCTGCCCCTCAGCCGAACGCCAACCAACCGTCCGGAGCCATCTTTCTGAAGGACGTCAATGCCGAGGAGCTGATCGCCGATGTCGTGACCATCATCGCGCAGGATGCTCGCGGCGCCGGCAGCGGAAAACGGTCCGACCTGCCAGGACGGCGCGCGGTCGAACGCGTCGCTGATCCCGGTGAGATATCCCAGGTGTGAGCGGAGTTGGGGGCCGTGCTCCCAGTTGACGAATCGGTACTCGCTGCTTTCCGTGTGACCTCCGTCCGACGCCATATAGAACGCGACGATTGGGTTGCCTTGATAGGTCAAGATCTGGCCCCGTGTTCCGTCGACAGCCGCATTGGATTCGGCGCGCTGATCGGTGAGGCCGCTGTACGCCTGATCTGACTGGCTCGCGCGCAGATCGAAATCGGCGCCACCAAGATGCTCGACGGCGTAGGTGCGGCCGGCGACCGCCTGGGCCTTGAGTGCTTCCACGCCCCAGTAGGGCGGCATCTCCGCCGGGACCACGCCCTTCAGGTAATCCTCCATCGGCAGGACGTTGACCGGCAAGATGGTTGCCGCGCCTTTGGGAATGATCTCGAGCGTGCCGGCGTAGCGGCGTTGCTCCGCGCCGGCGCGGAAGTCGCCGCCCATCACCTGCACGACGTTGGTGCGAATCCCGGCCGGGCTGGTCGTCCGAATCGTCATCGTCTGCTTGATCACGACGGGCGCTCCGCGCGAACCATCGCCGGAGAGCGTAAAGGCGATGGGCTGGCCGGCGGGATCGGCGTCGAAGCCAAGCGATGAGCCCGAGCCCACGTCCAACTGCGGTACGCCGTCCACGGTCACGGGTCCGGCAACGAAGGCCAGCGGCCCGAACAATCTCGGCCACGGCCGAGCGAGGTCGATCGGGTCATCAGTCAGCGCGATGCGCACCGGCCCCGACGTATCGCGGGACTCGATCTTGGTATTGCTGTAATAGCTTCCCAGGATCTTCCGATAGTCCTGGCCTGCCGAGGCACGGCCTCGCGCTCCCCACTGGCTCATCCCAAGGCCGTGCCCGTTTCCCTTGCCTTTGAAGAGGAAGCCGTTCAAGTGATAGGCTGTCGGGTCGCCGATGGGAAGCCGTGACTTCTGGTCTTCCAGATCGACGGTCAGCGTGAAGTCGCCGACCGCGGTGGGGGCCAGTGTCACCAGGTTCAGCGCGACAGTTGCGCGCGGTGCCACGACTTGACCAAGCTGGCGTGTGTCCTCGGCAATGGCCTTGCCATCCGCGCTCTTCCAAATGATGTGCACCAGATCATTCGCGGGCCAGTTGACGGTGCCATCGTTGCGCACCATCAGCTCGAGCCGGACGATCCCGCCCATCGGTGGATCGTGGGGCACAACTGTCCCTGAGACCAACGTGGCAGTCCCCGTCGCTGCCTGGACACTCCCGATGGAACCGGTAGCCGCGAGCGCCGTAACGATCACGGCAAAGATGCGACGGCGCACCTTGCTAGTATCCGACATGCGCAAGAGTCCGCAACCTCGATGACGATGCTCGTCGGCGCCAGGTGGGCGGCGGGTCTGGCGCTGACCCTGTTAGCGACCTCCTGTACCGTCGGCTCACCGGCACCTTCGCCGTCGGCATCAGCTCGGCCATCAGCGGGGGCGACCCACCTGCAGCTGATCGAAGCCGAGGATGCGCAAACCCTGGATCCTGCGCTGATCGACGATCCAACGTCGCTAGCGATCGGGAGTGAGATCTTCCAGGGCTTGACGCGACTGGACGCGAATCAGCGACCGATCCCAGGGCTTGCCGAGCGTTGGGACGTCGCTGATAACGGCAAGACCTACACCTTTCACCTGCGAGCCACGCATTATCAGTCGGGCGCGAGCGTGCAGGCCCAGGACGCGTTGACGGCCTGGACGCGGGCGCTTGCTCCGGAGACGCACAGCCCCAACACCATCTTCTTTTCCCCGCTGGGCGCCCGCTATCCGGGCGATTCGTTGACGACGGTGCAGGTCGTCGACAGCTCCACCTTGCGCTTGCGTTTACCCCAGCCGGATAGCGAATTGCTGACCTTGCTCGCGTTGCCACCCTACTGGCTGATCGATCCGAAGCAATCAACCTCGGGCGCGGGTCCCTATCGCCTCGATCACTGGGATCGTGGGCGATCGCTTTCGCTCAGCGCCTTCGATGGATACTGGGGCCCGCGGCCATCGGTGCGTAAGGTCGACATCGAAATCGAGCCCGACAACGTCAAGCGCATGGATCGCTATACGAGCGGCGGCGTGGATGTTGCGCACGGATTCACGGGTCCACAGCTGCTCGCCTTTGCCCGCGATCCGCAGCATGCCGCGCAGCTGCATAAGGTCCCGAATACGAGAACCACCTGGCTGGGCTTCAATACAGTAGCGGGCAGTGGCTATGGACCGCCCGATCGCCTGGCCATCGCCCAGGCGATCGACCGAGCCCGGCTGACCGACCTGGCGCTTTTCGGATCGATGCTGGGGATGCCGGCGACCGATCTGCTGCCGCCCGGTATTCCGGGCCATCTCAATCGACAGCTGCCTGCGTACATGCCGGCCGGCGCCAGGGCAGCGCTCGACCAGGCGTCCTTTCCCGGGCGGATCGACCTCTACTTCTCGACGAATTCCACCGTTGGCCGGGTGGCGAACGACCTCCAGGATCAGATCAGTAGCGCCACAGGCCGCACCGTCGTGCTCCATCCCACCAGTGATTTCTTCAACCAGGCGGCGCTCGACAAGCTGCCCTTCTTCATCGACACCTGGAGTGCCGACGTGCCGTTCCCTTCGGACTTTCTCGAAAACGTCTTACGCGCGAACACGCAGTTCAATAACCTCCGGCTGTTCGATCCGGACATCGAGCGCTTCCTCGATCAGGGTCGCGCTGCACTTTCCTGGGACGATGCGCTCAAGGGCTACCAGCAGGCAGAGGCCGTGGCGCTGGCGCAGAACCGGCTGATTCCCCTGTATAGCGGCGTCGAGCCGTACCTCGTCCGCCCCGGGCTGCATATTCCCTTTGTCGGCGGCACCATCGCTTACCACTGGGAAGACGTCCGGTAGCATCGTTTTCAATGCAGGACCGTCGCTCCCATCGCGCCGGCGTGC
>CAZRMD010000155.1:0-7437 GCA_964601135.1 uncultured Actinomycetes bacterium | reverse complement strand
CGGCGTTCGCTGCGGCCAACTGGAACCATCAAACCGGCATCACCGGCGAGCTTCTCCGGCCAGTTCACTCACTGGTCGGCGATCCCGACCCGCGTGATCAGCTGTCCAATCTCTACCGCGATAACGAGAACACCAACATCCTCGCCACGTTTCGGGACAGTCCGCTGACCGGATTTGGCTTTGGGCGGCGAATGCTCATCGTTGCGCCGATGGCGGACATCTCGAAGGTCTATCCGCTCTGGAATGTCATCCCCCACAACACTGTGCTGTGGATCTTGATGCGAACCGGCATCGTCGGCTTCGCCGCCTTCTGGGGGATGATCGGTCTATTCGTTCACACAGGTGTGCGTCACCTGATATCGAGCTCGTCCCCACACCTGCGGCTGCTGGCTGCATTCGCGGTCGCGGCAATTGTCGCCGAGATCGTCGTCGCTTACACGGACGTCCAGCTGGAGAACTACCGGAACATGATCTTCCTCGGTGCCTGCATGGGAATCATCGTTGCGCTACCGAGACTGCAGCAGGAGGCGGCCGCACGCGATGCCTGAGTTGGGGTTCGTTCTCGAGCAGACCCTCGGACACGTCGCTCACACGCGCAATATCGAGCGCGTCCTTGCCAACGACGGCGTGGACGCCGAGGTCGTCCATGTTGACTTCGTGCGCCGCGATGGCTGGCGCCGCGTGCCCGGGCTGGGCACGTGGACAGTGTCGGCCAGTCTCAAGGCCAGGAGTGCGGTCAGCCGGATGCTCTCGGCGGGCACTGTAGAAGCACTCTTCGTGCACACCCAGGTAGCCGCCATGGCCATGCCCGATCTCATGCGGCGCCTGCCGGTGGTCGTTTCTCTCGACGCCACACCCGCCAATTTCGATTCGGAAGGCGAGGCATACGGCCACCGCCGCGGTGGAACGCTGGCGGAGACAGTCAAAAGGGGAATCAACCGGATCGGCATCGAGGGAGCCGCAGCCCTTGTGACGTGGTGCCGCTGGGCCGCCGACTCCCTGGTACGCGACTACGGCATCAGGCGCGAGCGGATCCGGGTCATCCACCCTGGCGTCGACCTCTCCCTCTTCAGGCCCGGGACGCGCCCCACGCATTCCGACAGGGTGCGCATCCTCTTCGTCGGTGGGGACTTCGAGCGGAAGGGTGGTTACGACTTGCTCGAGGCAATCGCGCCGTTTGCGGATGTGGTTGAGCTGCACCTGGTGACTGGGTCCGAGGTCCGCGTCCCGCCCGGCATACGAGCTGTCCTGCACCGTGGCTTACAGCCACAGTCGGAGGCGCTCGTGGAGCTATACGGTACAGCCGACCTGTTCGTGCTGCCTTCGCGCGGTGACTGCTTCCCGCAGGTGGTGGGCGAGGCGCTTGCCAGCGGCCTACCGGTGGTGGCGACGGACGTGGGCGCCATCTCGGAGATGGTTGAATCAGGTCACAACGGGTTCCTGGTTCGCCGTGGCTCAGTAACCGACCTGTCGGCCGCAATCGCTCGCCTCATGCGTGATGTCGCCTTGCGACGCGCCATGGGTGAGGCGAGTCTCGCACTCGCACGCACGGAGCATGATGCGGTCGCAAACGCTCGCACCATCGTGCGGCTGATGCGCGAGCAGGCAGAGGTGAAGCGCCGGCCGGCCGGGGCTGCCCGCGTCTGATATCCCGGCGTGTGAAGGCCGCGGGTCGACGCCCGCAGCATCAGTCCTGGCGGCTGCTCGAAATACGCCGAATCCGAGCAGTCAGGCGATGGCCAGTCAATCCAACTTGTTGGCTGGTGGAACCTCACCACGCGCGGCGGCTGCGAGGTAGCCGAGCAGAATGGCCGTATTGCGTTCAGCGTCGTAGCGCCTCTCCGCGAGGCGCCGCGCCTCAGCCCCCATGCGCCTCCGTAGCAGATCGTCATCGAGCAGGCGTTCCACCGCAGCGGCCAGCGTCCGGGCGTCATCAGGCGCTACGAAGTATCCTTGCCGGCCATCCTCAAGCAGCTCTGCGACACCGCCTACCGGACTGATGACAACCGGCACGCCGGCTGCCATGGCCTCCATGCCCGCGACAGAGAAGCAGTCGGCCCGCGTCGGGAGCACGAACACATCAGCTTGGTGGTAAAGGTCGCGAAGCCGGGGGTCGTTGGGGCCGAGTCCGCTGTGGACGCGAATTCCCTCCGCCGGAGCCACCGCGATGTCGGCGCGGGTGACAAGGTCGAGGTCTGCCAGCCGGCGGAGCCGCTCCAGGTACACCCTGACCAGCAGATCGCCACCTTTGCGCTCAAAGTCACCACCAACGAAGAGAAGACGCAGGCGGCGACCGGCGCGCGGCTCGTCGGCGTCTGAGGGCCGCCTCCACCAGTCCACATCGACTCCGGGCGGCAGGACACGGACTCGAGCCGGGTCGAGTCCATAATCCTCGCACATGGAGTGTGCCGCCCATTCAGTCCATGGATTCACGATGCTGGCCCGCTGCAGAAAGCGCGCATAGAGGTGGTCGCGCACCGCGTTCTTGACCGCCGACCGGCCTCCCCAGTGTTTGTAATCAGCTCCAAACTCTCTCAACAGTCTCGGCGTGCTGTCCATCGTGTAAACAACAGGCACCTGCCGGACCATGTTGGCTGTGTAGAGCCACGGCAGCAGCGGGAGTGACAGCTGGGTCCAGACCGCATCGGGCCGCTTACCCAGAAAGAGCGGCTTGGTTCCAATCAACTGCCGAAGAG
Organism: uncultured Actinomycetes bacterium; assembly: GCA_964601135.1. Classification (GTDB taxonomy): domain Bacteria; phylum Chloroflexota; class Dormibacteria; order CF-121; family CF-121; genus CF-13. The sequence goes on along the minus strand of CAZRMD010000155.1, from coordinate 4,741 downwards.
AACCGCGGGTGCTTGCCGGAATTACGCCCAATCTCCGCTCCAAGAAGTCGTCGTGGTAAGGACGCACTGGAAGCGCCGTGGCAATGACGTCCGGACTGCGCTGCGCCGCGGTCACCACATTGCGGAACTGCGTCTCGATGCCGGCGACGATATCGCCGACCAGGAGTACGGTCGGTGTGCGGAGCGGTTGCTGCTCCAGCACCGCCTCGACCGCGGCCAGCCCCTGCGCCTCAGCCACGCCGGCGAACCACGCCCGCCGGAGCGCCCGCCGCCACGGTCCCGGCGGGGATGTCGCGGGTCACAATGCTGCCGGCCGCGATTGATGCACCGTCGCCGATCGTTACCCCTTTCAGAACGATGACCCGGGCGCCCAGCCACACCCGGTCTCCGATGATCACGGGACGGGATTCGCCGTGATCGTCACCGCCGCCGTGTGTGTGGAAGTCACAGTCCATGATGATCGTGTACTGACCCACGCGGCAGCCGTCACCGATCCGAACCATTCGGTGGGCTGAGATCGAAACACCATAGTTGACAAAGACGCCGTCGCCGATGTTGATCTCTCCATCCGCATGGGTCGTTAGCTCACAGCGCACGGTGCGGCCATACATAAGCAGCCGCTTACCGATTCGAATGCGGCCTCCCCACCGCCCGACATAGCAGCGCCCATCGAGGCGGGCGCCGTCGCCCAACTCGCAATAGCGTAGGTCCCAGCGGGCCTGCAGAACGGAGCGAGCGGTGCGGAAGCCCCACATCGGGTTGAGGAGTCCCTGCCGTAGGAGGCTGTTCGTGCTTCTTGACTGTGGCCGCGTGGCCTCAGTTTCGAGGGCGACGCCGGTCATCGGCTGAGCGGCGCTATCCTGTGATCCGTAGGCGGCGTTGACCGAAGGCTGATCCATGCGGCGCCACTACTCATTTCTGACCGTTGACACATATAAGCGGTGCTCTCGGTCAATGTGAAACTGTTTAGCTCTCACAACGCCGCTGATGACGTTCCGCAGATAGGTCCAGTGCTGACTATGCGGCTGACCGAAAAGCGCTCGCTTTATGCCTCGGGCGGCTGCTCCCGCGATTGCCCCCGCGAGCAAGCGCGCAGCGTAGACGTCGCCGAGGCGGGCGTGCTTACTGTAGAAGCCACCGACTCCCACCCCATACGACCGAACCACGGCCGGCCAGTCCCGGGCAGTCCGAAAGCCGTAGTGGAAGACCACGATAGACGGCTCGAGCATGATCACTCCGCCCGCCCGGTACACCCGGTACGCGAAGTCAAAGTCCTGCGCCGACTGCAGCGGACCACCACCGCCGAGTACCTCGTCGAAGCCGCCGACGCGTTCCCAGGCCGCCCTCTTCAGGGCGAAATTCGCACCCATCCCGAACACCTTGAAGCCGTCGGTGCGGCTCATCCGCCGACGCTCCGCGATGGGAAGCTGAGGAGTAACACCATCCACGTTCTCGCGCTCAGCTAGGTGGGGGGGCAGCAATACCTGGCCGTAGATCAGTTCCGCGTCGGGGGATTCCTGGAAGGCTCTCGCGATGGATTCCAGCCACCCGGGGGGCGCGACACAATCATCGTCTGTGTACGCGACGATCGTCCCGGCCGCCCGGCGTGTGCCCTCGTTGTAGGCGTGAGATAGGCCCGGTCGCTCCAAGTGCACATAGTGGACGTGCGGTCGATCGGCGACCAGGGGAGCCAGAAGATCCCTTGTGGCCGGTCCGTGGCTTTGGTCGACGACGATCAGCTCAAATGAGACATCGGACTGCGCGACCACGCTCTCGACCGCATCCATGATGGATTCCGGGCGGTTGCGCGTGCAAATCACGACAGACAACAGGGCCGGCAAGGGCGCGACGGTGTCTCTTGGTTGAAGGGCCTCTGTTCGCATACCGGTCGGCTAAGCCCTTGGAGAGTACTGATGGCGTGCGCTGGAGCCTATGGGAGGGGAAGGATCAAGCGGGACAAGAGCCCGGGTTTACCGGCAGCCGCGCCGCCTCAACCATTGCAGGGCCGGTAGTCACGGGTTATGATGCCGGCGCTTGGCTGACGGCAACGTGTGTTGGTCCCGTCCGGTGGCCCCCGAGGCCTCAGCGGGAGACGCCGCGCCCGCCGTTTCGAACGGAGGACAACCCCAGTGAGAGCACGCATAACTTTAACGGCACTGGCCGTAGCGATCGCTTTGGGAAGTTCGGTCCACAGCAACGCTCCGACGGCTGCCTACTCGCACGACTCGTACAGCTTCGGGTTCCCAGGCGATCCAATCACACCGCAGCCATTCAGCCATTCGGATTGGGACGTGCTGGTCCACAACCGGGACATCGACACCGAATTTGAGCCCTTCTTGGCCCAGCATGGGCCCAACTGCTCGGCGCCCCCTGCCACTCACGTCGTCTCGAGCTTCGTCGACGCTGTGTTCGTATGCAAGAACCATCTGATGACGTCGGCGAATTCACAGGGGTACGCCGCCATCTATCTGACGCCTGACCGCATGGTGGATTTCTCACACGAGCCCGGCGTGGTTCGTTTTAGCGTCTCAACGCTGAGGACATCTCTCCGCGACTGGATCGACTTCTGGGTCACGCCCTATGAATACAACCTCGTAGCGCCGCTCGAGCCGGATCTGCCGGACCTCCAGGGTCCACCACGCGAAGCGGTCCATGTCGTGATGTCCGATTCGAACGGAGAGTCCACGTTTTACGCCGAGCTGTTCCGAAACCACGAGTCAGTCGACGTGCCGGTTGTCGAGAGCGCGCCGAGCCTCGAGAGTGTGATGCAGACCAGTGCCCGCACCCGCTCTCCCTACGAACTGTCGGTATCGCGGACGCACATCAAGTTCGGAATCCCATCGCTCAATGTGTTTTGGGTCGATACCGACATACCGGCGCTGAGCTTCAGCGAGGGGATCGTCCAGCTCGGACACCATAGCTACACGCCAGACAAAGAACCATGCGCGCCCGCGAATGAGACAAGATGCGCACCTAACACCTGGCATTGGAGTGACTTCTCGATAGCGCCTGCTTCACCCTTCCGTATGATCCACGGGAACGTGCCCTTCGTGGCACCGGACGCTGGTCACGAGGTCAATTTCGGAGCGCCGGCGCCGCCCGGATCGAACCTCAGGTTCATGGGCCAAGGATCGCTGCGACTCAGCTTTGATGGAGGGCGGTCATTCGAGACACCAAGACGGGCTGACCAGCACGGAGACGCTCCCGAGCACATGTCGAGTTACTGGATGCCCGTGCCCTCAGGCACGCAGAGAGTGATCTTCGACGGGGAGCGCGATGATTGGTTCGCGCGTGACATATCGATCTGGTCGCGCAGCGCCGGACCGAGCGTAGGACCGATTTCGCAGCCTGCGCCGCCGTCGCGGGGCGCACCCGAGGCACCGCCTCAAAGCGCACCTGAGGGGTCGTCGCAAGTTACCGCTCCTGGCATGCCACCCACTTCGGGCGAACCCACCTCGAACGATGCGTCGAACAACGTTGATGAGAGGCGGCCGGCGCAGTTGATAGCGGCGGCACCAGCCCAGGCGCGCGCGTGGGTCTCTGATCATCTGGTCCCGATGGCGTCGATCTGGCTACTGGTGTTGGTAGCAGGACTCGCGGTCGGCGGCGCTGCGGCCTTCGCCGTTTGGAGACGCGTGCGTAGAGGCTGACCGAGTGTGTCGGTGACTCGCGTGGACTCTTGTCCCGAAGATGCCGCGCCGACCCATGGTGGTACGTCGTTGCTTGCGTAGTCTTGCAGGGATCGTTGACCATGCGAATCCTGATTGCGGGCGCGCTCGGCCAGCTGGGTAGCGACCTCTCGCTTCTCTGTCCCGATGCCGCCAAATACGATCGCGACGACATGCCGATCAACGACGAGCCTGCGATTCGGCGCGTCTTCGCGCTAGAACGTCCTGAACTTGTCTTCAACTGCGCCGCCTACAACGCTGTGGATGGCGCCGAGAGTGATCCCGAGGAGGCGATTGCGGCAAATGCGATGGGCCCGGGCCTGCTCGCGAAGGTTTGCGCAAGTGAGGGCGCGAGGCTCGTCCACTACTCCACGAACTACGTCTTCGATGGGCGCTCGAATCGGCCATACGTTGAAAGTGACCAGCCGAACCCGTTGAGCGTCTATGGTCTGACGAAGCTGGACGGTGAGCGTGCGGTGGTGGCCGCTATGCCAACGGCACTCGTGATTCGTGTCGCAGGCCTCTACGGTTTGCGGGGATCGGAGATAAAGGGCGGAAGCTTCCCGGACCGGATACTTAAGAAGGCCGCGTCGGGCGCCAGCCTGCAGGTCGTATCCGACCAGAGACTGAACCCAACGTACACGGCTGATCTGGCGGTGGCCTCGCTGGCCCTGGCAACGTCCGGCTTAACTGGTGTTGTCCATCTGGCGCCGCCCGACTGCGCCTCCTGGTATGAATTCGCAGCTGAGATCCTAAGGCTGGCGGGAGTTGCGGCCCACATTCAACCAGTCAAAACGGAAGAGATCGGAGCAACTGCTCAACGACCCCGAAACGGGTGCCTCCGATCAACCAGGATTGCTCCGCTGCGGAGCTGGAAGCCAGCTCTTCGCGACTACCTTCTGACCAAGGGGCTAACCAGAGGTTCCAGTCCTGCCGCTCAGTATGAATAGGCTAGTTTCGATCTCCGGCAGTTGCGAGCTCCGCTGCCAGCCGCGCGGCATAAAGGTCGACGCTGTACCGTGACTGGACTGCGTCGCGTGCATTGTCGCCAAGGCGAGCACGCAGCGAGCCGT
>CAZRMD010000154.1:393-7439 GCA_964601135.1 uncultured Actinomycetes bacterium | reverse complement strand
ACCGCGGCACGGGCGTCCTCTCTGGTGGCTTTGGGGAAAACGGCCAGCACTTCGCCGGTCGCCGGACTGGTCCGCTCAAACGTGGCGCCGCTTGCCGACTCGACCCACTGGCCGCCGATGTGCATCTGCAGGCGGACCGGCGCGGTGGTGGTTGCCATTTCGATTCCTCCTCCTACGCGAAATCGACGGAGTCGCGAGCGCGCTCCGGCCATTCGGGTCCAGCCTCGATCTCATCCCAGGTCGGATAGCCGTGGAAGTCGCCGGGCGTGGTGACCGCCGCCGCGCCCATCCGGTTGGCCACCCGCAGGGCTTGCTCTGGGTCGGCTCCGCGCAACAGGGAGGCGACCAGCCCGGCATTGAAGCCATCGCCGGCCCCGACCATGTCCACGACGCGCGGCGGCTTGAACCCTGGATGGGAGATGATGCGACCGCCCACCAGCGCCACCGCCCCGCGGGCGCCGCGCGTGGCGACGACCGTGCGCGGCCCACGCTGGTGCGCCTCCAGCAGCGCGTCGACCAGCCTGGCCTTCCCGAAGAATTGCAAAAACTCGTCCTCCGTCCCGGTGAGAATGGAGACGACCGGCAAGAGCCTGCCAAGGACCTGGCGCGCCGCAGACAGCGTCCACAGCTTGAGGCGCAGGTTCAGGTCGAGGCAGACCCGCGTGCCGTTCTTGCGCGCCAGGTCGATGGCGCGGACGACGGTGTCCTCACAACTCCGGCTCAGGGCGCAGGTCATGCCGTTGACCTGCAGCACGCGCGCTCCCCGGAAGTACTCCGGCTTGAGGTCTTTGGGGCTGAGGTGGCTCGCGGCCGAACCGCGCCGGTAATAAAGGACCTGCGGATCCTCTCCATCCGCGTGGTATTTGATGTACAGGCCGGTCGGGTGGCTCGCGTCCACCACGACCTGCGAGGTGTCGACTCTTTCGCGCCGGATGGCATTCAGCACCCGCTCGCCGAGCGGGTCCTGGCCGACCCGGCTGATCCACCCACTGCGAAACCCCAGCCGGCTCATGGCAATGGCGAAGTTCGAATCGGCGCCGGCCACGTCGACCGCCAGCGTGCTGGCTTCCGCGAGCGGCGTGCTGAGATCGGGCGGGTAGAGGAGGATCATCGTTTCGCCCAGGCTGATCACCTCGGGTGCGCTCATGGTTCGACCTCGGCCACCAGCTCGATCTCGACCGGCGCACCGCCGGGGAGCTCGGCGACCCCGATGGCGCTTCGGGCATGCTGGCCCAGCTCGCCCCACAGCTCGATCAACAGCTCGGAAGCGCCGTTGACCACCGACGGCTGGTCGACAAACCCCGGCGACGACCGCACGTATCCCGTAACGCGAACCATCCGTCGCACCCGATCCAGCGATCCCGTCACCGCCTGCAACTGCGCCAGGCAATTCAGGGCTGCGAGGCGGGCAGCCTGCCTGGCCTGGTCCAGGGAGACGTCCTTGCCGACGTAGCCAGTGATCACCGGCTGCCCGTTCACCGTCGGCGTCTGACCCGAGACGAACACCAGCTGCCCACTGCGCACCCCGGGCAGGTAGCGCCCGGCCGCCGGCGGGATGGCCGGCAGGCTGATGCCCAGTTCCTGCAGCCGCTCAGACGGTTTTACTGTCCGCTTCGACATCTGGCCGCAAGACCTCCACCAGGTTGTGCACGATGCGCTCGAAGAGCCGTTTGCCTAGCTCCGCAGTGCCCAAAGATGGATCGCCGATGACGCCGTTGGCTGCATAGACGCCAAAGTCCAGCCCCTCGGTCACCGGGTTGGGCCCGAACATGTGTGGGCCGGCGTCCCCGGTCGGCTCGCGCGGGATCCGTTCCTGCCGGACCAGCTCGGGATAGAGGTGCAGGGCCAGGGACGTCTCGAGCGCGCAGGCATGTCCGCACACCCGCGCCGGCTCCTCGAAGTATTGGCCGATCTCTTGCGCGATGACGTCCCAGTAGGTCACGATCCGGGGGCTTCGTCCATGATCTCTTGCCAGCTCCGCCACCAGCGTTCGCAGCGGGCCGTTGTTCCCGCCGTGGCCGTTGAGGATGACCAGGTCCTGCGCGCCATGGTGATAGAGGCTGCCGGCGATGTCGCCGATGAGGCGGAGGTAGGTCTCCGCCCGCAGCGTGACCGTGCCGGCGAAGCTCATGTGGTGCGGTGAATAGCCGTACCACAGCGTGGGCAGGACCAGCCACCCGTCGCCAAGCTCCGTCGCGACCGCGGTGGCGAGCCGATGGGCCACCATGGCGTCCATTCCCACCGGCAGGTGCGGACCGTGCTGCTCGATGGAGCCGACCGGAAGCAAGACGGTGGCGCCGCGGGCGAAGGCCGCTCGCAGATCCGCGCTGACGAGGTCGGTATAGGCCGTTGCGCTCATGCCCTGCCCAGCGAGCTGACCAGGCCGGTGGTGATGAAACGCCGGAAGACAATCGACAGCGCGATGGGCGCGATGATCGAGAGCACGATGCCCACCGCGATCAGGGTGTAGCTGGCGTCCGGGTTGACCGAGATGGTGGCAATCATGACGGGGATGGTCTTGGAGTTCGGGGATGCGGTGATCAACAGCGCGAAGAGGAACTCGTCGTAGCTGAAGAGGAAGCTGAAGGCGCCAACGGCCGCCAGCCCGGGCGCCGCCAGCGGCAGGACGATGTGGCGCAGCGCCCCCAGCCGGGTGCTGCCATCCACCAGCGCCGCCTCCTCGTACTCTCTGGGGAGCGAGCGGAAATAGAGCGAGAGCACCCAGACGGTAAAGGGCAGCGTGAAGGCGCTGTAGATGAGGACCAGCGCCAGCTTGGAATCGAGGAGATTGAGCCGGTCCACGATCATGTAGGTGGGGATGGCCACGGCCATGGCGGGCAGCAGGCGGCTGGTCAGGATGAAGAAGAAGGCGGCCTGCTGGCCGGTGAACCGATCGCGGGCGAACGTGTACGCGGCAACGGTGCCAAAGATGAGATTGATGGTGACCACCGAGAGCGCGACCAGGAAGGAGTTCCAGAGCCCAATCGGGATGTAGGTGGCTTCCTGGGTCACCGTACTGCGAAGCAGGCCGCGCACCGCGTAGGCCTCGGGCACTTTGCCGGTGAAGACGTACTGATAGTTGTCCAGGGTCACCGGATTGGGAAGCCAGGAGGGTGGACGCTGGAAGATGGCGATCTCCGTCTGCAGGCTGGCGCTCAATGCCCAGACGAAGGGCAATAGGATCACCAGGCCCAAAAGCACGCCCGCCCCGACCAACAGCGCCGTTCTCCGGGTGCGTCGTTTCATGCGCCCTCCTGCTGGCCCAGGCGCAGGATGCGCAGATAAAAGAGGATAAAGCCGACCAGGACCGCGGCCATGATGAACGAGAGCGCAGCCCCCTGGCCCAGGTTCAAGAAGTGGAAGGTGGTGGCGTATGCGTACCAGGAAAAGAGCGTCGTCGCCGAACCGGGCCCGCCTCCGGTCAGGACGTAGACCAGGTCAAAGACCGTGACCGCCACCATGGTCTCGTAGACCAGGACGATCAGCAGCGGCCCGCGCAGCAGAGGCAGGGCGATGAAGCGAAACCGCTGCCAGGCGGTCGCGCCATCCACCGTGGCCGCGTCGATCACCTCGGGCGGGATCACCTGCAGGCCGGCAAGAAAGAGGATGGCCGGCAGCGGGAATTCGCGCCACACGTGCGCCACGATGACCGCCCCCATGGCCAGCTGTCGATTGGAGAGCCACGCGATGTAGTTATGGACGAGCCCGATTTGCAGGAGGAAGCCGTTGAGGGCGCCGAAATCGCCGTGCAGCAGTAGCCGCCAGATGATGCCGGCCGAGACCAGCGGGATTGCCCAGGGGAGCAGGACGAGCGCCCGCAGAATGCCAAATCCGCGAATCGGTTGGTTCAGGAGGAGCGCCACCGCCAAACCAAGGCCCGTGACGGCGACCACGGAGAACGCCGTGAACACCAGCGAGTTGCGGGCCGCCTGCAGGGCCGAGGCGTCGTGGAGCACATCCACGTAGTTGCGGAGCCCGATGAAGGGCGTCTGCCCGGGAAGCGTGAGCAACACGCGATGGGTGCTGGTCACGGCGGCGTAGATGAAGGGGAAGAGGGTGAAGAGCGCGACGAGGACCAGCACCGGCAGGATGGTCAGCCACGGCTGCACCGGCGCTGGATGCGCCCTGCCACGGATCGCGTGCGCTCGAAGACTGATTCTGGCGTTCATGCTGCAGGGTAGTCGAGGGCCGTCCGGCGGCCCTCGACGGTGTTCTCAGGCCCTGCGACTCATGTCTTGAGCTGGCTCCACTTCGTGGTCATGTTCTGCAAAGCCGCACCGGGCGTACTGCTGCCGCTGACCGCGTTGTCGATCTGCTCGCGGGCGTAGATGTCCCACTGGCCCCACCAGGGGGTGAGGCCCTCCTTGACGAGGGCCAGCTTGGCTTGCTGCTTCTCGAGATCGACGTTCCCCCAGGCATTGATCGCCGAGCTCACCTGTGGGTCGTCGTAGAGAGGCAGGTTGGCAAATCCGAGCCCCTTTTCCAGGGCCCAGCGCTTGACGACCGTGTACTGGCCGTTGGTCTTGCCGCCAAAGTACTGCAGGAAATTACAGGAGGCATTGACGGCGTTCTGGCCGTGGGCCACCGCGGCTTTCGTCAACGAGTAGAAGCGGACGAAGCCAACCGTCGAATGGCTATCGCCGGGCATCAAGGCCATTTTGAAATTGCCCTTCTGACTGTGTTGCCCCTGGTTGAGCTCCGCCAGGTTGTACTTGGCGAGCACGGTGAAGACGTGCTGCCCTTCTCCCATCGTCTTCACGACGTCCGGTTCAGCCGACTCGAAGACGGCCGGATCGAGAAGCTTGCTGGCGTACGCGCTCCGGAGCCAGCTGAGTGTCTGCTCTGCCGGGCTGCCAGACTGGCCGAAGACCGGGTTGGTGGAGCTGTCGAACATGTGGCCACCCCTGCCGTAGACCATGGAGTAGAAGATCTCGATCGTCCAGGGGTCGTCCTTCTTCATGGGAATGTCGATGGGATATTGCGAGATGCCCTTGGCCTTGATCGCCTGCGCCTGGCTGGTCAGCTCCTCCCAGGTGGCGGGCGGGTTGGTGAAGCCGGCCTGCTTGAGCAGTTTGTCGTTGTACATGAAGATGACCAGGTCGGCGTAATAGGGCAGGCCGTAGACGTGGTTATTCAGCGTCATGCCCTGCAGCGCATAGGGCGCCCACTCTGACTTGTAGCTGGCCAGGCTCGGGCAGTACTGGTCGATGGGCACGATCCAGCCGGCCGAGACCCATTCGCGCAGCCAGTGATCCGACGAATAGGCCACGTCCGGAGCGCCGCCACCGCTGAACTTGGTGGCCATGGTGTCGTGGTAGTTGAACCACGACGTGTCGGCGAGACTGACCGTGATATTCGAGTTGGCTGACTGGAACTTCTTGATGTTGTCCTGGATGGTGTCGACGCCGTAGGACCACACCATGAAGTTCAGATGGACGGGGCCCCCCGCGTTTTGTTGGGCGTTCGCGCAGGCCGTTGCCATGATGGCCAGGGCCGCCAGGGCGGCGGCACGTCGCCAGAATGCGAACCGCGTTGCCATGAGCTTCCTCCCTTTCCCTCATCTGCCGACTGAATGACGGGCTATCGACCGACGTGAATCTGTCTTGTGCTCACCTCCTTCGCCCGCGGCCGGCGCGCCGGCGCCGCCGTCGTGCGAACCTGGGTGCCTGTGTCGCCCAGCGCTTTCGAAATCTCGCCGGCCGCCGCCACCACCCGCGGCACGATGCGCCCGGACTCGATTTCCGGCTCCATTCGCTGGAACGGCCCCGACACGCTGATGGCAGCCACCACCCGGCCACTGTGGTCGTGGACCGGCGCAGCCACGCAGCGCACATCGGCCTCGTACTCCCCCCAGTCGAGTGCGTAGCCCTGTTCCCGGATCCGATACAGCTCGCTCTTGAGCTTGGCGGGGTCGGTGATGGAGCGTCGGGTTTGCGGCTTGAGGTCGGAACGAAGGATCCGGGTCCATTGGGACTCGTCACCCAGGGCGATCATGACCTTGCCCAGAGCGGTGCAATACGCGGGGGCGGTCTTCCCAACCCGCGAGCCGGTCATGCCAATGGCGTACAGGCCTTCGAGCTTGTCGAGGTAAATGATCCGCTGGCCATCGATGGTGGCCAGGTGCACGGTTTCCTTGGTTTCGTCTCGCAGTCCCTCGAGGGCCGACGCGGCCTTCTGGCGGAGATCGAGCTGGGTCAACACTGCTCCAGCGAGTCGGAGAACAGAAGTTCCTAACCGGTAATCGGAACGCCCGTTGGGAGAGAGATAGCCGAGCCGGATCAGGTTTGTGACCAGGCGGTAGGTCGTGCTGGTCGACAAGCCTGTTCGATCAGCGATTTGGGCCAGGCTCAGTTCGGAACGCGTGTCAACGAAGGACTCGAGGATGCTCATCGCACGCTCCACGGAACGAATTCTGTAGCTCGGCACTGTTTTCATCTAGTGAAAAGTTCATTCACTATGCGAAACTGGATGCAGAAATTGAACCGTTCGCTGCGTCTCCTGTCAAGTCCGAGGGAGCCTGGGAGGGGCTGTTGGCCAGCGTCGCTAGCTGGTCCGCCGCTGACTGAGGACCGTCCGGGCGTGGCTTATGTCGTCGACGCCGATAACCACGCGGGTGTCGGTCGCCAGATAAAGGAACCGGACGTCGATGTTCGCCTCGGCTAGCCGCTTCATGATCATTGATAGCTCGCCCGGGCGGTCGGGCATCGGGAGCATCAGCACCTCGAGCTCCCCCTCGATGGTGTAGCCGTTCGTCCGGAGTGCCGAGCGGACCGCGCCCGGATCCTTGGCCAGGATGTGGACGATCCCTTCGACTTCGGTGATGCCCTCGATGTTGACGCCCGAGCCGGTTAACGCCTGAACCACCTTGGCGAGCTCGCCAGGGCGATCAGCCTGAAGACGGAGAGTTAGGTCGCGGGCCACTGTTGCGCAATTTTATGCGAGACGCTCGTACTGGCTCCGCAACCACAGTATTAATAGGTATAAGACCGGCCGGCTGCTGCGTTAGGCGATCGTGCCCTTGACCTTCGTACTAGGCGACCTTCACG
>CAZRMD010000154.1:0-383 GCA_964601135.1 uncultured Actinomycetes bacterium | reverse complement strand
ATTGTCGGGAAACCGAGCAGCCTTCTGGGATTGTTCCGCCGTTCGGAGGATTTGGAGCAGGCGGGGTCCCAGCTCTCGGCACGAAACCCGATACGGCGCCCACATGTCGTGCGACTCGGGTGACATGTTGCCGCGGAAGAGGAAATGGATCTCCTTCCCGCCCTTGATCGGAAGAGTCCCGATATGGGCGAAGAGAAACTCGGATGGAATGAGAAACAGCGGATCGCGAAAGGTCATCGTCTGCAGGTCAAAACGCGAACAGGAACCAATAGAGGGGGTGGGGGACCAGCACCGGATGCCGAGACCGGAACTCAATGGCGAGCATAGGCGCCTTCTTGCCGCGATCGTGATAGATCGTCATTGACTCCTTGATCTGCAAGCCG
>CAZRMD010000153.1:0-7602 GCA_964601135.1 uncultured Actinomycetes bacterium | reverse complement strand
GGTGTCGCACTGGAAACAGCGAAGCGCCGCCGTGATGGCCTGCTCATCGTTCCAGGGCAGCTCCACCGGCGTCATGTCCATGCGTTTCTCGGCCGGCAGGATGGGTGGTTCCTCGCGGTTGTAATAGTCCGCCTCGCGATGGTCGTCGGTGGACTCGATGACCGTCAGCGGCTTTGCATCGCGCGGGATGGCGGCCCCCAGAAACTCGTTGATCGAGCGCGCCGCGCGGTGCCCCCAGGCGATGGCATTGACGATGAACGATGGTCCTTCGACGCAGTCGCCGCCGGCAAACAGCTTGGCCACCTTGGTGTGAGCGCCGGTGTCGGCTTCCATCAGCTTGCGCGGAGTGAGGGGCACGCCCTGGTCCTGGGCGAAATCCATGATCTGGCCGGAGGCGAAGATCGCGTAGCGGCAGGGAATGACGTGCTCGCTGCCCGGGATCTTCTGTACGGTGTTGATCAGCAGCTTGCCGCTCTCTGGGTCGAACTCGAGCTTGCTCTCGTCGACCCGAATGAACTCGACGCCATTGACATGGCCGCCGGCGTCGGCCTTGATGGCGTTGACGATGACGCCGGTGTGGAGGGTCAGCCCGATCTCGCGCGCCTCGACCAGCTCGTTGCCGAAGGCCGGCAACCGATCGGCCGGTTCGATCGACACCATCCAGACTTTGCGGGCCCCGGTCTTGATCGAGGTCTGCGCGGCATCGGTCGCCACTGCGCCACCGCCGATGACGACCACGTCGCCACCGCGCGGAAAGTTGTCCGGGACGATGTCGTACGAGCGGACCCGCAAGAACTCCATGGCGGAGATCACTTCCGGCAGGTCCGACCCGGGCACCGGCAGGATGCGGCCGGTCATCATCCCCACCGAGAGGAAGACGGCATCGTAGTCGTTGAGCAGCTGCTCGAGCTTGATGTCCTTCCCGACATCCTTCTTGAGGTAGACCCCGACTCCCATGTCGACGATCATCTGGATCTCCCACTCGAGCTGGTCGATGTCGAACCGGAAGTGGGGGATGCTGGCCGACAGCAGGCCTCCGAGCTTGGCCTCGCGCTCGAACAGGTCGACCGTGTACCCCATCAGGCGCAGGTCCTGCGCCGCGGTCATGCCGGCAGGGCCGGAGCCGACGATGGCGACGCGCTTTCCGTTCTCCGGTGCGCGCTGCCAATCGATCTTCACCCGCCGAGCCCAGGCGTAGTCGGTGGCGAAGCGCTTGAGGGACTTGATCGAAACCGCGTTCTCGGGTCCCTGCACCCAACCGCGTTTGCAGTCGGTCTCGCAGGGATGGTTGCAGAGGCGGCCGAGCATCGAGGGAAATGGGTTGGTCTCGTGAATCACGAGCCAGGAATCCAGGTAGCGGCCCTGCGACACATAGTCGACGTAGGCGGCGATGTCCTGGTGGATCGGGCAGGCGCGCTGGCAGGGTGAAACCGGAACGTTGAGACCCAGGTCGCGCTGGCCGCGGAACACCTTGTTCGAGGCTGTATCCGTCGTGGTCTTGCCGATCTCCTCGAGGACTTCATAGGCGCGCACGATGCCGACCGTTCGGGAGGTCTTTCTGAAGAGGGGGCCTTCGTCTTCGGTGAGCAGGACGATGGGCGTGTCCTCGCGATACATGATGTCCGCCCCCGCTTCCAGCGAGTCGGCCACGTTGCGGCCCGGCAGCGGCCGGCGCATGTACTTCTCGACCGGAGCGGTCCCATCCGCAAAGGTGGCGAGCGCTTCGCGGTGGCTGAACAAACCGACGACGGCGCCGTTCTTCTCGATCAGGAGGGCGTCGGCACCAGACGCATTCAGCCGGCTCAGCGCGTCGTTGGCGCTGAGTTCAGCCGGACAGGTTTCCGGGATCGGCTGGAGAACTTTCGACAGGGTCGGCATCAGGCGGCGGGGGCCATTACCCGCGTGACGTCGCGCACGGTGAGCGCACCGAGCGGCATCCCGGCGGGCGTGGTGACGAGGACGAGCTGACGGCCGGTCTCCTGGAGCAGTCGAACGGCTTCGCCGAGCGGCACGTCCGGGCGCACTTCCGGCAGCGGTTCGCGGATCAGATCGGCGGCGCGGCCGGCGAGCTGGCCACGAACGTAGCGCTGGAGGACGTCCAGATAGGAGACGTACCCAAGGCAGCGCTGGTCGACGATCACGGGCAGCTCATAGACCCGGTTCGCGGCCATCATCCGGGCGGCCTGGGCCAGGCTGGTGTTCGGAAAACAGAAGGCGAATTGGGATGACATCGCCTGCTCGACCGTGCGTCCATCTCGAACGGCAGTGGGCATCGATCGAAATTATAGGTGTGACCCTTTTTGCAGCCGACTGTAACGGCGGCGTGACGGCCTTGGCGCTGGCGGCCCGTTATATCAGGCGGAGTTGGCCGAAAACCTCGCTCAATCGTCGACGCCTGACCTGGACCTGCCCCGCGACCTGGCCGGTTTCCGGGCGCGAATCCATCTTCCCTACCGGAGTGGCTTCAACCGCTTCATCCGGGTGCTCGGCATGATCGCCCTGCTCGCCTCCGCGCTCGGGCTGCTGGCCGCAGTGGCAGGGTTTCCCCTCAACCTTTTGAGCATGCTGGTCGGCCTGCTCGTGAGCCTGGTGCTGATCGGTTTCAGCGTGCGGCCAAGCCTGCGCAAGCCGAAGTTTTAAACCGCCCCCATTGTCCAGTTAAAGCGGTTGACTGAGCAAAGCCAGGACGGCGGCCGTCATCGCCTTGAGCCCGATCGGCAGGCACCGCTCGTCGATCCGGAACTGCGGCGTGTGATGCATGACCGGTGGGGCTTCCGGCGCTCCGCCCACCAGGAAGAAGCAGCCCGGCCGCTGCTCCAGGAAGTAGGCGAAGTCCTCGCCGACCATCAGCGGCTCGTGGGCAACCACGGCGCCGTCGCCCAGGGCGCCTGCGATCGCCTCGGCCACTAGCTTCGACACGGCCGGATCATTCACGACGGGTGGAGCGGCAGACTCGAGACGGAACTGACACTCGCCGCGCATCGCCTCGGCGATGCCACGAGCGAGATCATCAATACGTTTCAGCAACCGTTCGCGAAGCGATGCATCAAACGTGCGCAGCGTGCCCTGGATCACCACCTCGCCGGCGATGATGTTGAAGGCGCTGCCGCCGTGGATGCTGCCCAGCGTGACGACGACCGGGTCGCCTGGCGACGTCTCGCGGCTCGCCAGCGTTTGCAGCGCGCTCACGACCTGGGCGGCGATCACCACTGCATCGACGGCCTTCTCGGGTTGCGCGCCGTGCCCGCCCTGGCCGCGAACGGTCAGGGTGAACCAATCGGCGCTGGCCATCATGGCACCAGACCGCACGGACACCTGTCCCACAGGGAGTTGCGACCAAACATGAAGGCCGATCACTCGATCAATGCCTTCGAGCACTCCGGCGTCGATCATGGGCTTGGCACCTCCCGCGGTTTCCTCCGCCGGCTGAAAAGCGAAGCGGACCATGCCAGGCAGGCGATGCCGGTTAACCGCCAGGATGTCGGCAAGCTCGAGCGCGATTGCCATGTGCACGTCATGGCCGCAGGCGTGCATGACCCCAGGGTTTTTCGAGCGAAAGGGGACGTCGACGTCTTCGACAAGCGGCAAGCCATCCATGTCGGCACGAACCAGGACGGATCGGCCTGGAAGCGTGCCTTTAACCTCGGCGACGACCCCATGGCCGCCGACCCGACCCTTCAATTTGTCAAGCGGCAGCCTGTCGAGAAAGGCTACGACGTAATCCGCGGTGCGCTCCTCGTGGAGCGACAGTTCCGGCCACTCGTGCAGCTGCCGGCGAGTCTTGATCAGCCCCTGCTCGGCCTTCGCGTCGATCTTGAGCAAGTCGTCGCGAAGCGCGATCGCCATCGGATCATTCTGGCAAACTCAAGTTGATGCCCCGCTCGCTCAGCGAGTATCAGCGCAAACGCGATTTCAGCAAGACCCCCGAGCCAAGGGGCGAACCGGATCCCAAGGGGGGCAATCGCTTTGTCGTGCAGAAGCACTGGGCCACGCGCTTGCATTACGACTTCCGGCTGGAGATGGAAGGCGTCCTGGTCAGCTGGGCGATTCCCAAAGGACCGACGCTGAACCCGGCCGAGCGACGGCTGGCGGCGCACGTCGAAGATCATCCGGTCGATTACTACGACTTCGAGGGCACCATCCCCAAGGGCGAATACGGAGGCGGAACGGTGATGGTGTGGGATTGGGGGACCTTCGAGCTGGAGGAAGCCACGCCAGCCGAGTCGTTACGCCGAGGCGAAGTGAAATTCCGCCTCAACGGGTTGAGGCTGACCGGTCGCTATGCCCTGGTCCGAACTCGATCCGAGAAAGATTGGCTGCTGATCAAGAAGAAGGACGAGGCGGCCGATCCGAATTTCGACATCGAAAAATTCGACACCTCGGTCAAGACCGGCCGCACGAAAGAGGAGATCGAGCAGGGAAAGGATGCGGTCTGGTCGAGCCGGCGCGAGCCGGGCCAGGGCGGGCTGATCAACCTCGCCAATGCCGAGAAAGGACCGATGCCGAAGAACATCGATCCGATGAAGGCGCAGCTCGTCGACGAGCCCTTCGACGATGACCGCTGGCTCTATGAGGTGAAGTGGGATGGCATCCGGCTGATCAGCTTCATCGACAACGAGAAGGTATCGCTGCAGACGCGAGCCGGACGGACGGTCGACGCCGAATATCCACAGCTCCAGACCATCAGCCGGCTGGTAAACGCCAAGCAAGCCGTGCTCGACGGAGAGGTCGTGATCCTCGACGAGGAAGGCCGCCCCTCGTTCCAGCTCCTGCAAAACCGGGGCAAGGAATCGCGGACGATGCAGTACATCGTGTTCGACATCCTCTATATCGATGGCCAGCGACTCTTCCGCGTCCCGCTCGAAGACCGCAAGCGACTGCTGCGCGACGTGGTTCGCGATGCCGGGGTGCTCAAGTACTCGGACCATGTCGTCGGCCAGGGTAAAGCCTTCTATCGCGCGGCAAGGGCGAACCGGCTGGAAGGCATCGTGGCCAAGCTTCGGGCTAGCCTCTATCAGCCTGGCATTCGCAGCAGCGCCTGGCTCAAGATCAAAATCGTTCGCACCCAGGACGTGGTGATCGGCGGCTTCACCGCGCCTCGCAACAGCCGCAAGCACTTCGGGGCCATCCTGGTCGGCGTCTACGACGAACAAGGCAGGTTCGTGTACGCCGGCCACACGGGAGGCGGCTTCGACGAAAAGGCGCTGGCCGCGCTCGCCAAACGCATGCAACCGCTGATCACCAAAGATCCACCCTTCAGCGGCAAGCCGCCGCATACGAACGAGAAACCGACCTGGGTCAAGCCGGAGCTCGTGGCCGAGGTGAAGTTCAGTGAGTGGACCCGCGACGGCGTGATGCGCATGCCCGTCTTTCTCCGGCTTCGCGAGGATGTCGACCCGAGCAGCGTGCGGCGCGAGCAAGCGCGCGACGCCGAGAAAGAGAGCGCGCGAGCGGAAGCCACGATGAAAGTCCCAGCGCGGGCAGCCTCCAAGAGGGGCGCAGCGACAGTCGCATCGAAGACCATAACCGTGGACAAGCCGGCGCGCCGCGCCCCCAGGCAAGCCACGCGGAAGGACCTACCCGATACTCCGCTGAGCCAGGCGGCGGCCCAGATCTCCAAAAGGCTCGGCTCGAACATCCGCGGGGCGACCGCATCGGAGCTCGAGGCGCTCGACGCCATCAAGAAAGAGGGCAACTGGGAGATAGGCGGACGCACGGTCCATCTCACCAACCTGGACAAGCTGCTCTTCCCGGAAGACCGCTATTCCAAGCGCGACCTGGTTCGTTATTACGTGCAGGCCGCGCCGGTGATGATCCCCTACTACAGCCGGCGGCCGCTGTCGATGAACCCACACCCGGATGGCATTCACGGCAAGAGCTACTGGGTCAAGGACAAGCCAGACTATGCGCCCGAATGGATCCCGACCTTCCGCTACCAAGACCAGAAGAGCTTGAAGGACTGGATCCTGATCGAGGAGGTTGCCACTCTCGCCTGGCTCGCCAACCATGCCGTGATCGACCTGCATCCGTGGTACTCGCGGGTGGACAAGCCCGAGTATCCGGATTGGTCCGTTGTCGACCTGGATCCGGCGGAGGGCGCGACCTTCGACGATGTGGTCGACGTGGCCCGCGTGGTGAAAACCGCGCTCGACCACCTGAAGCTGAAGGCGCTGCTGAAGACGACGGGCCAGAGTGGGCTGCACGTTTACATCCCCATCGAGCGCCGCTACACGCTCGACGACAGCCGGGGCTTCGTCGCCACGCTCGCCCACATGATTGCCGAGTTGATGCCCGATAAGGTCACGGAAGTTTGGGAGGTGAAGCGTCGGACGGGCAAGATCCGGATCGACTACACGCAGAACGTGATCAACAAGACGCTGGCCGGTCCCTACTCTGTCCGGCCGGCGCCTCGAGCGCCCGTCTCCACGCCAATCCGCTGGGAGGAGCTCGATGACCGACGCTTGCGTCCCGACAAATGGACGATCAAGACGTTAGGCGAGCGGCTACTCGAGGTCGGCGACCTCTTCCACGATGCGCTCACGCTGCATCAGCGCCTGCCGGCGCTGTGACCAGGATCGCCGGCGGGGGCTCCATCCCTTCGGATCTGTCGGAGATCCAGACTTTTCTCGATCGCTGGATCCGCCAACGCGGAGGCTACTGGTCGCCCCTCTCACAATTCGCCCGCCTTGCCGAAGAAGTCGGCGAGCTGGGCCGGGAGCTGAATTTCCGATTTGGCGACAAGCCGCTCGCCGCCAAAGATGAAGGCGGCGCGGTCACTGATGAGCTCGGTGATGTGCTGTTCATCGTCGTCCTGCTGGCCAACCACCTGGGCGTTGACCTGCAGAGCGCGCTGGCTGAAACTCTGCAGAAATATGCGCAACGTGCCTAGCCTTAACGTCCCACCAGTTTTCCACAGCACTTTTCCACGCGCTGTTAGCAACGATGTGCAAAAACCACGGCAACAAATGTTCTGTCTGGACGCTTTTAAACGGGCAGCGTATTTTTATGTCCCCTGACGGACGTCAGGGCTGACGGGAAGGTCTCGGTTAATCCAGGGAGAAGGTTCAAGGGTTGTTTTTGGTCAGGGGTCTGTTGCGAAATCGATTGCGGATTGACCCCACCCTTGACAGTCTTCAAGCCCGGCGCTACCATGCCCACAATCTATATCTGGTATCGACGGTGATCATCAAGCCCCACATTTTGGGGAGGTAAAGCGAACCAAGGCGCACGCGAGAAAGGGGAAGTACCGGCGGCGGCAGACGCCGGACGGCACGATGTGTGCCGGCGCTCGACTTGTTGAGCTAGGGGGAGACCATGCTCAGAAATACGCTCCGGATGATCAACCAGCAGGATCAGTGGTTCAATCAGCTGCGCCGCGAGGAATCGGCGCGACGAACGCTTCGGTACTCGCTCTACCAGTCGCTCGAACAGGTGGAGCGCTTGCTCGAAAGCGACGTGATGGAAGTCCCACTCGAAATGCAGGCTCGTCTCCGCCAGATCGTTGAAGCGGTCGACCCCCAGCTCGCCTTTCGCATGGACCAGTCAGGTCCCAGCGCGCTCGACATTCAGGACATCATCTTCGAGGCGCAGGACCGCCTCATC
>CAZRMD010000152.1:0-7623 GCA_964601135.1 uncultured Actinomycetes bacterium | reverse complement strand
CCAACGATGGCAGCGACCTGGGCCGTTTGGTGAGCAACGTTCAGCAAACGACGGGCCGCGTCAACGATATCCAGTCGGCCCTCAGCAAGGATCGATACGTGGCCTCGGTCTCGACCGCGCTCTATGCCGACGGCCCACGCATGCTGGACTCACCGGCGGTGACGCGCGGCGGACTGATCGGTGATGGTGCGAACGTTAAGAAAGCAGCCATCGCCGCCGGCGCCGTTCTCGCCGTTGGGGCGGTCTATCTGTTCCTGCTCGGCTGGATCGATAAGACCGTTCGCTACCCCGGCGAAGTCGAGCACCGGCTCAATGTTCGCGTGGTTGCCTCGATACCCGAACTGCGTCCCGTGGAACGGCTGTGAGCGCCGCGGAGGCTTCGCCTCTCGACGCGCCGGAGCTGGAGATGCTGGCGGCGATCGACACCGCGCTCGAGCACCGGCCGATCATTCCCGGCTTCGCGCTCCGGACCCAGGAGCCACTCAATGCAGTGGCGCTGCCCCCATGGTTCATCGACCGCTGCCGTCAGGTTTACCTGTCGGTCAGCTTCGACGACTCAAGCCGTGTGATCGGCGTGACGAGCGCCCTCCGTGGTGAGGGGAAGACGTCGGTTGCGCTCGGTGTAGCCACGGCGATCGCCGCCGACACCTGCGAACCGACGCTTCTGCTGGAAGCCGACCTGGAGCGCCCATCGTTCGGCCGGATCCTGGGCCTGGAGACCAATGGAGATCTGTCCAACTTGGTAAGCGACCGCCCACCGATCAAGGTCGTCCGGATGCCTTATCTGCCGCATCTCGTGGTGCTGCCGGCCGGTGGTCCGAGTCGCGACCCGGCTCGGCTGCTCTACCGAATGAGCGAGGGAAACACCATCGGCGAGCTGAAGGCGCGCTTCCGCAACGTGATCCTCGACCTGCCGCCCGTTCTCACAGCGCCCTACAGCTCACTCGCGTTACGGCTGGCCGAACGCCTCGTGGTGGTCGCGCGCTTCGGGGTCACCCAGGAGGACGACCTCGAGAAGGTGGTGTTCCTGCTGGGCAGCGAGCGGGTGAGCGGCGTCGTCTTGAACGGGACGCACTACCGCACACCATCCTGGCTCCGGCGCCTGCTCTGAGTGGCCGATGGCCTACACACTGCTCGTGGTCGGAATTCTCATGCTCGGCCTGAGAGGGCTCCAACCCAGTCGCCGGAGCTACGCGGCGGTTGCCATCGCCGCCGCAGTGGCAACCGTATGGATGCTGCGCTGAGACCTGGAGTTCCGTGCTGATCGCCGCGGTCATCTCGCCGCTCGTGCTGATGCCGTTCATCCTTCGCCGTCCGGCTCTCGCGGTCTACGTGTTGGTCGCCTGCGCCACCACGCTCGAAATCTTCCCGCTCGACTTCAACGACTCGCTCACGGATGCGACCGGCTTCTTCTTGAACCTCAACAACACGATGAAGTTGCCGCTCTCGGCGAGCCCGGCCGAGCTGCTCATGGGCATATCGGTTCTGGCTTGGTGGCGGGCGCAACGCGCAGATCCATCGCTCCGACCCCGGGGCCCGCTGTTCAAGGCGTACGTGGTCTACCTCGGCGTTCTCTTGCTGGGCGACGCGCATGGCCTGGCGACGCACGGTGATTTCAATACCTCGCTCTGGGAGCTGCGGCCCCAGGTCTATGGCTTCATAGCCTTTGTTCTTGCGGCCAGCCTGATCCGTGAGGAGGGCCAGCTCTTGATTCTGGCGGCGGTGTTCGTGGCTGCCAGCGCTCTCAAGGCAGCGGTCGGCTACAACCGCTACTTCAACACACTGCATGGCGACATCGGCATCAACGAGGCGATCCTCGCTCACGAGGATTCGTACTTCCTGGCCATGCTCATGGTGGCTGCCGGCGTAGGGCTTGTGTGGTATCGCAAGCGGCAGGCGCTCGTCGTGCTCCTTGCCTTCCTCCCACTGGCCTTCATCGTCCTGGTGGAGAACCGCCGCCGGGTCGGCATGCTCGCTCTCGGCGCCGCACTCGTGATAGTTGCCGTGGCCGGCGTCTGGTTCGAAAAGCGTGTGCGCTGGAAGGTGGCCGCGGCCGCGGTCGCCGTCTCGCTCTGCTACGGCGCGTTCCTAAGCGGGTACTGGAACAAGGAATACGGGGCCGCCGCCCAGCTTGTGCGGCCGATCCACTCGCTCTTCGAACCCGACCAGCGTGATTTCAACTCGAACCTCTATCGCGACAACGAGGACGCCGACTTGAAGTTCACATATCAGCAGAACCGGCTGATCGGCGTCGGTATGGGTCAACCGATGGCAGTCGTCTTTCCTCTCGCCGACATCTCGCAGCAATATCCGTTCTGGCAGTACATCCCGCACAACACGATTCTCTGGATCGCCATGCGTACGGGCGTGCTCGGGATGATGGCTTTCTGGGCCATGATCGGGATGGCGCTGCTGGAAGCGATTTCATCGATGCGCCGCCTGACCTCACCCCTGGTCAGGGCCGCGGTCGTGTTTGCGCTGGCCGGCATCATCGCCGAGCTGATCGTGGGCTACGGAGACGTTCAACTCGAGAACTACCGCAACATGATCTTCTTCGGCTGCATCATGGGTCTGATCAACGCGGCCGAGCGCATCAGTGTCGGCGCGCCTATCAAAAAACTGGCTTGGGCAGCTGTCCCTCAGGCTCCGGGCGCTCCTATGGGCCCTGCCGCTGTTCACCTTTACAGTCCTGCGCGGAAGCCGAATTCAGCCGGCTGAAGCGACAGGAAAGCCCTTCTGAATTGAGGATATTGATCATCGGCGCCGGTCCCGTCGGGCTGGGCGCCGCATATCGCTTGCAGGAGCTCGGTCACCGCGATTGGGCGGTCTACGAGCGCCGCGGGCACGTGGGCGGACTGGCCAGCAGCTATAGGGATTCCGCCGGGTTCACGTACGACATCGGCGGTCACGTGATGTTCTCCCACTACCCCTATTTCGACACCCTGGTGGACCGGTTGCTCGGCGCTGACCACACGCGGCTGCTGCGTGAGAGCTGGATCTGGATGCGTGATCGCTGGATCCCGTATCCGCTGCAGAACAACATCCACCATCTCCCTCGGGCCGATCTCGTGGAGTGCCTGGAGGGGCTGGTCGACGTTCATGGCAGTGACCCATCGAAGGCGGCAAATTTCGACGAGTGGTGTGCTCTGCAGTTCGGCCGCGGAATCGCGGAACACTTCATGCGTCCCTACAACTTCAAAGTCTGGGCGCACCCGCTGAGCATTATGAGCAAGGACTGGATCGCGGAAAGGGTCAGCGTCGTCGACCTCAAGCGGGTTCTAAGCAACCTGGTCAATGGGAACGACGACATCAGCTGGGGGCCGAACAACACGTTCAAGTACCCCCTGTACGGGGGCACCGGCGGGCTCTACCAGCGCTTCCTGCCCTATGTCCAGGACCACCTGCACGTCAACCGCGAAGTCGTAGCCATCGACCCGAGCACGAGGACGATCCGTCTCGCAGACGGCGCCGTCGACAGCTACGAGGCGCTGATCACCGCCGTGCCTATCCCTGAGCTCTTAAGACTCATGAACGGCGTTCCCGAAAGGATCATCAGAGCGGCCACCCGGCTGTCTAAGAGTCATGGCCTGGTCGTAGGCGTGGGCGTCAAGGGGCCCACCCCCAGCACCAGATGCTGGACCTACTTTCCAGAGGGAAACGCGCCCTTCTACCGCGTGACCTACCTGTCCAACTATTCGCCGTATATTGCGCCCGAAGGTCACTTCCTGCTTTTGACCGAGACCTCCTACTCGGACTACAAGCCGGTCGACAAGCGCACCATCGTCGACGACGTCATCGAAGGACTCGTGGCCACCAAGCTGATTCAACCGGAACAGCGCGCGTGCGTCGTGGCCACGCACACGTTTGACGTCGACTACTTCTATCCGGTGCCGACGCTGGAGCGCGACGCTGCCCTCGCACAGATCCAGCCCTACCTCATGAGCCTTGGCGTTCTCTCGCGAGGCCGGTTCGGTGCCTGGCGCTACGAGATCAGCAACATGGACCACTCCGTCATGCAGGGTGTCGAGTGCGTGGAGCGCCTGCTCCTCGGAAGGAGCGAGAAGACGTGGACGCCACCGCCTGGCACGGACGCGCCGCTGAGCATCGGAACCGGCTCCGCGAGGGGGTGGTCGCTGGAGGCGGCAGCCGGCTAGTGGGGGCTCGCGCCAACTTGATGCTGGTGTCCGACGTGGTGGACGCCGCCAAGCGGTCGGCGGTGACGGCGGGCCGGCTGCCGCGGCCCGAATACCTGGTCCTCGAGCGCGACCACGGCGTCGAGCTGGCCGACTGGACGCGGCTGGGGTCCTACCGGGGCCGCTCCGGCCGGCTGTCCTTGAAGCACGCAAGCTGGGGACTCGCGCGAGCCTCTCGGTACAGCGCGATCCTCTCAGACGGCGAGCACGTGGGCATTCCACTGGCGCTCGGCAAGCGGGCGCTCGGAATCGCGACGGGGCACATCGTCATCGGGCATCACGTGACGGCTCCTCGCAAGCGGCCCTATTTCCGTCTCCTGCATGCCCACTCGGGGATGTCGAAGCTGATGCTTCATTCGCCCAAACAGCTCGAGCTGGCGAACCGTGAGCTCAGGATCGAGGCGAACCGGCTCGCCTTACTCCCATACGCGGTCGACCACCTCTTCTGGTCCCCACGTTCGCGTTCGGACGAAAGGCTGATCCTGGCGGTGGGCCGGGAGCACCGCGACTACGCGACTTTCGCTATGGCCGCCGGCCAGCTGCCGGTTCAGGTGTTCGTCGCCGCAGCCAGCGTCTTTTCGCCCAACGCGATCTGCGCCGCCCCCCTGCGCTGGCCGGGCAACTTCACAAGTCGCGCGGTCGGTCCGGAGGAGCTGCGCGAGCTCTACGCTCGTGCCTCGCTGGTGGTCGTGCCCCTGCTCGAGACCGACTTCCAGGCCGGCGTGACCACGATGCTGGAAGCGATGTCGATGGGGACCGCCGTGCTGGCAACGCGGACATCCGGCCAGCCGGAGGTCATCATCGACGGCGTGACCGGGGTGTTCGTGGCACCCGGCGCGCCGGCGGAGATGGCGGAGGCGATCGTCGCGCTGATGTCGGACCGCCCGCTGCGCGCCCGTCTCGGAGCCAACGCCAGGGACGCGGTCCTGTCGCACTACAACGTAGACATGTATGCCGCGCGCCTCGCTGCCGAGCTCGCGGCTGTGAGAGATCGCGGCTAGACGATTGTCGGATAGCGCGCCCGGGCGACCGCTCTGCGCCTTACGACGGTGGGCGTCGGAGGACCCGGAAGTGCTTTCTCAAAAGGGCGACCGCCACTGCGGTCCCCGACAAGGCAAGCAGTGCGAGCGCGGCCACGATTAACTGGAGCCGGGTGCTGCGGCTGATCGCTGATCTCACTGTGGCCGCCTCACGCACGGCGGAATCTTTGGAGCCGGCGTTAGCAGCAGGGGCGGCCGATGCCTGGTCATTGCCGATGGGCTGTGGATTGGCGGCCGGGGGCGGCTGAACCGTCACGCCGCTCCCGGGCGCAGCTGACCAGATAGAGACGTTGCGGATCGCGTTCCAGGTCCAGTAGGCGTCGTGAGCGTCGAACCTGACCTGCGTTGTGCCTGCCGGGACAGGCCAGAAATAGAGCGAAACCTTGCCATCGGCGAGCTCCCCAGATGGATTCTGCTCGGACGGCTGCTCATGGGTCGGCGTAATCCAGGTCTGGCCCCCATCGGTGGACAAGCGGAGAGATCCCGCCGACGAGACGGCTTCGAATCGCAGATAGCTCTTTGCCGGCGCCGGAGTCGGGAAGTGCACGGTATCCGGGATGCCGCTGCTGGTGTGGCCGCCCGCCACCTGGAACCGGTCAGCGCGCAGTATGGTGAAGCGCTCGCCGTTCGAGATCGAGATGTTCGACCAGTGCCATGTGTTGGCAGCGCAGAATGTCGGGCTCGGCTGGCATTCCTTGTCAGGCGTATAGCTGTGCTGCTCCAGCTGCAGGACCGCCTGGGAGTAGGGCAGGGACGACTTCAACGCGCCGTCTACGAACCATTTGTTGAAGTCCGGAATGCCGAAGCGCACGTGAGTCGACGAGATATCGAGTTCGAACGTCTGCCGGTTCTTGGCCGCTGCCGGGCCTGACTCCGAAACCACGTCTGCTAGGGAGCCGCCTGGGCCGGGAATTTCGGTCGCGTTGAAGTCGCGAATGTCACGGCCGGAGTACGACGTCGGACAGCTGGGACCGGACGTGAGCAGGAGCTCGTTACGAGGCTCGCCGTAGAGGTCGACGCCGACGCCGTCGGTGAGCATCAGGTTGTCGGCAAAGGGCATGACGTTGAAGCTCAGCCAGTCGCGGCACGAGGTCCGGAGCGTGTCCACTTGCCACGTCACCTTTACCGGCCCGCTCGACCAGTCCAGCATTACTGCGGGGGTAAGGGTGATTTCGCCATAGCCCTGGCCGTTCACGGCGGTCATCAGGTGGTTGTTGCAGATGAACACCTCGTCCTGGTACTGCGTGACCTGATGAGTGCCTCCGACGCCGAAACCTAGAAAGGGGCCGCAGTCCGGCCCGTGTTGAGCGGCGAAGGAATATGGCTTGTCGTAGGTGTTTGTGAAGTCCCGGTCGTGAAGCACGACGTCAAATCCGGTCGCGGGGTTCCATGCCTGCGGCGCCGGAGCCGTTCCACTCCACGAGAAGCTGAACGGTTGCGCCTGGGCCGCGGACACGGCCTTCACTGGCGGAGTCCCGGCTCCAAGCAGCAACACCAGTGGCAAGATGAGGATGAATCGCGAGGCTCGCGCACTCAAAACTGCCACCTCCTTTTCTGACCACCGAGATGTTTCGGTGGCTGCCAGGAGCTGGCCGCGTCTTTGCAGCGGAGGATCGGAACAACTCGAAGGTCTGCTTGCGGGTCGTGACAACGAATCCGATCGACTGCACGTCACGCGGCCTCCGCTGGACTGGCGCGGAATAGCCTACCGGCCGCTCGTAGTGCCACTAGCGACGACTGCAAACTAGCACTTCCAGCGTTCGATCTCGACCTCAAAGACGGTAGCCGCTGGGACAAGTGCCCAGGCCGCCGCGGCGTCGAGAGCGGGCCGGAAGCGGCGCCTGTAGGCGGGGCTCTGGTCCCACGTCAACACGTGACGGCCCATTGGCCATTGCAGAGAGGCGCGCTACGTTCCAGGCGATGTTCTGGGCCCGGCTCGCGGAGGCGTGGAACGCCTCCGATTCCTACAAGAGCCGTGTCTTGCAGAACACCCTCGTGCAGCTTCTCGGCCAGCCGCTCACCTGGATATTGACTGCCGCCTTTGTGACAGTCGTGCCGCGCACCTTGGGAGCTGATGAGTGGGGCGTGTGGAGTGCGGCATGGGCTGTCGGATTGGTCGTGCGCGCGGTCGTTGACCTCGGCGTCAACACCGTCGTGCTGAAGCTGGTGTCGCGCGAGCCCGAGGCGGCACGACACCACCTCGGCGTGGCTCTGGCTCTCAGGCTCGTCCTGGCGCCGGTCTTGATCGCCGGCGTCATTGGTTTTGGACAGCTGGCAGGCTACAGCTCGCACACCCGCGTGGTACTTATTTTCGTCGCCGCAACGCTCGCGATCAGCTACTTCGGTACTCCGCTCGTGTTCGGGCTCCAGGCCTTCCAGAAGATCCACGT
>CAZRMD010000151.1:0-7679 GCA_964601135.1 uncultured Actinomycetes bacterium | reverse complement strand
CCCCACAAGGGGGAGGGAGTAAGTCTTAAGCCCCCTGGCGGGCTTCGGCGTCAGCCCAGCGCGGAGCCGCAATGTCGCCCGTAAGGACTTGCTCCTGCGCCAGGATCCGGCGCAGGATGGCGACCGACGAGGCATAGGTCGAGTCCATGCCGTAATAGGACAGGCCCCGCGCGCCCAGGGTGCGGGCCTGCGTATACGGCGTGTCCGAAGCGTAGTGGAGAACACCCAGGTCGAAGGGGAGCTTGGTGAAGTTGATGTTCTGCCGCACCGGGTAGCGCGACGATTCGGCCGCCTCGTAGAGCGCGTTGAGATAGGGCCCGCCTTCCATCTCCACCACCGTGAAGCTCTCCCGGTGATAGAAGTCGAGATAGCCGCGGTTCTGGAGGAAGGTGCCGCGCACGGTCACGGCTCGCTGGTTGTCGAGCGCCGAGCCATAGACCAGGAAGGGCGCCACACTGTTGAAGCTGAAGACGTTGTCGAGCCAGTACGTGTTTTCCGAGTGCTCTTCGTAGACGACGTTCGAGATCATGATGTCGCCGATGCTGCCGTTGAGCGTCGCCGCTTTCCCCAGGACATAAACTCCGCGCAGGGTGCCGACGTTGACCGCGACTTCCCGAAGGACGTTGTAGGCGCCCAGCCCAAGGGGGTAGTTGACGTTGATCAAGACGGCGCGACTTTGCCGCAGGCGATCGGCAGACGGATCGCCCAGCCGGGGATCGAGATCGCCGGCGACCAATCGATCGAGGATGATCACCTGCGCCGCCACGTCGAGGCCCGCCTGGCTGGGCAGGAAATAGATGCCGCGCTTCTCCTCCTCCTCGGTTCGGGCGGCGCGGCGCTTGTCTGCTTCCGGCGACTGGCCATAGTAGGAACGAGCCGCGTAATAGAGGAAGTTGTCCCAATTGCCCCGCGACTGCCCCTGCCGAAGTTTGCGTAGCTCGGGCACCAGCTCCAGGTTGTTGCTCTGCTCGATGAAGCCGACGATTTCGTCTTGATGCCTGCGGGCGGAACCGCTCAGGAGATTGACCAGGCTGTGGGTATTGCTCGAGATGAAATAGACGGGCCGGTCCGCCACCGTCTCGCGCTCCATCAGTGACTCAATCGGCTGCCACCAGCGATTGGTGGCCTTGATGTAGCCGATCTGCGTCCCACCGAGCATTCGAACCAGGAAGTCTTTCTCTTCGGCCTGGATCCGGCGTAGCGGAGCCAGCAGGTCACCCCAGATCTCGACCAGGCGTAGGGCGTCATCCTCGGAGATGCCTAACCGTTCGAGGACGCGGAATTGATCCGCGACGTCGGCCGCCTGCGTCAGGTCTTCGACGCTCAACAAGGCGTGCAGCTTGTTCCATTCGATCTGCAGGGCGACGAGCTGGGGGATGACGTCGTCGATATCCGAGGGACTGGCGATATAGACCGCCAGCGTTTCCTTTCCATCGAAGTAGTAGCGGCGGCGGCGACCAGGAGCGCTCTGCATTTCCCAGCGCTCGACGTCGACGTTCAGCATCCGCTTGAACACCTCGGCGGACTGGCCGAGGACGATGCGGCGCACCGCCGTGATCGATGGCGGCAGCCGGCGCAGGGCGTAGATCAGCGCGCCCGTGTCGGGCTCGGCAGAACCGGCCTTGGGATGCAGGCTCGAGCCCATGCCGATGTGCGACTGCTCCAGCACCTTGAGCTTGGTTTCGCCCGAGCTGCGCAGCAGCGTGTTGTAGGTGCGGGTGTAGAGGTCGACCGCGTCGCGGCCCGGCCCGCGTTCTTCCTCCGGATCGTTGTACGCCATTGTGGGTATTATCCCGCCCGTTTTCGAAAGCCTGCCGGTGACAGACAGTCACCTATTTACATCTTTTAACGAAAGTTATTTGCGGCCTGCTGCGAACGCCCCGTACCGTGGGCCGTGACCGAACATCTGCAAGCGTCGGAGGAACCAGCACAACAATGTACGAAGCGATTCAGACCGAAACGCAACGGACGACGCTGCGAGTACTCCATACCCGGGCGCAGGACGCCAAGCGCAAGCTCAGCCTTTACGCGCTGGACCGCATTCTCTGGGCGCTCGAGGAGATGAATCTGGCCGAGAAGACGATCGTGCCCCGCGAAATCGTCGAGCAGTTGCTCGCATTCGGCGTGCCGTACTCGCCGGACATCAAGATTCCGGACCTGATCGAACTCGTCTTCACCGCCCAGGAAGAGTTCATGAACGTCGAGCCCGATGAGGTCAACCGCGTTCCTACGATCAAGGAACTGGAAGCCTTCTTCGAGCAGTCGCGCGTCGCCTAGAGCATCCTTATAATTGCGTCACCTTTTGGGGAGGTGATGCCGGCCTACGCGCCGCCGACAACTGAACAACGCCGACAGGTGGCTCGCGAGAGCTGAAAAGGGAAGCCGGTGTAAATCCGGCGCGAACCCGTCACTGTAACTGGGGAGCCGTGGACGAGATCCACTGAGGCTATGGCCTTGGGAAGGAGTCCATCGGTCAGGATCCAGAGCCAGGAGACCTGCCTGCCGGGGACCACGACCCTCTTCGAGGCTGAGAGGGAGGTGCCACGCATCTTCTCCAATCGGCCTCCAGCTGCGCATTCTTGCTCTGGAGGTTCACATGAATCGCTTGCTCATTGCGCTGGCCTCAGCGGCATTTCTGACTGCTGGAGGCACGTCCTCGGTCTTCGCGTTCACTCCGCAACAAACAGCAGCTTCGTGTGCGCTCAGCTGGCTGCACACCAATCAGAGCGCTGACGGGACCATTGGGAACGACGCCAGCCGGACCGAAGAAACGGTCTGGGGACTCGCGGCCCTCAACGCCTCCATCGCGAACTTTGCCACCGGCGGAAAGACGGCCCTCGATTCGCTTCGGTCTCACATCGCGAGCGAAGAGGCAACGGCCGGAAATATCGGCAGCCTGATCCTGGCCGTCAGGGCCGCCAATCTCGACCCAACCGATTTTGGTGGCCGAAATCTGCTGGACGACCTGGCCAAGACCTATAACGCCAGCACCGGTGCCTACAGCAATCAGATCTACAACGACGCGCTCGCGGTGCTGTCAGTTCCGAATGGCGCCGCGACCCAGAAGGCGGTCGATTACCTGATCGCTGCCCAGCAATCCGACGGCGGGTGGGAGTTCAATCCCGGCTGGGGCTCCGACACGAATACCACCTCCGTCGTTCTCCTGGCCTTGAAGGTGACTGGCGGGCTCAGCACCACGGTCAAGACCAGGGCGCTCGCCTATCTGAAGAAAGTCCAGCTTGAACTGACCAACGGCGGCTTCGAGTACAGCAGCGGGGGCGGCGATTCAGACCCGGACTCCGACGGAATGGTGATTCAGGGCTTGCTCGCCGCTGGCCAGGATCCGACCGGCGCCGCGTGGTCAGTCGGGCAGAAAAACGCGCTGACCGATCTGCTGACCTTCCAGTACGCAAACGGTGGGTTCGGCTATTACCGCCCGGGCTCAAAGGCAGGCGCTGCGCCCGATGTTTTATCCACGACGCAGCCACTGGTTGGGCTCGCATCCACATACTTACCGGTGCGGGCGACGGGGAGCTCAACTCCAATCACGTGCACGGCCGCAGCAAGCACGTCGCCTCCTTCCCAATCAACGCCAGGTCCCGCCGCGACTGCCCGATCCACAATCCGGTTAGCGCAGACCGGCGACAGCCCGATTCCGACACTGGTTCTCTTCCTCACCGCCCTGTTCCTGACCGGTCTGGGCTGGAGATTGCGACGGCGACATCCGTAAGACGGCAAGTCCTGGGCTTTGCCATCGCCAGCGGGGCCGCGCTTGTGGCGGCCCTGCTCTGGGTCCACCCGGCTCGGGCAGCGCTCCATCACGCGGGGCTCGTCGTCGAACACTCGAGTGGCCGGCTGATCACCCGATGCGTCAGCTTCGTTGAAGATCAGATTTCCGGCTTTCAACTGATCCAGCGGTCGGGCGTTGAGTACCAGGCTCAGCAGTTTGGATCGTTGGGCGAGGCAATCTGCCAGCTCGATGACGAGCCGTCGCAAATACCGTCGAACTGCTTCGGGTACGGGCCCTACTGGCAGTATTTCCATCGCACCCCGGGTGGGTGGGCCCAATCGGCCAGCGGCGCCGGCAGCTCAATGCTGCACGACGGTGACATGGATGGTTGGCACTACGCGTCGGCAGGTGGAACGACGCCGGCCAATGTCGGCTTCGCCTCCGTGTGTCCGCCAACGGCCCCGGCAACCCCCTCGGCGAACGCGGCGACGAGGCAATCGACAACCACATCGGCTGCTCGTCAAACCGCACCAAGCGAGCCACCAGCCCTCATCAGCACGCCGACACCGGCTGCCAGCCCAAGCATGGAAGCGTTGGCGCCGACGGCGTCCGCGAGCCAGCGCGCGGCGCTGACCGCGACGGGTCCAACAGCGCGCCCGCCGAGCTCATCGTCCACCGGCAGCTGGCTCTTTCTCGCCGGCGCTACCGTGCTGCTCCTTGGCCTGGGTACCTTCAACCTTTTGCGGCGCGGACCATGATTCGCCATCCCCTCGCCTGGTGCGCGTGGTCGGTTGCCGCGCTGGCGATCGCCTTCATCGACCGCAACCCATTCCTGCAAGGACTGTTGGTCCTCGTCATCGTGAACACCTGGTTGCCCTACCGGCGTAGCCACGCGCTCCACCTGCGGATCGGCCTGGCCCTCGCCGTCATCCCCACGGTCTTCAGCGTCGCCCTCAGCCGGTTCGGCGAGCACATCATCGTCGTGCTGCCGGCGGTTCCGATCGTCGGCGGCGCCTGGACCTGGGAGGCTCTTCTCTTCGGCGCAACATCGGGGCTGGCCCTGCTCCTGACCGTCGCCATTTTCGGCATCCTCCAGTCCACCGTTCGCAGCGCCGACCTGCTCCCGCTCCTGCCACGCCCGCTTTACCGGGCAGGCACGGCACTCGCGCTCGCACTGACGTTTGCTCCGAAAACGATCAGTTCCTTCCAATCGATCCGCGAGGCTCGGCAAGTTCGTGGCCAGCGGGCGGATTGGCGGGCGGCGCCCAGCCTGCTTGTCCCATTGCTCCTGACGATGCTCGAGCAGGCTCTGCAATACGCAGAATCGCTCGACGCCCGCGGCTACGGCAGCGGCCGTCGATCACGATACCGCCCGCTGTCCTGGTCGGTCGGCGATGTGCTGGTGACCGGAGCGTCACTTGCCGCCCTGGGCTTAGCGCTCGCCTTTACAACCGCGCCTTACAACCCGTATGTGCAGCTCGCACCCTCGCAGCCGGCGTTCGTCGCCGTTATCTCCGTCCTCTTGCTGGCGCTGCCCGCCATGGCCGCCGCGATTCCGCGCATGGAACATGTCCCTCGTCACGCTTGACGCGGTCGGGTACCGCTACCCCGAAGCGGATCGACCGGTCTTCACTGACATCACGAGCGACGTGGCGGCCGGTGAGGTGATCCTTCTGCGCGGGCCATCAGGGGGCGGGAAGTCAACGCTCTTGCGCTGCTTGAACGGGCTCGTCCCGCACAGTACCGGCGGCGAATTCAGTGGTCGAGTCGTGGTGTGCGGGCTCGACACGCGCGAGCATCCTCCCCGCGAACTCGGCGCCCAGGTTGGATTTGTTTTCCAGCACCCCGACGCGCAGTTCGTCCTCGATGATGTCGAAGCCGAGCTGGCCTTCGGCCTGGAGAACCTGGGCCTGCCACGCAACCTGATGCGAAAGCGGATCGAGGAGGTCCTCGACCAGGTGGGCATCAACAGCCTCCGCCACCGCCGAATTGCCACGCTGTCGGGCGGAGAGCGCCAGCGCGTCGCGATCGCAAGCGCGTTGGTCATGCACCCCAAGGCGCTGGTGCTCGACGAGCCAACCTCGCAGCTCGATCCGCAGGCTGCCGAAGACGTTCTGCAGGTCGTGTTGCGTCTCGTGGCCGAGCTGGGGATGACAACCATCATCGCCGAACATCGAGTGGAGCGGATCGCACCATTCGTCGACCGAGTCTGGACGCTCGATGACGGGCGGCTTCGCGACCAGGCGCTACGCGAGGCGCTGGCTGAGACCGGCCCTCGGCCGCCGGTCGTGGATCTCGCCTTACGCGCCGGCTGGACGCCAATCCCGCTCAGCCTGCGCGAGGCGCGAACTCGCGTGCGGACGCTGCCACCCGCCGCGCCGATGGCGCCAGCCACCGATGGATCCAGCCTGGTCGTCTGCCAGATCGACGCGGCCAGCTATTCCTACGGCGCGGTCCACGCGGTGGACGCGGTATCAATCGTGCTGCATCGCAGTCAGGTCAGCGCGCTGATGGGTCGAAACGGATCCGGGAAAACAACCCTGTTGAAGCTGATCGCCGGCTTGCTTCGTCCCCAGCGGGGCACGGTTCGGACCGAGGTTCGTGCCGCCTACGTTCCCCAGGACGCGGATGCGCTGCTCTTCGCCGCCACCGTCGAGGATGAATTGCGAGGTCTGCCGGCCGCGATGGCCGAACCATTTCACCAGTGGCGGCAGCGCTATCCGCGAGACCTGAGCTCCGGTCAGCGGCAGCAGCTCGCCATCGCGGTGGTGGCGGCGAACGCGGAGATCGTGCTGCTCGATGAGCCGACTCGAGGCCTCGATCCCGCCGTCAAGCGCGCGCTGACCAGCTTCCTTCGGATGCGGGCCGAAGCCGGAGCCTCCGTGCTGGTCGCCACGCATGACGTCGAGTGGGCGGCCCGGACCGCCGATCGAATCCTGATGATGGCCGACGGCGAAATCTACGCCGACGGAACGCCGCGTAGCGTTCTCGGCGATTCGCTGGTCTTCGCCACCCAGATCAACAAGCTCCTGGGTGGCGGATGGTTGACTCCGGAGGAAGTCCCGCTGTCATGAGAGCGATCGCGTCGCGCGCGGACGACCTGGCACTGGTCGTGATCGGCATCGCCGGGCTCGTGGTCTTCGTCGCACCGCTCTTGGTTGGTTCGGCCTTTGGGCAGAGTGAAGTCCTCTTCACGGCGCTGATCGCCTGTGCCGCGCTGGCGGTGATGGCGCTCGCCCTTCAGACCCACCGCCTCTCGACCCGATTGCTCGCGGTGCTGGCGGCGCTCGTAGCCATCGACGCCACCCTCCGCCTGGTGATCGTCGTCGGGCTGCTCGGCTTCTCCCCGATCTTCTTCCTGATGATCGTGGGCGGCTACGTCATGGGACCAAGTTTTGGGTTTGCCATGGGCAGCCTGACCCTCCTGCTCTCGGCGGTCCTGACGGCAGGCTTCGGGCCCTGGCTCCCCTATCAGATGCTGGCGTCTGGCTGGGTCGGGCTGGGCGCCGGTTATCTAGGAAGACTTCTGACAGCCCCCACCCTGACCCTCCCCCAGAACCGGGGTCCCCGCGAGCCTGCGAGCGGGGTGGAGAGGGGGAGGGGATTCCGAAAGAGGGAAATCGTGACTCTGGCCATCTACGGCTGTATAGCCGGCTTCGCCTATGGCGTCCTGCTCGATTTGTGGGAATGGCCCTTCCTGCTGGGCAGCGGATCGTCGCCCATCAGCTGGGCGCCCAGTCTCCCGGTGCCGGATCTGGTCCGCCGATTCGCCGCCTTCTACGTCACCACCTCGCTCGTGTATGACGCCTTTCGTGCGGTCGGGAACGTCGTGCTGCTCGTCGTGATCGGCGCCCCCGTGATCGCGGCCCTGCGGCGTTTCCGCCGCCGGTTCCTGGTTCAGTGGAACCAACCGGAGCCCTACAGAACCCCCGTTAAGATTTCGGAAGAT
>CAZRMD010000150.1:0-7748 GCA_964601135.1 uncultured Actinomycetes bacterium | reverse complement strand
AGCACTTCCTTGGTAAGGAAGAGGTCCCGAGTTCGAATCTCGGCGTAGGCTCCATACCGCTCTACGGGAAAAACGCCGTGCCGGACCTGAGCCTGGTCAAGCCGACCAAGGCCTCGGCGCTGGTCCGGCTGGTCGACGAGTACCTGGCCGACTGCGCCGCCCGTGGTCTGAGTCCGCCGGCGAAGCCCGAGAAGCGGGGAGTACGAGCCACTGACCGAGTCGGGGGTGCAGCAGCTCATCCGTGACCTGGCCGGGCATGTGGGGATCAACAAGCGGGTACATCCGGATCTCTTCCGTCACTCCGCCGCCACCTACATGCTTTGGACTCCCTGGTCGTCGCCCAGATCCTCGGCCACAGCTCGCTGGCCATGATCCAGCGCGTCTACCAGCACCTGAGCGACACGGATCGCCATCAGGCGATGATGGCGATCCTCCGCGACGACCGGGATTAGTCGCGCAAGACCTAACGATCGGTCGATGCGCCCGCGGTCCACACGTTTCGAACCTCCGCAGCCGCGGAACCAGCCTGCGCCAGCGCGGCGCTCCTCGTTGGATTCAGCCGGCTGAGGTCAAAGGGATTCTGGCCTCTGGCCGCAGCCGAAGCAGGGTTCGGTGAAACGACGACCACGTGGGTCCCATGCGAACGCATCTGCTCGGTTTGCTGGGCTATCGCGGCCGAGTCACCGGTCATCACTACCACGACGATCTCGTACCCGGCCGCCCCGTCCAGGTTTGGCCAACATCCGCCCGGGCAGGGTCCACCCACGAAGCCGTCCATATAGCGCCTCTCGCCGACCCTGATTGGCGCCACTCGCCCTGGCAATGCCGTACTGGCAGCGAGTGCCAGCTCAATCGGCACGCGCTGGGTGCTGTCGAAGAACCGCATCGTGCCTTCGGAAACGTCACCCGCTGCCAGCTTGAGCGGCTGGCTCGGCCACTGGTGGATCAACCCTCCCAGGTCGGAATCGATGAACCGGAGTTGAGCATCTTCCGAGAGGGCCTTCGGGGCCGATAACGCTCGATTGCCGACCTGGATGCGGAGCGCCGGCGTGACGTCGCTCGCTCCGTTGATCATTCCGATGGTTCCCTGAAAATAGGCCGGGCCGGGTCGAAGCCTGGATCGCTTGATGACCCGACCGCGGTGGGGGCAACCAGCAGTCCGTCGTACATGGCGTCCAGCGTCTCTCCAGCGCGGATCTGCGCCCCAAGCACCCCTCCCGCTGACGTTCCGACGATGAGATCCGAACGGGTCAGATCGATGCCCGCCTCGTGCAGGCCCTTCAGAATGCCGATCTCAAACGCTCGACCGGTCGGGCCTCCACCACTCAGGACCAGAGCCCGCCGCCCGCCGGGATGTCCAACACCCGCCGCTGTCGCAGCTGCTGTGCTCCCAGCGCCGGATGAGGACGGGCTGCGGGCTGCCGGAAACGGGTTCGCACAGGCTGCGACCAGGACAGCCAGCGCCGTCCCCACCACGGCCAGGGCATGGCATGAACCAGATGCCAAGACGCCGCCTGGTGGTCGTCGTCCAGCGGTTCTTCGCAGGTCGATTTTGGTCATCGTCCTCCTCCTCACCCGCGAGATGTGCTTGAGATGGACGATGGGCCGACGAGGCACACGCCCGCATCGGGCGAACACCCCAATTTCGCCTCAGCGGTCCAGGAGCCGCTCCTGCATTGCAAACAGCGCGGCGGCCGCTCGTGAGGACACGCCGATCTTCGCGTAGAGATTCTCCACGTGGCGACCGACGGTCTTAGCCGAGAGATGCAGTTCGCGGGCCACGTCGCGGTTGGTGCGGCCGAGGGCGATCAGTCGCAGCACGTCCACCTCCCGATCGCTCAGCCCCCGCGGCCAGCTGCGACGAGACCGCAACGACGGCTGTCCGGCGGCGGCCAATACGGCGTCGACGGCACCAGCGTCCAGGCGTCCGGCGCGGACCTCTTCGCGCAGCACAGCGGCTGCGACCACCGGACCGCGCGCCGGCCGGTGGGCCCTGGCCTCGCACAACGCCGCGTAAACGTCAGCCGCCGCCAGCACGCGGGCCTGTCCGTCGAGACGGGCACCGTCGAGCTGACGGTGATAACCGGAGCCGTCCAGTCGTTCATGGTGGGCGCCCACGAGCGATGCCAGGTCCTGGAGCTTGGGAGCGGCCGACAGAGCGCGCTCGCCCCATAGCGCGTGGAGCCGCACCTGCTCCCACTCAGCTGGTCCTAGCCCGGCCGGCCTTTCCCAGATGCGATACGGCAGACCCACCTGGCCCAAGTCATGCACGAGACCTGCCCGGCGAACCAACGCCACCGCCTCGGCATCTTTGCCCAGCAGGACGTCAGCCGTGCTGGCGAGCTCTGCGACGCGAACCGAATGAGTCCTCGTCCAGGGCGATTTCAGGTCGGTGAACTCTGCCATCACCGTAAGTGCCCGGTCCAGGTCGTCCGACGCCATTTTCAAGCCCGGTGCTGGATCGCAGGTCATGGCCCCGTGCCAGGCATCGGTCTCGCCGAGTTCACTCAGCAGCCGATCGCCACAGGCGGCGAAGGTGTCTACAACCGCCGGGTCATAGGCTCGGCCCCTGCGCCTGCGCAGTGCGCCATCGAGCTCCTCGGGCGCTAAGCGGATGAATATCTCAACGTCGCTGGCCACGATCATGACTCGAACAGTCCATGGAATCTCGTCTCCGGCCAATCCCGTGGGCACCCCGCGTCCGTCCCAACGCTCAAACGCGTGGGCGAGTGACATGCAAACCCCGTTGCCCATACCGAGCCCAGTCGCCAGCATGGCGCCCACTTCGCAATGGCCGGCCAGTGTCCGCGCGCGACGCTTCGGGTCTCGCAGCGCGCGCGCCACCAGCACGACCCGCCGGAGAGGTCCGGCATCGGTGTTGACGCCGCGCGCCAGGTGAGCAAGCATCGCTTTGGGCTCACCCATCACAACCGTCGCCATGGCGGACCGGAAGGCCACGTCGTTGCCGCCCGCCATCCGGGCCATCTCCGCGCCATCTGACGTGCACCCAAGAAAACGAAGCAGCGCCACCCGATGCACGTCAGCGACGACCGCGTCATCGAGCCCCAGTTCCCGTGCGAGTCCTACAGCGAGCAGGCACGTCCGTAAGCTCTGACCCGGAGGCTGCCCGGAGCCGAAGTCGATGGCCAGCGACAAAACGCCAAGCAGCTCGCTAACACGAACGCCCCCACCCTGGGGAGTGCCAGCCCTCACCGTGCCCCCCGGATAGTCTCTCACTTCAGTGGGTCTCGATTCGGTTCGATGCACCCACCGGGCAGGGGCTCGACCAGCAGTTCTAACGCCGCCTCAAGGTGCGCCTTTCACTCGAGAGATATGCAGCTCAATCGCCAGCGCCACCGCACCTCCCAGCCTCGTCGTAATCGCGAACAGGAGGAACAGTGCGGCCGCCGTCTCACCGACTGCGGACAGCGCCGCAAAAAGAGCGGGATGGGTCAGCACCACTGTGCTGAGCACGCTGTGCGGCAGCGACCAAGGGTTGCCGTAGGCAAAGTACCCGACCCGGTGAACGAACTCGCTCCGATACCAAGTCGGCGTGTACTTGCCGGGGACTGCATTGAAGGCCCAGTTCGCGGCAAAAAGGATGCGCGCCCCAAACCAGAGCCAGTCGGCTGAATGGCCCGCAACCGGGACACCCAGGACGGAACACCACGATCTAGAGGGTGAAGACATTGACGACAAAGCCGGCCAGGCCGCCTACGACCGCCGGTACCCATCTAAGCCGCTCATGCACATCCGACGTCAGCGCCACCACCGCCGGAGCGAGCGCCCCGAACAGGAGGCAGCCTGCGTCGGCGACCGAGATCGCCGGTAGGAAATCGCCGTTGAGATGCCACAGGTTGGAGAGCGCGCGCCAGACGACGATCAAGACAAAAGAGCCGATCGCACCGAAGAGCAGCCACTGACTGCGCCAGCGGACAAGCCACGCCGCGATCGCAACGCCTATCCCCGTGAGCACGCCCGCCGTCAGGATCTGTCCGGTTGAAATCATGGTGACATCACCCTCAGCACTGGACGGGCGCCCACGTCCGTAAGCGGCAGGTAGACCAGGTGGGTCGCGGGGTCGACCGCGACGGTGTGGGCACTGGGGTCAGGCTTGCCCTGACCGAGCTTGCGAACGGGGTCGGCAGCCGCTATTACCGCCAGCGTGCCGTCTTCGCAGGCGACGTACACCCTCTGTAGCCCGGGATCGTAGGCCGGTACGTCGGGCGTGTTGCCCACCTGGAAGTGGGCGAGGACTCGCTTCGTAGCCAGGTCCAGGACGACCACCGCGTTGTTTCCCTCACAACCGACGAAGGCCCGATGCGGCGTGGCCGTCAGCTGCACACCGTGCGCTCCCTCGCACCCTGGAAGAGAAGCGCGGTCCACTACGGATAGCGATCTGGGATCGATGGCCGCCAGCTGGTTCGAGCTGCCGACAGCGACATACACAAGCTTCGAGACCGAGTCGTATTTGGTGTTCCCGATGTCCCGGCCGAGCTCGACCGAGCCGGCGTTCTTGACCGTCGCGGCGTCGATGACGGTGTCGCCCGTGCCCTGCTCGTCGGTGACCACCACCTTGCCAACATCCGGGACGTAGTCGAGCCCGTCCGGGTATTTGCCTGCGGGCGTCGTCCCGGTTACCTGCAGGCTGCCGGGGTCGATGGCCGCAACCTCGTTGCGTCCGGTCGCCGTGGCGAAGACGCGGTGGATGTCCGGAGCCACAACCATGCCATGGACGCTGGCCACGTTCTTCACGACTCCGATCACCTTCTGCGCACGAAGGTCGAAGGCGACCACTTCGCTGGCGCCGAGGTGGGCGATGTAGAGCCGCCCTTGACCGGCGTCTACGGCCTGGTAGTCCCAACGGCCGGTGTTGCCAGGAAGCTCGATATCCCGGACAGTCTTGTACCCGAGCGCCGGTTCGCCCGAATTCTGGGAGGTTTGCCCAGCGCATCCAGACATGAGCAACAGGAGGGCGACTAGGAGCAGATGTCGCCTGCTCATGGGACCTCGCCTGCCTCTCGCCGGCACCACGCGTAGAGGGCGTCGTACATCGGCGTCTCAAGCCGGATCTTCTCGTGGTCGTTCTCGCCGTGAACCAGGGCGAAGCCGTGGGCGATCGCATAGAGGCCGGCCGCCTCCGGACAGATGTCGCGGTCGGGCATGACGTCGGCCCCGTGGACGATCTGCGCCAGCCTCTCGAGAGCCGGATCGCTGAGGCCGTACTTGACCATGATCGACTCGAAGCTGCACCGGCCGTGCACGTGGCCGAGCTCCACGCCCTCCACGTCGTAGGGGATGGCCTCCATCCGCTTCGCGACCTCGTGCACCTGGTCGGTGTCGACGTAGACGAACTCAGCCTCTGGGTCCACGAACCGGCGAATCAACCAAGGGCAGGCGATGCGGTCCACCTTGGCGTTCCTCCGGGTCACCCACCTCATGGCCGCACCCTCCGGTACTGCTTTCTGACTTGCCGTTCAGCAATAGCAACTGCAACCTACGATACAAAAGGCAACATGAGGCACACTTTGACTCACGTGGAGCGGCCGCCCGCCGAACCGCGGTGGCTAGTGCTCGCATGGCGGCTGCCGAGCGGCAGCAGCACGCCGCGGGTGACCACCTGGCGCGCGCTTCGCCGGCTGGGAGCAGCGGTGCTGACGCCGGGGGCGGCGATCCTGCCATACCGGGAGGATCTGCACGAGCAGCTGGACTGGTTGGCCCAGGAGATCGAGGAGCAGGGTGGCGACGGCTGGGTGCTGCCGGTAACGGAGCTGTCGGAGGTGGAGACCGGCCGGGTCGTCGAGCAGATGAGTGGCGATCGGGCGGAGGAGTACAAGGAGCTCCGTGCGGACGCCCTCGAATTCCTGCATCGCGCTCCCGCGCACCCCGGGCCGACGGACGACTACGGAGTGCGGCTGAAAACGGAGAACGAGCTGTTGACCCTTCAGCGGCGGTTCCGAAAGATCCGCAACCGCGACTACTTCTCATCACCCGGCCGGCGGGAGGTCGCGGAGATCATCGACCGCTGTCTGGCGTTCCGCCAAGGGATCAGCACGAAACTGACGCCGGTAACCGACGGTCCGGTGGAGGTCGCTGGATGAAGTTCGTGACGCGACCACGCGCTCCAGCGGATGGCGAGGATCGTCCGGGCGGCCGACCTGCCACAGGAGGAAGGAGCGCCCGTGGTGGCTGCCGGTGTCCTGGCGATCTTCGACGGCATCCGCGACGGCTCGAAGACCGACGAGGAGCGGCTGGAGAAGGGCTTCGTCGTCTGTGAGGCGCTCTACGCGTTCTGTCGGCAGGCAAGCGAGGACGCCACCGAGCCGTGAGCGGCGAGAAGGCTCAGCCGGCGACAACTGCCGCACCTTGCGGCCCATCATCGTCCTGCGACGCCTTGCTCCTAAGCGGCGGGTACCCGGTAGGGGTATATGGTCCCGCAATCGACGGGACCTAGTGCAGGCGACTACGAGCCACGCCGAAGCTACGTTGGACCCATCAAGTCAAGGAGGTGGTGCTCGACATGATGGGGTACTACTACGACGGCTGGAGCTGGGTCTGGATGACCGGCACGATGGTCCTGTTCTGGGGCGGCATCATCGCTCTTGCCATCTGGGCCGTCCGCAGCTTCGGCCGGGCCAACCGAGCAATCGGTGCAGACTCGGCGCTCGAGGTTCTCCGCCGCCGCCTCGCATCGGGCGAGATCAGCCAGGACGAGTACGAGAAGACCCGGAAGGTGCTTCAGGGATAGTCGTCGTGAGCCAGCGAGTCCTCCTCACGGTCGGTCTCGCGATGCTGGCCGCGTCAGTCCTGCTGGGCGTCGTGGGCGCCTCTACTGATCGCCTGGCCCCATGGACAGTATCCGGA
The DNA here is from genome assembly GCA_964601135.1 of uncultured Actinomycetes bacterium. Taxonomy (GTDB): domain Bacteria; phylum Chloroflexota; class Dormibacteria; order CF-121; family CF-121; genus CF-13. The sequence continues at coordinate 884 of CAZRMD010000150.1, read as the reverse complement.
CCTGGCGGCCCGAGCCGAGAAGTTCGAGAACGTGCCTGGGCACGGGGCGGTGGCCACCGTCGAAGGGCATCGGGTGGCGGTCGGCAACACCCGTCTGATGGAGCGCGAGCACGTCGCCCTCGACGGGCTTGGGTCCAGGCAATCAGAGATGTCCGATGAGGGCCGGACGGTCATGGCGGTCGCGGTCGATGGCCGCGCCGCCGGGCTGATCGGCGTCAGCGACGCGCCGCGGCCGACGGCGAAGGCGGCGGTCGCTGCTCTACGAGAGCAGGGCATCGAGGTGGTGATGCTGACCGGGGACAATCAGGCGACTGCGAAGCGGATCGCTGGCGAGCTCGGGATCAACGAGGTGATCGCGGAGGTGCTGCCAGGGGACAAGGCGAGCAAGATCGCCAACCTCCAGGCGGACGGACGCAAGGTCGCGATGGTCGGCGACGGCGTCAACGACGCCCCGGCGCTCGCCCAGGCGGACCTAGGGATCGCCATCGGGGCCGGCACGGACGTGGCGATCGAGACCGCTGACGTCGTGCTGATGCGCTCGGACCCGCTCGACGTCGCGACGGCGATGGCGATCGGTCGCGGAACGCTCCAGAAGATGCGCCAGAACCTTGGCTGGGCGGTCGGCTACAACTCGATCGCTATCCCGATCGCGGCCGGGGTCTTCCAGCCCGCCTTCGGCCTCGTCCTACGCCCGGAGATCGCGGCTCTCTCGATGTCGGGCTCGAGCGTCCTGGTGGCGGTGAACGCACTCCTGCTCAAGCGGCTCCGCCTGTCCCAGTAGGACTCGGATCAAGCTCCAATGCCGAACCGAAGCATGCCGGCCTATTAGGCCCCATACCGCTAGGGGGTATTATTGCGACCCATGTCGGGCTATACCAAGGACA
>CAZRMD010000149.1:0-7890 GCA_964601135.1 uncultured Actinomycetes bacterium | reverse complement strand
ATGGCCTGGATCACGGTGCGAAAACCCGGTGCGCGGTACGGCTGGTCGCTGTTCGCGGCCTATGCCCTCTGCTGGCTCGATCGTCGCGCCTTCCCGCTGCCGGCCGACCTCCACGTCCACACCGCCGGCCAGGCAGCCCTGATGCTCGCGGGTACGTCGGTCAAACTCGTGGGCCTGCTTATCCTCTGGACGCTGCTGCTGCAGATGTTGCGCCGCGAGCGTCAGATGGCGCAGCCCGTCAGGCTGCCCGAACGACCGGCGGCTGCCTCTGCGACGCCGTCCGCTGCCTGAACTCCCACAACAGCCAGGCCAGCGCCACCGTGATGACGATGGGCGCCAGCGGAATGCCGATGCCGTGCAGATCGACGACCAGGGTGATGTCGGCCACGACCAGAGCCGGCACGGGATTGGGCAGCCGGCCCTCGCGATAGAGGCCTACGACCAGCCAGACGGGCACGGCAAGGATCACGAGGTCGTGTGGGAGAGAGTGCGGCGATGACATCACACCGAGGACCCCGGCCAGCGCGATGAAGGCGATCTGGTTCGCCGGCCGTCGCCAGGCCAGCCAGCCGAGGACGATATGGGCGACAACGAAGGTCGCGATCGCCACACCGCTCAGGGCGGCGGTGGGAACCACAGCCCCCAGGACGCCGATCCAGGCTGCGTTGAGCCGGACGTCGACGATCCGGTTCGCGGCATCCGCCTGGTGCACCATCGCCAGCAGGTTGCCCCCGCCGCCGACCAGCGGACTCAGCAGGATGAGCGTGCCGCCGATGCTCGCCGCGGCCAGCGGCCGCCACGCCCGGGCGGCGAGGCACACGATCAGGTAGGCCGGCAGGTACTGCGGTTTGATGGCGAGCAACGCCCCGGCCGCGAGCGCAAGCATCGACCTGTTCGATCGGAGCGCCACAATCGCCAGCGCCGCACCGAGCGGCAGGAGCGGGGTGAGCTGGCCCTCGGTGAGCGTGGCCCAGGTCGGGACAGCCGCGAGCAGCCCGAGCGCGCCAAGAATGAGTGCACGGCGGCCAGCCGGTTGCATGCGCTGCAGGATCACCAGGGTCAGCAGCAGCAGACCGATGGAGATGACCTGCCAGATGCGAAAGGCCAGCTCGAGGGGAAGCCACGACAGGACGGCGTAGGGCAGCGCCGCCGCCAGTGGCATGTTGAAGGGCAGCCGGGGATCGATACCGCCGTCGGGGCCGACCCGACGCATCGTCTCGGCCAGCTCGGCCTGGTTGTAGGGCGCGTTGATCCGGCCCTCGCGCAGCAGGAGGCCGGCACTGTAGTCGATGGTGAAGTCGGTGCTCAGGCGCGCCGGGCGCGACTGTCCAGCGATGACGATGACCCCCGCAACGGCCAGGGCCAGGACCAGGGCCAACATGCCGCGATCAAACCAGCGGCTCACGGCTGCTCCTCGAACAGGGCGACATCCGCCTCACGATCAATCAGGCGGAGCCCGGGATCTGCCTGGAGCCGGGTGATCGATGCGGGATCGCTGGCGAGCACATAGTCGATTCCATTCGAGCGCAGAAAGGCGGCGCCGGTCCCCGCATCCCAGATCGTGAAGAACGCGTTGGCCTGCGCAGACTTCTGTCCGGCGTCGATGGTCATCTCGGGATGGCCGTTGAAGGCGCGGGCATCGGTCTGCGCCGGCACGAAGATTCCGTCGAGGTACCTCGTCAGCACGATGTCATGCGCCGATACGGTGGGCGCCAGCCGCTGCAGGATGGCGGCTTCTGCCCGGCTTTCATATTCCGCAGCGGCGTCGAGCCGAAAGCTCGCGATCCAGTAGGGTTGGGCCAGGCCGTAGAGACCATAGAAACTCGAGACGGCAAGCGTCCCCGCCAGGATGCGACGTCGCCAGCCGGCAGTGGGAAGCATTCGCAGCAGGCTCAGCAGTCCAGGCGCGGCACAGAGACCGAACGGGATCGAGCTGGCCATGAAGCTGCGGCCCAGACTCCCGCGCAAGGCCGGGACGTACATGAAGAGCGTCATCCCGACGATCCAGAAGGCCGGCAGGAGCAGGTCGCCGCGCAAGCGGCGGCGCCAGCCTGCGACCAGGATCAGCCCGGTGGCGATCAGGTGGGAGAGCACCAGGAAGCCGAAGACATCCGAGACGTCGAGCGATGCCCGGATCACCGCCAGTGCCAGCGGCGCCGAATGCGACAGCCACAGCAGGTAGCCCAGGTAGGGCGCCTGCAGCCCAGCAGCGGCGATGGCAAACCACAAGGGACGGCGGTGGCGGCAGGCCAGCGACCAGCCCGCCACGGCGACGACGCCGAGCAACGCAAGCTGCGGATAGATCAGCTGCAGCCCGATGACGCCCGCCAGTCCACTGATGAGCTCGCTGAGTACCAGGCGCCGGCGGAGTCTCAGCGCCACCACCATCACCCAGCACATGAGCGCCATCGCCCAGGGAAGGTGTGGCGCCATCGCGATCAAGTCCGCGACGCTCGAGCCTGGCGAGCGCATCTCGGTGGCGCCGGTTGTGAGCGGTCCCAGCTGGATCTCGCGCGGCAGGAAGATCCCGATACCGCCGCCCAGGGTGCAGAGGATGAAGGCCCAACGGCGCAGCAGCCGCGGACGGTACAGCTCGCGGATCAGCAGCCAAAGCGTGGCCAGCAAGGCGGTGGCGGCCGCTACCCGGGTCGCGTGGTACAGCCAGGGACCGGCGGCCCAACCGATCAGATGGGCCGGCCACAGATACCAGGGATAGAGCAGGATGCCAGGCAACGATTCGGAGGTGAAGGGCGAGTGAAACAGCCAGGCGCCTTTCCAACCCTGGCGCCAGAGCGCCTGATAGACGAAGGCGTCGCGGGCGATCACGAGATACCCGGAGAACATCGAACCGGCCGGCGTGCGCAGGGCCGCGACCAGCAGAGGCGGCAGCGTGAGCGCGATCACCGCGCCGCCGCCAAAGGCGGGCCATCGCCAACCCGCTAAGCGTTGATGGGGACCCGACTCGACAGGCGCCCGCTCGAAAGCGGGTCGTGCGAGCGCCATTAGGCGGCGACCCGTTCGGCCTGTTGACTGCGCGGGGCGATCAGCAGACGATCGCCGAGCGCCGGCGCCAGCAGGAACATGGCGACCACGACGCCGACGTAGTTGTCATTGAAAAACCGGCCAAAGAAGGTGAAGACGAGCAACAGTGCCGCGTAGGCGCCCATCCACCGTGCGAGCGTTGGCTTTCGCAGGACGGCGCGCGTACCAAACCACAGGACCGGCAGCATAGCCCCTAGCTGCAGGATGCCGAAGGGAAAGGCGTCGGTGCGATGTGCGATCAGGCCCATCCGATAGAGCAGCTCGGCGAAGCCGTAGCCGTTGATCGGGTAGACATCCTTGATGCCGCCGGCCGTGAAGAGCACGATGTCGGTCCAGAAGGCGCTCGGGTTCGCAAGGAAGAACGGCCCGATGGTGACGAGAGGAAAAAGCGCGAGGGCGGCGACACCGGTGAACAACTCTCGCGTCGAACGCTCTGCGCGCCAGCGAAGGTAGAGAACCAGCAGAAAAAACGGGACGGCCGGCCAGGCGAACGGCTTGAAGGCCACCGCGACACCAAGGGTGAGGGCGGCCGAGGTGAGGTGGCCCCGGGTGAGCAGGGCCAGGCTGACCAGGAGCATCGCCAGGAACTCGATGTCCGTGCGTCCCGGCCAGAGATAGAGCGTGATCATCGGGCTCAGGTAAATCGCGGCGATCACCATGAGCCGTCGTTCGGCGGCGATAGGCAGGGTCAAGATCGCTCCCAGACCGATCAGACCGAAGGCGATCAGGACGACACGGTAATCGAAGGGCAAGCCTAGAGCGTCGGCCAGCAGCCTGAACGGCACCCCGACGAGGATTGTGAGCGGGTAATAGGCGAGGTGATGGATCGCCGGATTGCCACCAGGTGTCAGGTCCCAGGGAAGCCGGGCCATGGGTGTGTTCGACCAGTCGACGCCGTAGATGGGCTGGCCCGCCAGCAGCCGGCCGATGGCGGACTCGATCTGGAGGAGGCCGTCGTGTTCGATGGTCACGCCCACTCGGGCGCGGGTGATGATGCCCATCAGTGTCGGCACCATGGCGCAGACGGTGGCCAACAGGCTTGCAGCCGCGAGCTTGAGCCGCCAGCGTCCGGGTGCCATGACCGGCAGCACGAGCAAGGTCAGCCAGAGCGCGGTCGCCACTCCGGCGACCCATGGACCCACCAGCAGCTCCAGCCTCCAGAGCACCAGCACCTGCAAGCCGCCGAGCACGCCAACGTAGGCAAACGGCGTGATCAGCCGGGCGGCGACTCGAGCCATGGTGGCCGGTCGGCCGGCCGGCGCCGGGTCGCGAGCCATGACGACGGTGTAACGGCGAGTGTGAGGAACCCCTTCTCACGCCCGTTATAGCTGCGCAGTGTCGACGCCTCCCTCCGTGGCCGGCGCCCGGCGGGCGCCCCGGACGGGTGCTATCCGCCCGGCCTTCATCGCCCAGGCGTCGCTGATCGGGACCGCGCTGGCCATCTACGGCCTGGTCCTGGTCCAGGCGGGGTTTCGCCATCAGGACTTCGGGGCCTACCTCGCAGCCGCCCACGACGTGCTGTCCGGTCACCCCCTGTATGCCGCCTTCCTCCACCATCCGTTTCCCGATCCGACGCTTCGCCCGGCGTACATCTATCCGCCGGCCTTCGCCTTGCTGGTTTCGCCCCTGGCCTGGCTTCCGGTGGATGTGGCCGGTGCCATCTGGCTGGTCATCTGCCAGGGATGCCTTGCCGCTGCCGTCCTGCTCGTTGTGCGATGGCTGCGGCCAGCGGCCTGGGCGACCACCGCGATCATCGTTAGCACGGCGACCTTCTATCCCCTGTGGATCGATGCGGTTCAGGGCCAGGCGAATCTGATCCTGGTCTTGCTGATCACGGTAGGCGTGGCCGGCATCGTCAGGGGAGATGCCCGATTCGCCGCCGCATTGGGCGTGGCGACCGCGCTGAAGCTGACACCGGCGTTGCTGCTCCTCTGGCTGCTGCTGGATCGCCGCCTTAAGGCGGCCGCCTGGATGCTGATGGGCTTTGCCGGCCTCACCCTTGCCGCTGGGCTGCTGCGGATCTCCGATACGCTCGCGTTCTTTGGTCTCGTGGTTCCCACACTGGCCCGAGGCACGGCGGCCTACGCGAACCAGTCGCTCAGCGCGCTGCTCGCGCGTGTCCTCAGCGCCAACCCGTACACCGATCCGTGGGTTGCGCTTGGCTGGCTGCCGTGGCTGACCGTCGTGGCCGCCCTCGGGCTGGTTGCCGTCTGGTACTGGCGGACGCGCGATCTCCCATCACTGGCGCGGGCCGCCGCCTTCCTCCCGCTGCTTCCACTGCTGTCCTCGGTGACCTGGCCCCACCACCTGGTGGTGCTCTTGCCCGTGATGTGGTTCGCTTTCATCGCGCTTGCCCAGAGGGAGTGGCCAATCGCGCAAACCGCTCTGCTTGCCTGCCTTCTCCTCGTCTTCAGCGTCGTCTCCCGCCTGCCGGTCGGACCCGGCTTCACCCAACCAGGCTTTCGCATGGCTCAGACGCAGGATCCGATCGTCTTTGCGGTCGTCAACGCGATGTTCTTCGCCACCCTGATCATGTTCATCGCCGGTCCATGGCTGCTGCGCTCCCGCTAGCGCGGCCGGCTCCAGGGCCGGGGCGTCAGCCGCGGCGCTGGTCCAGATTTGCCCTGGGGTTCGGGGCGATCCTTGCCGGCCTCTCGCTCCTCCCCTACCTGCTCGCCTATCTGTGGACGCCTCCCGGCCATCACTTCACGGGCTTCTTCTTCATCTCAGACGACGCCACGACGTATCTGGCCAAGATGCGGCAGGGGGCCGAGGGATCCTGGGTCTGGAACGACCCCTATACCAGCGAGCCACATGGTGGCGTCTTCCTCTTCGGGTTCTATCTGCTCTTCGGTCACCTGGGAGGCCTCTTGCATCTCCCGATGATCGCCACCTATCACCTGGCACGGATCTCGGGGGGGATCGCGCTGATCCTGGCGGCCGATCGCCTCTGCCGCCGCGTGCTCACGCCGGATCTACACCGTTTGGCGCTGGTGCTGATCATGCTTGGCTCGGGCCTTGGGTTCCTGGCGCCGGCTCTGGGAAATCCGTCGATCTTCGGCAGCCAGATCGAGGCGCTCGATCTGCATCTGCCGGAGCTGAGCGGCTGGTATTCGCTGCTCGCGATTCCGCATTTCGCCTGGGCCACGGCGTTGATCATCGCCAGCCTGCTCGGGTTGCTCCAGCTCGAGTCCGATTCTCCCTCCCCCTTGTGGCGAGGCGGTGCGTGGCGCACCGTCGGGCTCACATCAGGAGCGATGATCGCCCTGACCGCCATCCATCCGCAGATGATCCCGGTGCTAGGCCTGATCTGGCTCGCCTATCAGGCCATGCTCTTCGCCTGGGGCCAGCGGACGCCATGGCGGATTCTCGTCGCGCAGGCCGTGCCATTTATCGCCACGCTGCCGTTGCTCGCCTACAACGCCTGGATCCTCTTCCGCGATCCCACGATTGCCGAGTGGGCAAGCCAGTGGCGGCATCAGGCGCCGGCTCCGCTAAGCCTGGTCATCAGCCTCGGCGTGCCGCTCGTGCTCGCCGTCATCGGCATGACCGTCGCCTGGCGCCGGCGTGACCGGGGGCTCGCCCTCATGCTGGTGTGGCCGCCGCTGGTTGCGGCGCTCCTCTACCTCCCCAACCTGGCCAACATCCAGCGCCGGTTGCTCGATGCGCTCTACGTCCCGCTCGGCATCCTGGCGGCGGTCGGCCTGCGCGAGCTGACGATCCGACTCTCCGCAGCCGGCCGGCGGCGCCTCCAGGCTGTTCTGGTCGGCGCCTGCTGCCTGTCGTCCGCGATTGTGCTGACCATCGCGCTGCGCTTCGCCTCCGGTGCATTCTCAGAGGCGTACGTCAGCAGCGATGCCTGGCAGGCCATGCAATGGCTATCAGCCCATCACCAGCCGAACGACCGAGCGCTCTCGTCGCCAGGCGACGGGCAGCTGCTGCCGGCGTGGTCGGGGGTGAGCGTCTACGTGGGTCACTACAGCGAGACGCTCGACTACTTCCAGAAGATCCGTAGCGTCAACTCGGTACTGCAGCCCAACACACCGGGCGGCATCCTGCAGGCCTTCCTTCAGGCGAACGGCATCACGCTGCTCTACTGGGGTCCGGACGAGGGCAGGACCGGCTTTCAACCCGACGCGCAGTCGTACCTACAGCCGGTTCACCGCGAAGGAACGGTCGCCATCTACCGGGTCCGCCCCTAGCCGCTACATCCTCTTATATGTGGGGCATCGAGCTCAAGCGGACGCCCGCCGCTCGTTCGGCTCGGCCTTCACGGTGGGGGTTGGATGCCGGCGAACCCGGTCGGGGATGGCGAGCAGCTCGAGAATCATGGCCAGCGAGTGGCGGATCGGGTGCACCCGGCTCTGCGGCGAATTGATCCAGCGCGTCGGCACCTCGACGATCTGGTAGCCGGCCTGCTTGGCCCGATACAGAACTTCGACGTCGAAGCCGAAGCCGCGGGTCTGGAGCGGGGGAAAGACGCGATCGGCCACCTCGGCGGTAAAGGCCTTGAAGCCGCATTGGGTATCGCCCACCCCGCCGAGCACGAAAATCCGGACCAGCTTGTTGAAGATCTTGCCCATCGTCTCCCGATACCAGGGCTGATGCAACTCGACCCGCGACTCGCGCAGCGCCCGCGAAGCGATGGCAACCCCGGGTCCAGCGTGCAGCGCCTGCAGCAGCAGCTCCATGTCCTCGATGGGGACGCTCAGATCGGCATCGCTGAAGATCCGATAGCGCCCGCCGGCCGCGGCCATCCCCAGCCGCACCGCCGCACCCTTACCCTCGTTTCGTTCGGCCGACACCAGCCTGAGTTGCGGCCATTGGCCGGCGCGCTGGCGTACGACC
>CAZRMD010000148.1:0-8015 GCA_964601135.1 uncultured Actinomycetes bacterium | reverse complement strand
GAGCATGGCAAGGAGGAGGGACGTTTTGTTGCCGGTGTCGTCGAGTTCGCGCGACGACCACAGCCAGTGCTTTCGCGTAAGCAGGTTCTGGAATTCACGCAGAAGAACTGTCTTCCCGGTGCCGCGAAGCCCCGTGAGCACGAAGTGCTTGGGGATCCTTCTGGCAGAGTCGAGGTGGCGGTCAAACGCCGCCAGGACGGTTTCTCTGCCGGCGAGATATGGCGGCGGATAGCCAGCGCCTGGGGTGAAGGGGTTGCGGGATGACGAGCCGTTGGACGACGTTTCAAACGTTTCAAAATTTGAAACGTTCGGGATCGGAGTGCCTCGAGGTGACATCTAGGCTACCGCCAGACCTCTGGCCCCCCGGAGTCGCCAGGAACCAGTGACGGTGCCAGGGAGATGAAGCCGAGGCGATGCAGCGATCTGAGGAACGCTTCGTCGTTGGCCACGTTCACTGTCAGCGGCACTTCGTGGTCTGCCACCTGAACCTTCCGGCCCTCGAGCTCGGCCAGGAGTGCGACGTCGTGAGCGAGTCGAAGGCGTTGCGCGAGTCGTTCAACCACAGGCGCGGTCTCGTAGACAGGGTCGTCGAGAATGGCCGCGGTCAGAGCTCGGAAGTCGCTGGCCTCACATGCTTTGAAGTAGACCCCGCCACCGGCGGGTTGGTAGAGCATCCGAAGGGGAAGCACCTTTCGCTCGTCTGGCCGGACCATCCGGTATGGCATCAGGCAGCCGCCTGCCATGCAGAGCGCTGGTACGCCCAGTACAGCTTCAGCTTGTCCTTGGGGCGAACGAAGATCAGGTCGGCGAATCTTCGGAGCAGTTGGTCGCCCTGGTCGCCTGCGGGGTTGGCGGCGTGGCTGCCTAGGCGGTGGCGCTCGGCCGGAATGGCCGCATCGGGCAACTCCGCAGCGCGCTTCGTGAGCCAGCACGCGACCTTGATGTTCGCTTGCAGGCGCGCCGGGTCAAGGCTCGAATCGAAATACCGGAATTCGATGGTCCGCGTCCGATCGAGGACGTTGCCGTAGTTGAGACCGACTCCATGGCTGGAGCCAACCTGTGAAGCCAGCTCGGAGAGGCTACGAGCCTGTTCGAAGTTTTCGGAGCGCATCGGTCCGCACCAGCGATAGCCGTTGCCCGCCCCTCGATGTCGGCGGCCGCCTCGACCGGTCGCTGCCGCGAGCCGGTACATCAGGTCCTCCGCCCACGCACAGACCTGAGCCACTCGGCGGAATCGATTGACGTCGTGGTCGAGGTTGGCCGAATCAGCGCCGACGTGGACATGGCCTCCCGTGCGGGCGGTGGCGTGAGCGCCCTGTTCGCGCAGGATCTGGCAAACGCTTTCCAGCTGCGCCCAGGTTTCGGGCGTGTCGCGAAGAACAGGGCTTACGACCTCGCCGGTCACGGTGGCGTCGCGCTCCACTACCCACTTGCCTGGCGCTCGCTGGCTGGAGTGGTAAGCCTCTTGGTGAGGACTCGCCGTCAGGCCGGCGTCATAAAGAGTGCGCGCGACGGCATTGGGGTCCGCACCGTCGAACTCGATCTCGATCCCGAATGTCTGGTTGGGGTCGCCGATCACGTTTTCGCGCTCGTACTCGCCTGCTGCACCAGTCCGTGCAAGCCGCTGGAGCTGCTGGTGCAGGTGGTCGTCTGCGACGAGTGATCGCTCGCCTTCCGGCAGCTCCTCGCCCTGCGATCGGAGGAATTCCTGCCACAGCTGCTGCGCCTGGAGTTGTTCGCGCTCGACGCGCTCGCGATCGGCGGTGAACCGGGCTTGAGCCTGTGTGTAGAGCTCTGCCCACTCGGGTGTGTCGGTCGGTGGTTCATCGGCTGGCATGAACTCGAAATCGGGCTGCGAATCAACTTGGGAGAACGCGACCGGAGCCCCCGCGGAAAGGGGTGCGCCGACGCCGGCCTGCATGACAACGGCCGCGGGCGGGAAGGCGTCGCTCGGGGGCGCTCCGGTGCGCCTTCCGCCCTTGCTGGGCACAGATCAGCTCGCACGGGCGCTTCGCCCGCGAAGGGTCTGCTGGATATGGGCATACAGGCTTCGCACGGTGTCGACCGACATTCCGGGGGCCGCGTTTGCCTCCAGGCAGAGGACCCGGCCGGTGCCGAGATCCTCGACCACGTCCACACCTGCGTAATCGAGGCCGATTCGCCGCGCTGCCTCCCTCGCAGTGGATGCCACCGCAGCGGGCAGCGCGCGTGACTGCTCAAAGGACCATTCGGGTCGAAGCTGCTCGGGCGAAGTGCCTTCCGGAGGCCGTTTCTCGTACGCGGACACGATCCGGCCGGACAGAACCGAGACACGCCATTCACGCCGCGCGGGTATGAATTCCTGGAACAGGTCGTATCGAACGCGCTCGCTCCACCCGGCGTCCGCTCGGATCACCGACTTGCCCGAGCCACGAGTGCCATGCCGTCGCTTCGCGACTATCTGCTCCGTTCCAAGCAGCCTCGTGTCATCCGGCCGGAGCACAGTCCACGGGGCGAGCTCGCCCAGCCGTCGGAGCGACTCGACCTGGTCCGATGAGGTGCGGACACTATCGGGACGATTTAGCGCGACCACGCCAGCTGGGAGGTGTTCGCTGCCGCCCCAGTTCAAGACCAGAGGTAACTGATCGCCCTCGCGCGGGATCTCGTTCGGATCCCGCACCAGGCGGATCCGAGCGCCTTCGCCAGCGACCGACTCCACGTTTCGCGCCACTGCTTCGGATGGGATCGATGCCGGCGCCAGGACGTAGATCGGCACGTCATCTGGTGAGGGTGCAAAACGTTCCTGGTTTAAGCGGACCGTGCCCGTTTCACGCGGTCGTTCACTGTCTGATCCGGCAATCAGACCGGCCGGGCGGCGACGTGAAAGCTCAAGAAGGCGATCGACCGCGGCCTTGCGATGAGAGACATCTACCTGGTCTGCGACAGCCAGACCGGCCGCCCGTCGTATCTCCTCGAGACGATGCAACTCCTCGATGCGGTCGTCCAGATCATCGAGCGCAGCCCGAATCGTTTCTTCGTCGTCGGAGCTAAGGACGCGATCTAGGCGGCGCATCCGCGAGAAGAGCCGGCGAAGGCGATAGCCATATAACTCATCCAGCTCCTCAGCGCTGAGCGTCTCCTCCCGGCGGGCGAGCTCGTTGAAACGGTCGACCTCGACGCCTCGCCGAAGGGATCGGTTGATCTGCTCCTCGGGCAAAGACAAGGCGATTTGACTAGCTGCTGGCGTTGCAGCTGCGAAAGCCTCACTGGCACCCGGCATCGCTGATGCCATCAACGGAGTCGAAGATGGCCGCCCGCCCTTGCTCGGCATGCTCAGACCCATCTCATGCGACACGCAACGACTCCTGCTGTGATGCGAGCGCGTAGCTGATCGCGTTGGATTCGCAGTTGACCAAGAAGCACTCGCGTGCCGAGCGCGCAACCGGGTACTGCCGGCCGATGACCCTTCTTCGCTGCGCGAGGGCATAAGCCATGCCGTTGCAGAAGACGAGCTGCCGTCCGGGCGCGGCCTGCCTGTAGGCCGCCAGGCGCAAGGGTGAATGAACTCCGCCCAAGATGAAGGCGACGTCACTCCTGACCGCGGCGTGGAAGAGCGCGATGTCTTCGAGCGTTTCGCGCAGATGGCGCTTGCTGGCGTGGACCTTCTTGCCACCGCAAAAGAGCGAGACCGCATGCAGTGTGGGCTGGTTGTTGACCCATTCAGCCCACAGGCGGCCGTCGGGTTCGAAGAGATAGAAGCTGATGTCCGGTACGGCCGCCACGCCGGCTTGGACCAATTCGGTGTAGAAGAGGTTCGCCTTCCTGATCTGGACCAGTGACAGGAACCGTGGCTGGTCGAACCACACGGAGAAGTTGGGCGTGAGCACGAGGTCGGGTCGGAGGCCGGCGATTTCGCGAACGACCTCGCTGCGGCGAGCCCAAAGGCCTTCGAGCACGCGGTCCTCGACGTAGAACTCGATCGCGATCCTGGTGGTCGAAGCCAGGCGATAGACGTCGCGAAGGGGACGTCGATGCTTGGGCGTGAGCCCCCGGCCGGCGACGCCGAAAAGACGGCCTCCATGAATTGCGACCCAGGGCAGGTCGACGCGATCGGCGTACGCCTGGATGAGAACGGGCAGGTGAAGGGGAAGCTCCGGCAAACGCGGATGGGCCAGATCCTGTTGCCACGTCAGGTCGAGACCACCCAGGTAGTCGATCAGCGATCTCCGCACATCCATGCGCAGCAGCGGATTGTTCGTGCAGTCCTCGCACTGTCCAAGAAGGCAGAAGTTGGATCGGCCTCCACATCGCTGGAAGGCTGGGCACTGGCTGCAATCAAGCCCGCATGCGTTTGGCATCAGGCCGCCTCCTCGAAGGCGTCCAGCTCGCGTCGAAGATCGGCAAGGATTGCGCGGACCTGAGCCGCAGCCGCCTCATCGATTCGTGAGCGGAGGTTGGACAGCAGCCGGGTCAACTGCCTGCAGAGATCGGCAAGCACGCCAACGTGCTCAGGAGACGAGAGTCGCTCGGCAACCCCCGTCTTCTCGCGATCGACTTCTGCGCCGATCATTTCCGTCACATCGAGGCTTGAGTCCTGCAGCACGCGATCGACGATCCGGCTGACCTGGATCACGGTCAAGTCGTGACCTCGGCGGACAAGCTCAGCCTGTCGATCGGCGTCCCGAAGGCGAGCGATCTGGATTGCGTGCTCGGCCGGTAGTTCACGCGCTTGATCCAGCAGTTCCGGGGCCAGGTTGAGAGCGCTCAGCTTGGCCTTCCGCCGCGTCTCAGAGATGCCGAGTGCGTTCTCTGTTTCGCGCCAGGGCGAGAGAGGACCCACTTGTGGTTTGCCGTCAGCGCCCTTGACGACATGAACCTTGTGCTTGACCAGCAGCTTCCGCAGCCCGTCGAGGTGTTCTGCGAACTGTTCCCGGTGGACGATTCGTATCTCGTCGAGCGGCTGGAATGGGACCAGTGACTCCCGCAGCAGCTGCTCCGCCACCGCTGTATCTCGAATGATCTTGTCGAGGAGGAGGCAGTGCGCTTCCTCAACCACATCAAGTGCCGCGCGAAGGAGGTTCTCCTCGTACTGTCGCTCGAGTCGCTCGAGATAACCGAGGTGTGGATGGATTCGAACCAGGATCTCGAGCAGGCCGGCCGCCTTCGCGGCCCGCCACCGCTGCTCCCCGCAAACAATCTGGTAGTAGCCGGGCCGGCCGGGAGCGGGCTCGACCTCAAGCAGTGGTTGAAGGCGACCCGACTTGATGGAACGCGACAGCCGGTCGATGAAGTCCACTGCGACGTTGACGCGTGGCTGAATCGGGCATGGCTGCACCCTGTCGATTGGCACAACGGTCAGCTCGGGTTGACCGTGCCCGTACGTCACGCAGCGTCGCCTCCGGGAAAGCGATCGGACATCGTTGGGCGACGCAGCTCCAGCAAGGCGCCGGCGCGCTCGTCGTCCCTGGTGAAGGCGAAGGTCGTGCTTATCCTGATGCGGGCGCGCCGCTGCGGAGACCAGCAGGGGTCCGATTCGGACCCCCCTGTCCCAACGATGACTTGAAGGCGAGGCTCGCAATCTCGATCCTTCATGCACCCTCACCTCCGCCCGGCCGCCGCTTCCACCACTGCGGTTTCGCGATGCAGTCGTTCACCAGGCGCTGTCCAGGCGGATGGCCCGGCATCTCGGCGAAGGCGAGGCGACGAGGCGATCCTCCGATCTCCAGCCACAGTGCGCCGAGCCAGCCGATGGACGAAATCGTTTCCACGGCTGTGGTCCAGAACCTGCAGAGATTCACGTTGGGCGGAAGGACGGGTCCGATCAGATCGTGGAGCTCGCCTTCGCGGACACGTGTGGGAGCGACAAAGAGGACGTGATGGAGATCGGCCCGCCGGCGGCCGCGGAAGTAGGTGACGTAACCGTTCGCCTTCGTGCGGATCCGGCGTCCCCACTCCGTGCCACGGTCCCACTCCAGGTCGAACGTGATCTCGCGGTCCGCGAGCAGATATCGACCCCACCCGTCCGATCGCGGACTGCCATCCAAGTCATAAGCGGCCCGACAGGTCGACTCACCGAGCCAGTGATAGAGACCCTGGTCAGGCAGGTGGCGCGCCGCCGCCGCAAGCTTCGTGAAGAACCGATTGGCTTCCAGATCATGTGCGAGGTGATACATCTGCTCCCGAGCACGCCTGGCGCGTTCAGAGATAGGTCGTGGGTCCTGCTGCCGATGCTTCGCCACATGTCGGGCTCCCGATGTCGTGAGCACGTACACGATTGGAGTCAGTGGAGACCCTTGTCGTAGCTCTGGTGGCCAGCGGTAGATGAGCCCTTTCCAGAGCAGTTCTTTCAGGCGGTCTTGAGCCTTTCTCCGAGTTTGATCGAAGAGGTCGGCGACGTGATCGCTGTCCAGATAGCGGTACTGATCGATTGCCAGAAGGATGGCCGAGTCGCGATCCGAGAGCGGTCGACGACACGCATGTCTTGTCGGAGACAGTCCGCGCCGGATGTGCTCGATTTGAACTGAGAAATGGCTCGCAGTCATTGCGGTCTGCGCCCCTCACTGCGCCCCTCACTACGCCCCCTCATGGGATCGGCTTCTCGGTCGTTGCGAGGTCGTAGCGAACCGAGGCGTCGGGGCCATACGCACCGAGGCGTTCCTCGATTTCTCGTTCGACCTCACCGCGGGGACGGCCGCAGCGCCCGAGTGCCGACGCTACCAGCGCGGCCGCGTGATCTACACCGAGGCTGGGCGGAGCAGGAGGGGTCATGCCGGTGAAAGGCCGCTCCGTCCGCCCATCGCGGAAGAGACGGACCGCGATCTGGTAGCGCTGAAGATTCAGCAGCTGCTCCGCGGTCAGCCACGGTGAGAATTCGCGAGCGAGACGTCGTGCATCGTCCGGACTGCACTGGAAGGCCACGCGGGTTCGCGCATTGGCGGCGAGCGTTTCGCGGGTCGAGTCCGTCAGCTGGCCGAGGTGCTGATGAGCAAGGACCAGCCCGAGGTGATAGCCGCGGGCCGCGACCAGGACGTCGTCCAGGTTCTGCGGCAGATGCAGATAGTCCTGGAACTCGTCGAGATAGAGCATGAAGTCACGCCGTTCGGCTGCTGGTTGGGCAGCCCGTTTCATCGCCGTCTGCCACATGCGCGCCACCAGGAAGGATCCGAGCAGCCGACTGGTGTCTTCGCCGAGCAGACCTTTCGCCAGCGAGACGAGCAGGATGCCGCCGTTGTTCATGCAGCCGGCGAGGTCGATGGTGGAGCGCGACTGGCCCATGATGTTGCGCACGGTCGGGCGCAACAAGACCGAGCGCAGCTTGTTGAGCACCGGACCTGCTTCCTGCAGTCGCTGCGCGTCGGTCTTCTGGTCCCACAGGTTCCAAAAGGGCTCAAGTCCGACAGGGTCGTGAAGGCCTTCGGTCAAGACCCTGCGCGCGTTGGTCTGAAGGAGAAGCAAGGGAACCTCGCTCAAGCTGGTGTCCGGGCGCCGCAATAACGTCAGGACTGCGGCGCGTAACAACTCGTCGGTGCGCGGACCCCAGAACCTCTCGTATGTCTTTCGAAAGATGGTGACCAACTGGTCGCAGACGAGTTCGTGCTGGTCCGGGTCGTCGCAATCGAGCAGGTTCAGACCGACCGGCTGCTCGCGGAGCGACGGATCGATAAGGACCACACGTTCCCAATGCCGGCTGGGGATACGCTCGAGCAGATCCCGGACCAGATCGCCCTTGGGATCAATCACTGCGATTCCGCGCCCGGCTTCGATGTCACCCAGGGCGAGGTTCATCATCAGCGTCGTCTTGCCGACCCCCGTCGGGCCCATCAACTGCATGTGGTGGAGGGCGTCAGCGGGCGAGATCCTCATCGGCGTGTGACGCTCGTCCTCGAGGTGACAGACGATGTTTCCGTCCGGACTCGGACGCTTCGCCGGAGCAAGCCGTGGTGGTGCAGCGGCAAAGCCTGGGATGTCGACCGGCAGATGGAAGATCCCTGCCAGCTCGTCAGGGATCAGGATCATGTTTCCTGTCGGAGCGGACC
>CAZRMD010000147.1:0-8058 GCA_964601135.1 uncultured Actinomycetes bacterium | reverse complement strand
AGTGAAGCGGATCTCCTCGCGGTAGCGAAACGGCTTGATGGTCGGATACTGGCCCTCGCCCTATCCCCGCCAGGTGCCGAGGAGAAATGCCACCGGCGCGAGCGCCGGGTTGAGGTCCGCGGCGATCATGGCCCCATGGTAGAGATTGAAGTGCCCTCGGCAGGACTCGAACCTGCGACGCCCGCCTTAGGACGGCGGCGCTCTAATCCACTGAGCTACGAGGGCACGCGGCGAGACGCATCAGAGAGGGTATCATTGCTTTTCGCCGACCGGGGCGTAGCTCAGCCAGGTTAGAGTGCGCGGTTCGGGACCGCGAGGTCGGTGGTTCAAATCCACTCGCCCCGACCATTTCTGACGCCGAATTCTGGCGAACGCTTTTGAGAGCGCGGCGATCAGGCTGCCAGCCGGAAGTCAGCCGGGAGCATGGGCTTCGGCCATCCATTCTTTCCAGCGGAGCGGCGGAGCAGCGCGGCTTCCGTGGCCTCGTCGCCGGTAACGATGTCCAGCCGCAACAGTTCGAGGGGGTGGTCAGTCCCGACGGCCGCCAGCAGACCGTCGGCTTTTCCAGGGGTCATCTCCGCCCGCTCTTTGAGACATCGCAGCATCGCAGGGAGGGGCACGCCCAATTTGCCGACCAGCACCAACCGCGCGCCCTTAAAGATATGGATCCCAAGCGGACTCAGCAGTACCTGGTCGGCGTTCTCGCGGAATAGCATCGACAGGATCTGGTCGAGATGAGCTTCCGCTCGCCGCAAGGCTTCGTCTCCCAGTGGCTCACGTGCCGCAATCGGCCCGATCGGAAGTCCACGGATTTCGGCGGCCGGCAGGACGCGGCCAAATCCCTCAGGGTTCAGAACGGCCGGCGCGTCAGGCCAGACACGCGCGATGCGTGACATCTTGACCTTCCTAAAGCGGCAGCCCGTCGGAAAGGCGAGATGCATTTGACTCACCGAGGAAAAGATGACCGCGTGCTCGACGCCATCCATCGACAGCGAAAGAAAATCGATTGAGGCCTCGCCGTCCGCCGGCCCGGCGACCTCGACGTCAGGGCCCTTGGGATCGAGCGGAATCAGGACCTCGGCGTTATACAAAGCCATGTAAAAGGCCTTAAGCGCTTCGAGGTCATCAGGCCTGGCCATCGCCGTTTTGATGGCATTCTCGAGGGGGTTCTGGGGAAAGCGCGCCAGGATCGCCGCCGCGGAGTCTGGCATGGCTGCAGGCAAGAACGTGGCGAGTGACAGCAGCTTGCGTTCGATCGCTGCCGCCCGCGTCAAGCAAACGTCAACAGCACAATCCCGCCGACAATGGCAAGGGCACCGCCAACCCGTGACCAGGCGCCGCGGCGTTCCTGAAGGCGCCAGATCCCCCAGGCCGTCACGAGCACGATTGCCGATTCCCGGAGTGGCGCGATGATCGCCAGCGGCGCGATGCTCAAGGCGAACAGGACCGGGAAATAGGCCGCGGTCATCAGCACACCGACCGTAAGCGATGTGCCGGGGTCATCCGTGAGCTGAGAACGTGGCAGGCGCGTGATGCGACTGAAGAGCTGTAGCAGCACAGCGATAAAGAGCCAGAGCAGCCAGCCGTACAGCCAGGGCGGGCCAAGGCGCACGCCGATACGATCCAGCGAGCTGTAGGCAGCGATCAGCACACCCGTGGCGATTGCGGGTGCCAACGCCGCCGAGTCCCGGGCGGGCCGGCGCACCGCCCAAATCCCGACGAGCAGGCAGGCAATGGCCGCCAGCCCGGTGAGACGGAGCCTCTCGCCCAGGATGAGCAAGCCGACGACGACTGCCAGCAGCGGCGCCGTGCCACGAGCGACCGGATACACCACCGACAGCTCGCCGCGTCGGTAGGCTGCCGAGAGCGTGATGAAGTAAAGCAGCTCGAGAAAAGCCGAGGCGATGACGATCACCCAACCAACCGGTGCCAGTCCGGGCCGCGCCTGCCATAACCAGACAGCGGCAACTGGCGGCAGGCTGACCGCGGCACCGAACGTGACGGCTCGAGCAGCCAGGGCAAGAGGGTTCTCGGCAGCTTTGAGCATGCGTTCCAGCTGGCGTGAAAGACGGCCGCGAGAAGGACCAGCCCGATGAGCGATACCGACACGGAGGGAGTCTAGTCAGGGAAGCGCAGATGGAACGGACCCACACCTACGGATAGTGATACCATCGTTATCAGGTATGGCACCCCGCAGCCCGCGGGCGATCTGGAGCGGCACGATCGCGTTCGGGATGGTCAGCATCCCGGTGCGGCTCTACACGGCCACCGAGTCGCACGACGTCCACTTCCATCTGCTGCACAAGGCCGACAACGTGCGCCTCAAGAACATCCGCTGGTGTCCCAAGCACGAAAAAGCCGTTGACTGGGACGACACGGTGCGCGGATTCGAGTACGCCAAAGGCAAGTACGTCCCGGTCAGCGAAGAGGACCTCGAGCACCTACCGATGAAGACGGTCCACACGGTCGACATCTCCGATTTCGTGAAGCTCGAGGAGGTCGATCCCATCTATTTCGACAAGGCGTATTACCTGGCGCCCGAGGAGACCGGGGTGAAGGCGTTTACTCTCCTCCGGGAGGCTCTCAAAGAAACCGGTCGCGCGGCTGTCGCCAAGGTGGCCATCCGCGACAAGGAGAATCTCTGCCTGGTTCGCCCCTACGAGGACGTCCTCTCGATGGAGACCATGCTGTATGCGAACGAAATTCGCTCGACCGAGGACGTCGCGGTTGACGGCACGAAGGTATCACCGAAAGAATTACAGATGGCCGTCTCCCTGGTTGAAAATCTGAGCGATACCTTCGATCCGGAGCGCTACGAGGATGATTATCAGGTGGCGCTGAAGAAGGTCATCAAGGCGAAGGTCGAGGGAGCCCCACTGCCGGAGGTTACGGAAGAGAAGGGCGCAAAGGTCGTAGATCTGATGGAAGCGCTGCGGGCGAGCGTCGAGCAGACGAAGAAGCGCGCCGGAGCAAGGCAACGAAAAGCCGCTCCCACCGGTCGGCGAGCGGCCCAGCGGCGGCGCAAGAGCGCATAGCGGCCGAAAAGCAGCCCTGATTACAGGGCAGGGGTGAGCTCAGGGCCAGAAGAGATGCCCGAGGAGCATGCCCAGCACGACAGCTACGACGTAGCTGAAGCGTGGATAGGCCCGTACCAGGGAGCGGAGCAGATTGCTGATCGGGTCCTGGCCTCGACCGAGGGCGACCGTCTCATTGACCATGATGGCAAAGATGATGCCGACGAAGATGGTGACGATCAGCGAGAGGACGGCGCCCGGGCTAACGTGAAGCACGGCGACTGGTGAGCTCGCTGAACCGGCGCGCCGCCGGAGCCAGCGGGCCGGTGGCCGGTCCCCAGAGGAAGTGGCCGAGGATGACGCCGACCACGATCGCGATCGCAAAGGCCCATCCAGGAAAAGCCCGAACTGCCTCCCGGAAGTAATCGCTGATCGGCTTGTTATCCGTGAACAGGGCCCAGGTCTCGAAGGTCATCAGCACAAAGATGGCGCCGACAAAGGCTGTGATGAGCAGCGAAAAGAGGTTGCCTCTGTTGAGGATCATCGGCGGGCGGCGGCGCCTTCCACCTCCGCGGGCACACGCTGGATGGCCGCGACGAAGGACTCAGGCGTCAGGACACCACAGAATCGTGCCCCATCGAGGACGACAACCCAGTTTGCCTGGTGGATGAGCATTTGCGAGAACGCATCGTACAGCGTCCGCTCAGCGGTGATGGTCGCGTCAAAGGGGTGCGCCCGGTCCTGAACCTGTCCGTCGCCGTCGGACTGCATGCGATCGAGTTCGGCGATCGGCTTGTCGTCGCGATCAAGGACGACCGCCCGGGGCGAACTATCCAGCAAGCGACGCGCGTTCGCCAGGGAGTCCTCCGCATGAACAACGGGTGGGCGCACCAGGGTATTGACATCGATTGGCGTGACGGAGAGCCGCTTCAAGCCACGGTCCGGACCCAACAGGTCGATCACCAGGTTCGACGCGGGCTTCGCGAGGATCGCCGCTGGACTGTCGTACTGCACGAGCTCGCCGACGTTCATGATGGCGATCCGGTCGCCCAGCTTGATGGCCTCGTCGATGTCATGGGTGACGAAGATGACGGTCTTGCGAACTTCGCGCTGAATCCGCAGGAACTCGTTTTGCAAGCGCTCCCGAGCGATCCGGTCGATGGCCCCAAACGGCTCGTCCATCAACAGCACCGGAGGATCGGCGCCCAGCGCCCGGGCAACTCCCACGCGTTGGCGCTGTCCCCCCGAAAGCTGGTGGGGGTAGCGCCGGCCGAACTGTCCGGGATCGAGTCCAACTAACTCGAGTAGCTCGTCGACGCGTTTGCGGATCCGGTCCCGATTCCAGCCGAGCAGCCGCGGAACGGTGGCGATGTTATCGGCGATCGTCATGTGCGGAAAGAGGCCGACATTCTGAATGACGTAGCCCATCCGCAGGCGGATGGTCACGGGATCGATGTGGGTCACATCCTGGTCGTCATGGAAGATGCGTCCAGTGCTCGGCTCGATCAGCCGGTTGATCATTTTCAGCGTGGTGGTCTTTCCACACCCCGAGGGGCCAACGAGCATGGTCAGCTGGCCCGTCAGGAATTCGATCGAAAGCTCGCGCACGGCCACCTGACCGCCCGGGTAGCGCTTCGTGACGTGATCCAGCCGAATCATTAGAAACTCCTACTGTAAATTGCCGCACGACGTTGCGGCTGATAGCATCGCCGCATGCTGGCCGCCGGGGTCCTCGGGGCAGCGGACGACCCATGGATCCGGTGGGACTGGATTTCCAGTCACATCCCGGTGATCCGGGACGCCCTGACACAGCACATTGGACTCACCGTCGTCGCGGTCGGTGTCGGCCTGCTGATCGCCGCGCCGCTGGGCCTGCTGGTCTGGCGCCGACGGATCCTGCGCGGACCCATTTATTCCGTGACGGGAATCCTGTACACGATTCCCTCTCTGGCTTTGTTCGCCTTGCTCGTCCCCTTCACCGGGCTGTCGTTCGTGACCGCGGAGATCGGATTGGTCAGCTACACGCTTCTGATCCTGATCCGCAACATCGTGGTGGGGCTGGACGCGATTCCGCCGGAGGTGCGTGAGGCGGCGCGCGGGATGGGTTTCCGACCGGCAGCAGAGTTGCTCCGCGTCGATATCCCGCTCGCCATTCCGGCGGCGATGGCCGGACTGCGGATCGCCACGGTGACGACGATCGGTCTGGTCACCATCACGGCGCTGATCGGAAAGGGAGGATTGGGCAGTCTCATCAATGACGGTCTCATCCGTGATTTCAAGACGCCTCTCGTGGTTGGCACGATCCTCTCGATCGCCCTTGCGATCGTTGCCGACCTCAGCCTGGCGGGAGTCCAGCGCCTGGTGACACCGTGGACGGCGGTGAAGACCAGAGCGTGAACTTCCTTGGACAGGTCGCCGGCTGGTTCGCCAACCCCACGCACTGGCAGGGCGACTCTGGCATCCCCAATCGCCTCTATGAGCACCTGCTCCTATCGGCAACGTCGCTCGTCGCCGCGGCCGCGATCGCCCTGCCGATCGGCATCGCCTTGGGACACTACGGTCGTTTCGGCACCCTGGCGATCAACGTCTCGAATGTTGGGCGAGCCGTACCGTCGTTCGCCTTGCTGGTGATCTCGCTCGAGGCCTTCGGCATTGGGTTCATCCCACCGTTCATTGCGTTGGTGGCCCTGGGCATCCCACCGATGGTGACCAACAGCTACGTCGGCATGCGCCAGGTCGACGACGACATTCGAGAAGCGGCGAGAGGGATGGGCATGCGCCAACGCATCGCGCTCTGGCGGGTGGAGCTTCCGATTGCATTGCCGCTGATCATGGCGGGGATTCGGACCTCAGCATCGAATATCGTCGCGACCGCGACCCTCGCGGCGCTGGTGGCCTGGGGAGGACTCGGTCGCTTTATCATTGACGGCTTCAGCCAGCGGGATACCGTCCAAATCTTTTCCGGGGCCGTGTTGGTGGCGCTGCTGGCGATATTCGTAGAGGTCGGCTTGAGCGCCGTGCAGCGCTTGACCGTTCCTGAGGGGCTTCGGTTGACGCAATCCGCGGGCGAGGTCGCGACCGTACCACAGCCCGCAGTGATCTAGGCGACGGCGACACGGCGAAAGTAAGAACCAGAGGAGGAAGCGATGCGATTGCAACGGAATATTGTGCTTGGCGCGAGCATGGTCGCGCTGGCACTCGTCACGACCTCGTGCGGCTCAACGGGTGGGCCTTCCAGCTCGGGCCCCATCGCCAGTCAGATGACCCTCGGCGGACCACCGGAATGCCCGACACGACCGTTCTGTGAAGCCGGGCTGACCAAGACCTATGGACTGCACTTCAAAGCCTTCAAGGCTCTGGATGCCGGAGGCCCGCTGACGAAGGCCGCCCTCGACCGGGGGGACATCGATATCGGCCTGATCTTCTCGAGCGACAGCGCCTATTCGACCGGGAAGTACGTGCAGCTCCAGGACGACAAGCACTTGCAGAATGCCGACAACGTCGTGCCCCTGATTCGGACGAGCAAGGCGTCGGATGACGTCACCTCGCTGCTGAACGAGATCGACGGCAAGCTCACGACGCAGGATCTGATCGCCCTTAACAAGAAAGCTGATGTCGACAAACAGGACCCGGATGCCATCGCCGCAAGTTGGCTGAAGGACCACAACTACAGCACGTCGGCATCGGGCTCATCGAAGGGGACGATCAACGTCGGCGCGCTGAACTTTCCTGAAAGCGCGATCATCGCCCAGATCTACGGCCAGGCGCTGAAGGGAAAAGGCTACACCGCGAATTTCAAGCTCAACCTCGGCTCTCGCGAAGTCGTGGAGCCGGCGCTCGAGCGGGGAGATATCGATCTGTTCCCCGACTATGCCGCCACCGAGCTCGAGTTTCAGAACAAGGGCAAGGGTGAGGCAACGCCCGATGCGCAGGACACCGTCAAGAAGCTGAACACCTACCTGGGGCCGAAGAACCTCAAGGCGCTCGATCCGTCTCCCGCTGTCGACCAAAATGCCTTCGCCGTCCTGAAGTCGGGAAAGTACGGCAAGTACACGAAACTCTCCGACCTCGCCGGCAACGGCTGACGCGCTGAGGTAGCCTCGTCCGACGACGGGGCTACCTCTTTCGACCTAACTTTTCTTCAGCCGGCGGCGCGCGGCCTCGAACGCGTCCAGCCGCTCCTTGACCGTCTTCTCGAAGCCACGATCGGAGGGGTGGTAATAGGTGCGGTCCTTGATCGCATCCGGCAGGTGCTGCTGCTCGACCTGCGCCTCTTCATAGTCGTGGGCGTAGCGATAACCCCGGCCATAGCCGAGGTTGCGCATCAAGGGCGTCGGGGCATTGCGCAGGTGCAACGGCACCGGATCGGCGCGCGTACGTTCGACATCCTGCTGCACGGTCGAGTACGCCGAGTAGAGCGCGTTGCTTTTCGGCGCGGTCGCCAGGTAAACGACCGCCTGCGCCAGCGTCAGGTTGGCCTCGGGCATGCCGACGAAGTGAGCCGCCTGCTGGGCGGCCACTGCCTGGGTGAGCGCCTGCGGGTCCGCGAGCCCGATGTCCTCGGACGCAAAGCGGATCAACCGCCGTGCGACATAGAGCGGATCCTCCCCGGCCTCCAGCATCCGGCCCAACCAGTACAGCGAGCCGTCGGGATCGCTGTCGCGCAGGCTCTTGTGCAAGGCCGAAATGATGTTGTAGTGCTCCTCACCGGCTCGATCGTAGAGCAGGCTCTTGCGCTGCACCGCCTCCTCCACGAGCGCCGAGGTTACCTGGCGCCTGCCCTGCTTTGGTCGGGCGAGCGCCGTCGCCGCCTCCAGACCGTTAAGGGCCACCCGGGCATCGCCATTCGCCACCCGGATCAGCGCCGTCCTCGCCTCGGGCTCGAGCGTCACCTGCCGGGCGGCCAGTCCGCGCACGGGATCATTCACGGCGCGGTCGACGATCTCGCCGATTTGGGCGTCGTCTAATGCTCCGAGGGTAAAGACGCGCGTTCGCGACAGCAGCGCGGCGTTCACCTCGAAGGAGGGGTTTTCGGTGGTGGCGC
>CAZRMD010000146.1:0-8225 GCA_964601135.1 uncultured Actinomycetes bacterium | reverse complement strand
GATCGTGCGTCTATCACGTCAGCACGGCGAACCTTGGCCAGTGGTTCCGGCAGCTGTCCGGGAGCACCGAGCACGTGCCCTTGACGAAAGGGACCTACGCCGCGCGGGAGCTGGCTATGAGCCGGATGGAGGCTGAGTGCCACCAATTTGGCGGCACTGGCATTGTTGGCGTAAAGGTGACCGAGCACAACCATGGCTGGGGCAGCCACGTCATCGAATTCTTCGCCATCGGAACCGCCGTGGTCAGGGATCCCAGCAGTGGACAAGTTGCTCCGCCTGCCATGGTTCTGACCATGGATGGCTGAGCCCAGCGCCACCCACTGCCACAATTGCGGCGGGCCGCTCGAGGCTACGGACTCCACGTGCCGCTTTTGTCAGGAGCCGGTCAAGGGCAAGCCGACGGCTTCCGCACCCGCACTGCCGGCGGAGCTGAAGTCAGCGATCGAACGCCTGCGGGTGCGTCTAGGAACGCCAGATGGACTGC
Source organism: uncultured Actinomycetes bacterium (assembly GCA_964601135.1). Taxonomy (GTDB): domain Bacteria; phylum Chloroflexota; class Dormibacteria; order CF-121; family CF-121; genus CF-13. The sequence continues at coordinate 7,741 of CAZRMD010000146.1, read as the reverse complement.
TCGACCACCTAACCAAGGCGCTGCCGCGAGTCCTTCCGCAATCAGCGGTGCGGACCACGAAAGGAGGCCGGCATCTGGAGGCACGCATCGGGACGATGGCGTACAGCTTCCGACGGGAGGGCGGTGGCATCCTCGTCGAACGCCAGAGTGTCGCCGGCGGGTTCGCAGTCGGGATGAAGGACCTGCTCCCGGCGAGCCGCTGGCCGGAGTTATTCGTTGTCGACATTGCCAATCATGCCGATGCGACCGGTCGCGATTGGAAGTCGGCCGTGGCAGCCCTGTAGAGCTTGCCAGCGGGCCCCCTGCTGCCTGGACGAATTTTCCAGCCGCTGTCAAACTGGGTTACGTTGCAGCGGATTTTTGAGGTGGAGGGGTCAACCATGGCGGATAGGGTGGTTCATTTTGAGATTCCGGCTGACAATCTCGAACGGGCACAGGATTTCTATCGCCAAGCCTTCGGCTGGTCGGTCAACAGCATGCCGGGGATGGGCTACACCTTGTTGGGCACCGTGCCCTCACGCGACGGTGGAGCGCCGCTCGAACCTGGCGCCATCAATGGTGGGATGCTGGCGCGGAGAGAACCAATTACCAGTCCCGTGATCACGATTGAGGTGCAGAGCGTCGACGAGGCGCTCAGTCGAATCGAGTCGCTCGGCGGCCGGGTGCTTCGTGGAAAGCAACCGGTCGGTAGTGCGGGATTCGCTGCGTATTTCGCCGACAGTGAGGGAAACGTCCTGGGACTTTGGCAGACCTTCTCCTAGCTAAGCCGAGCAGCCGCGGCCGCTAAACGTCGCGGACGCAAAGACGCTGCCGTTTTTTTGTCGCGCCAGCCAACATGAACCGATCCAGACCTAGCATTTGCTAGCATTTAGTAATGCCCAACCACCTGCGTATCGGGCAGGCGGCCGAGCTGCTCCGGGTCAGTCCCGACACGGTCCGGCGCCTGGTGGATTCCGGTCAGATCAAGACGGTGCGCTCCGCCGGCGGTCAGCGGCAGATCGATGGCACCGGCCTGGCCCGCTATATGGCCGGGTTGCCGCGCCAGGAGCCGCCCCCGGTCGCCAGCGAGTCGGCCCGCAACCGCTTTCCCGGCATCGTGACCCGTGTCATCAAGGATGGCGTCGCGGCCCAGGTCGAGATGCAGGCGGGTCCGTTTCGCGTGGTCTCGCTCATCACCCGGGAATCCGCTGACGAGCTGGGCTTGAAGCCGGGCGTGATGGCGGTGGCCTCCGTCAAGGCCACCAGCGTGGTCATCGAGCTGCCACGCGCGTAACGAGCGTCAGATGCACAGGCGGATTCCGTTCCCGATCCTGATCGTCATCTTCGTCGCTGGTTGCGGAAGCGCAACCGGTCCGTCGACGGCATCATCGTCACAAACCTCAGTGAACGGCACGCTGACCGTCTATGCCGCGGCGTCGCTGACCGACTCATTCAAGACGCTTGGCGCCACATTCCGGGCCTCCCATCCGGGTGTCACCATCCGCTTCAACTTTGCCGGGACGCCGACGCTCGTGACTCAAATCGAGCAGGGTGCCCAGGTCGACGTGTTCGCATCGGCGGATACGACCAACACGGACAAGCTCAAAGCTGACGGGTATACCAACGGTTCCCCGCAGGTGTTTGCCCACAACAAGCTAGAGATCGTGGTCGCCGCCGGCAATCCTAGGGGCATCAAGGGCCTGGCTGACCTGGCGAAGCCCGGCGTCATCTATATCACCGAGGCCCCGACGGTCCCGGCTGGAAGATATTCGCGCCAGGTGCTGGCCAGGGCTGGCGTCAGCGTGACGCCCAAGAGCCTCGAGGCCGACGTCAAGTCGGTGGTCAGCAAGATTGAACTGGGCGAAGCCGATGCCGGCATCGTTTACACAACGGACGTCAAAGCGGCCGGCAACAAGGTGCTGGGCGTTCCAATACCCGATTCGGACAACATCGTTGCCACCTATCCGCTGGTCCAAATCAAGGGCTCTCCAAATCCGACAGCCGCGAAGGCGTTCATCGACTTCGTTCGCTCCGCGACCAGCCAATCAAAGCTGGAATCGTTCGGCTTTCTCGCGGCCTGATCCGATGAGGCGGCAGAGCGTCCCGCCTGTCGTCGTGGTCCTGGCGGCGATCGGCGCCGCGTTCTTCATCCTGCCTCTTCTCGGGCTCCTGCTACGGGCGCCATGGAGCGAGGCAGCCAGATCATTGACGGCGCCGGAAACGCTGGACGCTCTCCGGTTGTCCCTGGTCGCCTCGCTGTCAGCCACAACGATCGCGGTGGTCCTCGGCGTGCCCATGGCCTGGATCTATGCGCGGCTGGAGTTCCCCGGCCGGTCAGTGCTGCGTGCCCTGACCACGCTGCCCATGGTGCTTCCTCCGGTGGTGGGCGGCATCGCGCTGCTCCTCGCGTTCGGCCGCCGCGGCATTTTCGGAGCGTGGCTCGTCAGCACCTTCGGTATCACCCTGCCCTTCACGACGGCCGGCGTCGTGATGGCGGAGACCTTCGTCGCGATGCCCTTCCTGATCCTCACCGTGGAGGCGGGCTTGCGTTCGATGGATCGGCGCTACGAAGAGGCCGCCCGCACCCTGGGCGCGAGCCGGTGGCGGGTCTTCACGCGGGTGACGGTCCCGTTGATCGCCCCGTCGCTCTTTGCCGGCGCGGTGTTGTGCTGGGCGCGAGCCCTGGGCGAGTTCGGTGCGACGATCACCTTCGCCGGCAACTTTCCCGGCGTCACCCAAACGATGCCGCTCGCCGTCTACCAGCTGCTGGAGACAAATCAAAACGCATCATTCATCTTGAGCCTGCTGCTGCTGCTGATTTCGCTGCTGGTGTTGGTCGGGCTAAGGCACCGCTGGCTCGGATCGGCATGAGCCTGGAAGCCGCCGTGCACCTGGCGCTCGGCGGACTCGAGCTCGACATCGAGCTGACATTGTCGGAAGGCGAGGTGGTCGCCGTGCTCGGGCCGAATGGCGCCGGGAAGACGACACTGCTGCGGGCCCTCGCCGGGCTGGTACCGCTCCGCAGTGGCTATGTCCGCCTCGATGGACAAGTGATCGACGACGCGCGCAGTGGCGCGTACGTGCCGACGGAAAAACGGTCGATTGGCGTCGTGTTCCAGGATTACCTGCTGTTCCCTCATCTCAGCGTCGAGGAGAACGTGGCCTTCGGCCTGCGCTCGCATGGGACTTCGCGCCGAAGTGCGGATGAGAAAGCTCATCAGTGGCTGGATCGAATGGGGCTCAGCAGCTACGCTGCAGTGAAACCGGCCGCTTTGTCCGGAGGCCAACGCCAGCGCGTCGCGCTCGCCCGCGCACTGGTTCGGAATCCACGTCTCCTCCTGCTGGACGAACCCCTCTCAGCGCTCGACGTCACCACGCGAGCCGAGGTTCGTCGCGACTTGAAGCACCACCTCGCGTCGTTTCCTGGACTCCGCCTGCTCGTGACCCATGATCCCCTCGAAGCCGCCGCACTGGCTGACCGCCTGGTCGTGATGGAGCAAGGGAAACTCGTGCAGTCCGGAACGACAGCCGAGATCACGGAGAGGCCAAGATCTCCATACGTCGCCGACCTGGTCGGCGTGAACTTGCTTCGAGGACGCGCCGATCATGGGTCGATCCACGTTCCAGGGGGAGCAGTCGTGGCCGCGGCCGGTGCTGCGTCGGGCGATGTGTTCGCAACGATTCACCCTCGGGCTGTTGCCGTGCACCGACGCCGGCCGGAGGGCAGTCCAAGAAACGTGTGGCCAGGCCGAGTGGCGAACATTGACCGCATGGGAGACCGCGTTCGGGTGCGGATCGACGGCGAGATTGCGATCGTCGCCGAAGTGACGACGGCGGCAGAAAAAGCTCTCGAGCTGGGCGAGGGAGGCGATGTCTGGCTGTCATTCAAAGCGACCGACGTCGGCGTCTATCCAGCGTGACCGGCCGAACCCTCGGCTTCTCTGAAATCATTCAAGGCGACAGATGCGGACCATCCGAGTCGGCCCAGGAGGCGTTCCGTCGCGCGAAAGCGCCGAAACCGCGGTCGATCTGCTGAAAAAGCGTGGCTACGACGCGTGCGAGATCGATTTCAGCGACGGGTTCTGGATGGATCGCGAATTTGCGCAGCGGCTCGGCAACCTAGCGCGTGATGCAGGGATTGCCCTATCCATCCACGGGCCCCTGGCTGCCTTCCTCGGGCATGTGGATCAGGGCGGGCGGAAGCATCAGATGGCGGTCGGGATGCTCGACCACACGGCCGGCCTTGCTGTTGCATGTGGCGCTGCTCCGATCGTCATCCATCCCGGCTTCTTGCTTGGCCGCAAGCGCGAGGATGCGATTGCCGCGGTTGTCGTTCAGCTCGAGGGGTTACGCGAGCGTCTGACGAAGAAGGAGCGAATTGTCGACTTTGGGATCGAGGTCATGGGCCGTGTCCAGGAGCTGGGGAGTCTCGATGATGTCGTCGAGATCAGCCGGCATTTCGAGTGGGTCCGACCCGTGATCGACTTCGCCCACATGCACGCGACGAGCGATGGCGCTTTTACGACCGTTGACCGGTTCAGCGATGCGCTCAGGAAGGCGGACTCCGTCCTTGGTCCTGGTCGACCGTTCCATATCCATTTCTCAGATATCAGTTACGCCAACCGGAACGAGAAGGCGCATCTTCCCTACGGCGAGGGGACGCTTCGCGCCGAGCCGCTCGCGCAAGCACTGGCAGAGTACGACCGCTCCGCAACGGTGATCTCCGAATCTCCGGATGAAGCCTCGAGCCAAGCCATCAAAGCCGTTCTGAAGAAGCCCGCGCGCCAGCCCGCCGGTCGCTCGCGAACTACCGCGAGGTAGCCGCCGGCTGGGCGGTGCTCGTGGTGGCGGGCCGCCGGGTTATCAGGCCAACGGCGGCACCGCCGATGAGGACGACGGCGGCCGCCCAACCGAACCATGTCGGCAGTGAAATCCCGAAGAGATGGTCGAGTGAATAGACGCCTGGTCCGGTGAGAGCCAGGGCTAGAACCGCAGCGATATTGGTCAGCGGAAACTCGATGCCGCCCTTCGAGTTCCAGATGCCCTTGCTCCAGTGGGCGGTCACGATCGCCACGAGCATCGCGGCGGCGATGGCGAACGAACCGAGAGGACTCAAGAATCCAAGGGCGAGCAAGATGCCGCCGACGGTCTCACCAAGTGCGCCCGCCCAACCCCACAGGGTCGGTGGCATGAAGCCACGCGTCCCGATTCCCGCCACCCACTTCTCGATGCCAGTGCCGCCGAACCAGCCGAATAGCTTCTGGGTGCCATGGCCGATCAGCAGCAGGCCGACCACCACGCGGAGGATGAGCAAGCCAAGGTCCATACGCCATATATAAAGGAAGATCGATGCAGGAGGTCTTCCGCGAAGCGAGCGATGATGGCTGGGCCGCGGTCGTCGGTAACGAGCGGCTGACCGGCCTGGCGGGTGCGGTGCTTCTTCCACTGGTCCTGGTCGTCATCGTGACCGCGGCCAACGCCCATGCGCTCCTACCGATCCACATCTTCGTTGGCGTCCTCTTGATCGGTCCTCTGGCTGTGATGGTCGGCAGTACGGGATACCGATTTGCCCGTTACTACGCGAACTCGCCCGCCTTCGTGCGTCGAGGCAAGCCCCTGCTCGCGCTTCGGGTGCTTGGGCCCGTGCTGCTGGTCACGACGGGAATGGTGGTCGCAACGGGGATAGCCCTACTCTTGACCGGCCCGAGCGTGCTCGTCTTGCACGTCTTCAGTGCCCTGTTCTGGTTGCCGACGATCGTCATCCACGCGGCCGCCCATGCCCCCCAGATCCCGCGCTTGATTGCCGACGACTGGACGCATCATGGGCCAGGCTTTCCGACCGGACGCGAGCGTCGGCTTGGACTTGTGTTCGCTGCGGTCGTCCTCGGGGCGATCGCTGCCGTCGCGATTCAGCCCCTTGCGGCAACGTTTCAAGCATGGAGTAGGACCGTCGACTATGGTCCCGGTCCGTTTATCGTCGGCCTGCTCGTTGCCGCAATTGCGCTGGTCATCACCCGACCTTTGCGCTGGACGGACCGATGAGTTCGACCCGGAGGACCAGTCTGGGAGCATAGACAGGCTTTCGAAGGAGGACCAATGAGCGTTCAGATACCGACCAGGACAGACTTTCTCCAGGTGCCCGGCGCCAGTATCTATTACGAGGTCCGCGGATCGGGTCCCGTATTGATGATGATGCCTGGCGGTCCCGCCGACGCCGGAGCATTCCGGCAGATCGCCGGATACCTCGATTCCGACTACACCGTCGTCAGCTACGATCCGCGCGGGCTATCGCACAGCAAGCTGGAAGCGCCGCTCGATGACGAGCGGATCGTGCAGATCTTTGCCGACGACGTCCATCGCCTGCTGAAGGCAACGGCAAGCGCGCCGTCCTATGTGTTTGCCAGCAGCGGCGGTGCGACGATTTCACTCGAACTGGCCACTCGGCACCCCGAGCAGCTCCGCACGCTGGTCTGCCACGAACCGCCTTCTCCTGCATTGATGCCAGACCCGGAGCGGGAGCGAGCAGCAATGGACGACATCGTCGAGACCTATCGCACATCTGGAATTGGGCCAACCATGCAGAAGTTCCTGGCCCACACACGGATAACAGGCGGCCCGCCGCCGGCGCCGCCAGGTGAGCCGACCGCGGAAATGCGCGAGGCGATGGCGCAGATGCAGCGCAACATGGATTTCTGGTTCCGCCATTACTTCCATGCCATTGCGGCCTATCAACCCGATTTCGAGGCGTTGAAATCAGGGCCGGTCCGGATCGTGGCTGCCGTTGGGGACCAATCGCGGGGCGAGCTCGCCCATGAAGGTGGGCTTGGCCTGGCGGCGCGGCTGGGCACTGAAGCGGTCGTGTTTCCGGGTGCGCATGGCGGCTTCGAGAGCCACGCTGAGGAATTCGCTCGCCGGCTACGTGAGGTTCTAAAGGCTTGATCGCGGCCTGACGCAAAATCGAATCGATTCGGCCCGAGCCGGCGGCACGTCGTTAGAATCCCTTCGGTGCAGGAATCCACGCTTGCGGTCGCGTCCGCGTTCGGCGAACTCGAGCCGTACCGGGCCGAACTGACCGCCTACGCGTATCGGATGCTCGGATCACCGTTCGATGCCGAGGACGCGGTTCAGGACGCATTTGTGCGCGCCTGGCGGAGCCGCGACCGTTTCGAGGGAAGGGCGGCGCTGCGGTCGTGGCTCTACCGGATCACGACAAACGTCTGCATCGACATGCTGAACAGTAAAGAGCGGCGTATTCGGCCGATGGATCTGGGGCCGGCCCAGGAACCGGTGGCCACAAATCTGCATACCCGGCCTGAGGCCACCTGGCTGGAACCGATTCCGATGCAGCTGGTCGCCCCCGAGCCAGATCCTGCTGAGGTCGCTGTCGAGCGCGAATCACTCCGGCTGGCGCTCGTGGCCGCGCTTCAGCATCTGCCACCGCGGCAGCGTGCGGCGCTGATCCTGCGCGAGGTCTTGCGCTGGGAGGCATCCGAAGTCGCGGAGCTGCTCGACACCTCCGTGGCATCAGTGAACAGCGCCCTCCAGCGCGCCCGAGCCACGCTGGCGAAGAGCAACGTGAGCATCGATGATCGGCCGACACCCTTGACCGATTCCGATCACGCGTTGCTCGAGCGGTATGTTGCCGCGTTCGAACGTTACGACGTCTCCGCGCTCACCTCGCTGATCCGGGAAGATGCCACCCAATCCATGCCGCCCTACGATATGTGGCTGAGCGGCCGCGACAATATCTTCGCCTGGTGGT
>CAZRMD010000145.1:0-8248 GCA_964601135.1 uncultured Actinomycetes bacterium | reverse complement strand
CCGAGCATCCTCTCGGGTCTGCATGCGTCGCTCGACGAGGTCCTCTGGGTCTTCAATGGCTATCTGCTGACCTATGCCGTCCTCCTGATCACCGGCGGCCGGCTGGGCGATCTCGTGGGACCGCGACAGATGTTCGCCCTTGGCCTGGTGATCTTCACGGCGGCGTCAGCCCTCTGCGGTCTCTCCCATGACGCGAACCAGCTGATTGCAGCCCGGGTGATCCAGGGCGTCGGCGGTGCCTTCCTCGCCCCGCAGAGTCTGCCCATCCTGATGTCGATCTTCCCGCCGGAGCGGCGCGGAGCGGCATTCGGCATCGTCGGTGCCGTCATCGGCGTGTCGACCGTCGCCGGGCCGACGCTGGGCGGCTGGATCATCACGAATTGGGACTGGCGGTGGATCTTTTTCATCAATGTGCCGATCGGGATCCTGACCTTCATTGGCACCTTCCTCGTCATTCCGGACGTCCGCCCGGGATTCCGGCACCGGCTCGACCTGGTCGGGGTGGCCCTGTCGAGCGTCGCCCTCTTCGCAATCGTATTCGGACTGATCGAGGGCCAGCGCTATGACTGGGGAACGATCACAGGATGGCTGACGATTCCCATCGTGATCGGTGCCGGCATCGCGTTGGCACTCGCCTTCCTCGCCTGGGAATGGCGCCAGCCCGAGCCGCTCGTTCCACTGGGCCTCTTTCGCAATCGCAACTTCTCATTGATGAACTGGACGAGCGCCGGCATGTCCTTTGCGCTGCAGGGCATCTTCATCGTCATCCCGATCTATATGCAGAGCGTGCTGGGCATGTCCGCGCTGCAATCCGGGTTGACGGTGGCGCCGATGTCGCTGACAGCGGCGATCCTGGCACCCGTTGCCGGACGGCTGTCTGACCGGTTCGGCGGGAAGTATCTGCTGATGGCAGGCCTGGCGATCTTCGGCGTCGGCACCAGCATCGTGACGCTGGTCGCGAGCGCGAGCTCGACCTCAGCGACGTTCATTCTGCCGTGGATCGTCGCGGGGGTCGGTCTGGGACTGGTCTTCGCCCCGATGACCACCGTCGCCATGCAAGACATCAAGCCGGCGATGGCCGGTGCGGCGTCGGGCGTCCTGAACACCACCCGCCAGCTGGGCGCGGTCATCGGCGCGGCGGTCATCGGGGCGGTCCTGCAGAACCAGCTGGCCAGTTCGCTGCACGACCAGGCGGTGGCCTCAGCGAACCAGTTACCCGGACCCTTCCGGGCGCAATTCGTCGATGGCTTTGCCAAGGCAGCGAAATCCGGTTTGCAGGTTGGCCGCGGTCAGACCGGCGCCTCGTTACCCACAGGACTTCCGGCCCAAGTCGCCGCCCGGATCGGCCAGCTGATCCACGATGTCTTCGTCAGTGGATACATCACTGCCATGCGACCAACGGTCGCGGTCGCGGTGGGCGTGCTGACCGTGGCATCGCTGAGTTGCCTGCTGGTCATCAACCGTCGCGCACCGGCCCAGACGGCGGCGGTTCCGCCCGCCGAGATCGCGGTCGCCTGATCGCATCCCCTCCGGCCCCGTGGCCGCTTCCCCAGCCACGGGGCATCTTCTCCACCTGCGCCGCGTGGGATGAGGGGGCTAAAGTGAAAACCTTGCCCGCCTATATCTGTCGGACGTGCGGTGTGCAGCAGGCGATGACTGACAACCCGCCCCAGCGATGCGACATCTGCATGGATGAACGCCAATACGTGCCCCCGGAGGGCCAGCGCTGGGCCACGCTGCCCGAGCTGCAGGCGGAAGGTTACCGCGTCGACGTCCGCGACCTCGAACCAGGTCTGACCGGCCTCGGTAGCGAACCAAAGATCGGCATCGGCCAGCGGGCTCTGCTGGTCCAAACACCAGCGGGAAATTTCCTGTGGGATTGCTTCGGCCTCATCGACGAGCGCGGCATCGCCGCGGTGCGCGATCGGGGTGGGCTTCATGGGATCGCCATGTCGCATCCACATTTCTACGGCGTCTGTGTCGAATGGAGCCAGGCCTTCGATCATGCACCCATCTTCATTCCGGAGGCTGATCGCCGCTGGGTCATGCGTCCTGATCCCGCCATCAGGTTCTGGAAGGACAGGATCTCTCTTGTTCCTGACCTCACCCTGATCCAGTGCGGCGGCCATTTCGAGGGCAGTGCCGCGCTGCACTGGGCGGCCGGCGCGCAGGGGCGCGGCGCCCTGCTCACGGGTGACACCCTGACCGTGGTCGCCGACCGCCGCTTCGTCAGCTTCATGCGCAGCTACCCGAATGAGATCCCGCTCTCGCCTGCCATGGTGAGACAGATCGTCGCGACCGTTCGCCCGTACCGCTTTGACCGTGTCTACGGCGGGTGGTGGGATCGCGTCATCGACCGCGACGGCCTGGCCGCCGTTGAGCGTTCGGCCGAACGCTATATCGGCTGGGTCGAGGGCCGCATGGACGCCTCCCTGATCGCCAGCCCGTAGAGCTCAGCCTAGGTCGACGTCACGCGTTCCGGCCTGAGCCGTCCGACAACCGGTGCCTGGCTGGACCAGGGGAAGTTGACCCAACGATCGGTTCGACGCCAGACGTACTCACACTTGACGACGGAGCGCGGCTTCTCATACAGAACGGCGCAGCGGACTTCGGCAACGTGCTCCGCGCAGAAATCCTTGACAAGCTTGAGCGTCCCACCAGTGTCGGCCACGTCATCAACGACAAGGACCCGTGCGCCGGCGATATCGACGGCATTCAGGAGCGGCGGCAGCATCACCGGAAAGTCGAGGCGCTCGTCCACGGCGGTGTAGAACTCGACGCTCATCATGAAGACGTTCTTGACATCGAGCGCGTAGGCCAGGGCTGCAGCCGGGATCAGGCCGCCACGGGCGATGCCGAGAATGATCCCGGGGCGATAGCCGCTATCCGCGACGAGCTCCGCCAGCTCGCGACTACCCTCGCCGAACGCCGCCCAGGTCAGCACTTCCTTGTCGGGTTCGGCAACGTTCATGAGCTCTAAGACTACTGTCCTTCGGTGACCTTTCGTTCCGATTGGCATCGCCGTGGCGCACGCCGTACGCTGGTGCCAAGCATGTAGGAGAGGAGAGCGAAATGCCCATCTATCAAACCGCCCACTACCGGGTCAAGCCGAATGCCGTCGACAAGGTGAAGAAGGCCATCGCGGAGTTTGTCTCATACGTCACCAAGAATGAATCCGGGACCCGACTCTATTCGGCCTCGCAGCAGACGGATGATCCGACGCGATTCATTCATCTCTTTATCGTTGCGGATGAAGCGGCGCAGACCCGGCACAGTGAGTCAGATGCCGTCAAGCGCTTCGAATCGATCTACTCGCCCGAGTTGGTCGGAGGCCCGGTGACCTTCACCGACTACGTTCTCGTTGCCTCGAACACGCGCTGATCGTGGCTGATGGCGACGGCCTTCTTCAGCCCCGCATACTTCGCGTTCTTTCGCGACTTGAGGCGGAACAACAACCGCCCATGGTTCGAGAAGAACAAGGCACGGTATGAGCGCGACGTCCGCGACCGGCTGGTCGACTTCGTGCTCGCGGCCGGTCCCCGACTGAAGAAGATCAGCCCCCATTTCATCGCAGATCCACGGCCGGTCGGCGGCTCGGTGTTCCGGATCTACCGCGACATCAGATTTTCGAAAGACAAGACCCCGTACAAGACCGCAGGCGCCGTGCACTTTCCGCATGAGCACCGCAGCGGTTCCGCGCCCGGTTTTTATCTGCACCTCGAACCAGGAGGTGTGTATAGCGGCGTCGGCATCTGGCACCCGGACAGCGTCGCCCTGACCAGAGTCCGCGACGCCATCGTGGCGCAGCCTCGCCGCTGGACCAGGCTGACGAGAGCGAAACCCTTCACGGACACGTTGACCATGGAGGGGCGCCTGCTCAAGACTGCGCCGCGCGGCTATCCCAAGGATCATCCGCTCGTCGAGGACCTGAAGCGAACCGACTTCACAGCCGGCCATGCCTTCTCCGAGAAAGACGCCTGCGCGCCGGACTTCCTGGACCGCTTCATCGATACCTGCCGGGTTGCGGCGCCGTTTACGAAATTTCTCACGGACGCGCTCGAGCTTCCCTTCTAGGGCGATGACCTTTCCCTGAGAATTGCTACATATGCCTTGACAGGCATATGCCTCTTAAGGTATATTCGCGTCGATGAACGCGCTGACCGCCCTCGCCGAACCGAATCGGCTCTTGATCGTCGGGCTCCTGCGTAACGGGCCCCGCCCCGTGGGAGAAATCGCCGACAAGCTCCAGCTCAACCAGCCGCAGGTGTCGAAGCATCTGCGGGTGCTGACCGATGCCGGCGTCGTCGAGGTTCATCCCATCGCGCAACAGCGCATCTACAGCCTGCGGCCGCAGGCGTTTCGAGAAATCGATCGGTGGCTCGAGCCGTACCGACGACTGTTGGACGACCGCTACGACCGACTCAACGACTACCTGCGCCGAGCGCAAGCAAAGGAGAAGAGACATGCCAGAAAAAACTAAGACCTCGATGTTCACGCTGCCGTCTGATCGTGAGATCGCCAGCAGCCGCGTCCTCGATGCGCCCCCCGATCTGGTCTACAAGGCGTACACCGATCCGGATGCCATCGCCCAGTGGTGGGGACCGTCGCGCTACACGACCACTGTCGACAAGCTCGAGGTTCGACCTGGCGGCGCCTGGCGATTCATCCAGCGTGCTGACGATGGCGGCGAACACATCTTCAGCGGCGTCTTTCGCGAAGTCGTCCCGTCAAAGCGCCTCGTCTTCACGTTCAACTACGAGGCGATCCCTGGGCATGAGGCCGTCCAGACCGTCACCCTCGAGCCGGTCGAAGGCGGAAAGACCAAAGTTTCGGACAACATGCTGTTTTCCAACCGCGCCGATCGCGATGGCATGCTCCAGTCCGGGATGGAGGAGGGCGCGGCTGAATCCCAGGAACGTCTCGTTGCCGTGCTGGAGACGCTGAAGACACCTCGACGCTGAGCGATGGATGGAGTCAGGGATGGTCCCGGCGGATCATCCCTGGCTTTCAAGCGCTACCTGGTAGAAGGCGGTCCGAACCAGGTGGTCAGCGCGTCAGGCAGCCCGCGCTGAGTCCAGTCTCCCACCCAGGCAACATATCCGTCCGGCCGAATCAACACGGCACTCGGAGCAGACACCGCGCCAAGTACGGGAAGTTCCCAGGCACCGTCGTATGTTGCGTCGATCAGTCGGACCCGATCGATCCACGGCGTGATGGCGATGGCGCCGGGCCGACCAAGGTTGAGGAGTACCGGCCGGGCATCGTGTAGAACCGTAAATACCCGGCGTGGGCCGTCGGCGGTGACGAGGTCCAGATCGGGCATGCGCCGCCCGAGCAGCGGGTGTCCCTCACCGAGGTCGTAATGAATGTCCAGCCCCGAAATCATTCCGGCCAGCCACTTGCGAGGCGCCGCCATTTTCGCCAGCTCCGAAACCATCTCGATCAGGGGCTTGGTGCGGTCGTCATGGCGCTGGAGCACGGTCTGGGCCATCGTGTATTTGAGGGCACGGGCAGTCACGGGGTGACGCTCGGCCTGATACGTATCCAGCAGGCTCTCGGGGGAGGTCCCCTTGACGACCTGAGCCAGCTTCCATCCGAGATTCACCGCATCCTGCACCCCGAGGCTGAGACCCTGTCCACCGGCCGGATAATTCACATGGGCTGCATCACCGGCCAGCAGCACGCGTTTCTCGCGGTAGGCCGCGGCCTGCCGAGTCGCATCGGTGAACCTCGAGATCGACGTGGGATTGTGGATCCCGAAGTCGGTGCCGTACACGGTAATCAGCGCGTCGCTCAGATCGCGCGGGATGGGCTCGTCATTTGGGCCGAGCCGCTTCTCGGTGACGACGACCCGGAACGTCTTCCCATCCTCCATCTGTTGGAGGCCATGTACGCCGATGGCGTCCTGACGAACGCCACGTGGTGGTTCCTCGGTTACCTCGACCTCGGCGATCAAATTGCTTCGAGTTGCGTCCCATCCGGGAAAATCGATCCCGGCGGCTTTACGGATCAGACTGCGTCCGCCGTCGCACCCGACGAGATACTGTGCCCGGACTGGCTCGCCGTCCAACAGCCGGACATCAACCCCCGTGTTGTCCTGTGTGAAGCCGGTCACCTCTCGTCCCCGATAGATCGGCACCGCTAGCTCGTCAACCCAGCCGGCCAGGATGCGCTCGATGTGCTTCTGCCAGATCCCCAGCGAGTACGGATGACGCGTCGGGAAGTCGCTCATGTCCAACACCGTCGTGCCGAACGTCGCGATCTGTGCCACCTTCCCCTGCGAAAGGAAGCGATCCGCGACCCCCCGCTGATCCAGCACCTCGATCGTGCGCGAGTGAAAGCCGCCGGCTCGTGAGCCGACGAGCTCGTTATGGGAACGGCGCTCGACGACCGCGACCTCGACCCTCGCCAGCGCCAACTCAGCCGCCAGCATCATCCCGGTCGGACCTCCTCCGACGATCACCACCGCGTGCTCCGTCTCAGCCATCGCCCGGCGATTATGGGGCAGGACCCCGGGCTTGTAGCAAGCCCCCAGGTGCGCTATATATTGAGGTGGAAGGGAGGGCGTCCTCTTACATGTATGGTCCAGCTGTGGACCAACATCCTCCTGGCAAGGCGGCGACGCCTGCATTCGAGCGGTTATTAGCCGTCATGGCTGTGACTCGCGCATCGACGGCGTGACGGTTACCCCAACCAGCAAGCCCTCGGGGCTGATGAGGCGCGTCACGATTTGGCCCCAGGGCTCGGTGTGCTCTCGTACGAGGAGTCGATAACCCTGTTCTTCCAGTTCCTTGGTCGCGACTTCGAGGTCATCGACATCAAATTCGAGCCAGGCCTGAGGCGTGACGACATCCGACGGCCACTGCGCTGAGCCGAAGCACGACTCGGCGGCCAGGGCCAGCGGCCACACGGCGAAGGTATTGGCACCTTTGACCTGCTCGGTGTGCAGGTAGTCGCCATCCTCGACCTTGAACTGGATGCCGAGCGTCTGTTCATAGAGGCGCCGCGACTTGGCCACGTCGGAAGCGATTGGTCCGAACCCAGCGATGAAGAGCACTCTCATTGCTTCACCTCCGATGCTTGGCCGTCCGATGATGCCATACCGATATGGAATGAATCGCCATCCCCACCCGGTATGGAAGAGTAATGTCCGTGGTTTCTCCTCGCTCTGCCGGACCCTCATCGCGCGCGATCGCGGCTTCGATGACGGGGGTCGAACGGGCCCGCCTGTTCGTGCTGCTCGGTGGCCTGACGGCCTTCGGTCCCCTCTCTATCGATATGTACCTGCCGGCTTTGCCGATGATCGGGCGCGACCTTCACGCTGCGGAGTCGGTCGTCCAGCTCACGTTGACCGCGTGCCTCGGCGGATTGGCCCTCGGTCAGATCGTTTCCGGACCACTCAGTGACATGCTCGGCCGGCGTCGTCCGCTCATGGTTGGCGTGGGTGCATACGCAATCGCGTCAATTGCCTGCGCCTTCGCGCCGTCGGCTGGGCTCCTCGTGGCCTTCCGGTTGCTGCAAGGCCTGAGCGGAGCGGCTGGGATCGTGATCGCGCGCGCCGTCGTTCGCGACATGTACTCCGGCGCCGCCGCCGCTCGCTATTTTTCGCGACTCGTCCTGATCATGGGCCTGGCTCCAATCCTGGCGCCTGTCCTGGGTGCACAGCTCTTGCGATTCACGACATGGAACGGCATTTTCTTCGCCTTGGCGCTAATCAGCCTGCTGCTCTTGCTAGGCGCTGCATTGGCCCTGCCCGAAACGTTGCCGTTGGAGCGCCGGCAGGCCGGCGGATTCCGCAGTACCGCACGAGCTTTCGGCAATCTGTTCCAGGACTCGAAATTCGTCGGCTTCGCCCTTGCTGGCGGCCTCGGTTTCGGGGCGATGTTCGCGTACATCGCTGGCTCGCCCTTCGTGCTGCAGGGGATCTACCACATTAGCCCGCAGGTCTTCAGCCTGATCTTCGCCACTAACGCCCTCGGGTTCGTCATCACCAGCCAGGTCAACGGCAGCCTGGTCTCGCGGATCGATCCGGCCCGCATGATGCTGATCGGCCTCATGGCCAACCTGGTGGGTGGCCTGTCGTTGCTGGCGGTCGTTGTGTACGGCCATGGACTGGGCGTGGCCGCGATCCTTCCGCCCCTCTTCGTGCTGGTGTCCAGCGTCGGTTTCATCGTCCCGAATGCCGTGGCGTTAGCGTTGACTCGCCATCCGGAAGCCGCAGGCACGGGATCGGCCCTACTCGGCCTGG
>CAZRMD010000144.1:0-8307 GCA_964601135.1 uncultured Actinomycetes bacterium | reverse complement strand
GGGCGCAGGATTTCGTTCGCATCCTTAACACCCGCAACAAACCTCAGCCAGAGCCGGACGACGAGCCCTGATCCGTAACTCGTCGCGGGCCTTCTGGCTCCATGAATGGGGCGCGCTTGCCTTCGTGATCACCGTCATCCTCGGCTTGCTCGTGGTCCCCGCCGCCCTCCTCCTCGAAGGCGGCAGCAAGACCAGCTCCCCCGCGAATCTCACCCTGCTGGCGCCATCCGCGACACCGAGCTGCGCGCCGGCAGCCAGCGCGACCGCTTCCGTATCCCCCGCGGCGAGCCCAAGCCCGACCGCTACACCGAGCCCCAAAGCATCGCCGTCGGTTTCGGCGTCAGCCTCGGGAGCGGCAGTGAGCAGCGCATCGCCGACGCCCTGCCCAAGCACGAGCCCCTCACCGTCCGGCAGCCCAAGCGCCTCGGCCTCGGCGAGCGTCAGCCCGCGGGCCTCACCCTCGCCTTAGCTGTCGACCGTCTCGCCGAGTACGATCGAGCCGTTCCGCGGCACGATCTGCGACCGCCGCAGTTCGAGCTCGGCCATCACCCGGGTGTCATCGAGGAGGGCGAGCAGGATGCTTTCCCGCAGTGCCAGCTCACCGATGCGGACACAGTCCTTGAGGAAGGGGAAGACCAGGGGACGGACCAGGTTGGCCAGGTAGCGCTGCTCGGTGAGCGAGTCGTCTCCTGCGCCCTGGAGGCTTTCGTCGCGAAAGGCGAGGATGAAAAGCTCGTCGCTCAAGGGGATCAGATCGGTCCAGGTATAGGCCTCTCCGGGAGCGTCCGGGATCAGTGCCGGCTTCTGGCGGAAGAGCTCGAGCCGGGATTGAAGGCGGCGCATCGGACCCGGCGGCCCTTCGATGATGAAGGGGACATCCTTGAGCGGAGCTTGGGAGGGCTGGGCAGGATAGCGGGTCGAGAAGCCGATATCAGCCGTTCCGGCAAAGGGAGCCGGAACCTTGATGACGAGTTCCTGGAGCATTTGCCCGATCTACCTTCTGCCTTTAATTATATTGCCGTTAACACGTTCAACGGAAATTGCCGACGGCTCTTGCTGCCTTGGTCCGGCAGTGTTCGACCAGTTCATCGGCATTTCGCCTATTGAGCACCCGGTCCGGGGTTAGCCCGGCCCGTCGCCCGATGGCGACACCGTAGCGCAAATAGTCGAACTCCGCAGGGTAGTGGGCATCCGTATTAATGGCAAGCATGGCCCCGGCATCCACCGCCTTGCGCGCCCAGCTGTCGTTCAGATCCAGCCGGAAGGGGCTGCTGTTGATCTCCAGCGCGGTTCCGGTTCGGACCGCCTCGGCAATCACGGCATCGACGTCGACCTGCGTCTCGCCGCGCCGGTCGAGCCGCCGGGAAGTGGGATGGGCCAGCACATCGACGTGCGGTGAGCGCAGGGCCGCCAGCACCCGTTCGGTGATGACGTCTTTTGGCTGGTCGAGGGCGGTATGAACCGAGGCGACGACGACGTCGAGCGTCCCGAGCAGATCATCGGGAAGGTCAAGGCTCCCGTCGGCGAGGATGTCGACCTCGGCGCCGCTGAGGACTCGGGCGCCCTGGCCGCGGTTAACCTCGGCGATCTCGGCGGCGCGCGCGTGGAACCGCTCCGGTGTCAGCCCCTGGGCGATCAGGAGCGACTGACTGTGGTCGGTCATGACGATGTAGCCGTAACCGCGTTCTTTGGCGGCCGCAGCCATGACCGCGATCGGATTTCGGCCGTCACTCCAGTTGCTGTGCGTGTGGAGATCGCCGAGGAGGTCATCGCGCCGGATCAGGTGAGGCAGCGAGCCTTTTGCGGCCAGCTCGATCTCACCCCGTCCTTCGCGCAGCTCCGGTGGGATCCACACACAGCCAACCGCGGCATAGACCTCCTCTTCGGTCTCGCCGGCAATCCGGGTGCCATCCTCGCGAAAGACTCCGTACTCATTGATCTTCAGCCGTCCCATCCGTTCGGACCGACCACGCAGCTGCACATTGTGGGCCTGTGATCCGGTGAAGTACTGCCAGGCCGCGCCGAAGCTTTCGGGTTTCACGGCGCGCAGGTCGACCTCCATGCCATTGCGCACCCGGACACTGGTCTTGGTGTCGCCCTGGGCAACTACTTCACTGACCTGCGGCAGGTGGGCGAACTCGCGGCAGATGGCTGCCGGATCCGTCGCCCCGATCAGCAGGTCGAGGTCGCTGACCGTCTCCCGGGCGCGCCGCCCGCTGCCGGCCACCTCGGCTCTGATCACGCCGGTCATCGCCCGCAGCGTGACGAGGAACGAATCGGCCAACAGCCAGGCTTCAGGGAACAACCGGCGCCCCTGGGTGCGCTTGAGCTGGGCGATGCCTTTGAGGATGTTCTCCTCGGTTTTGGCCTTGATGCCGGGAACGCCGAGCAGCCGGTGCATCTGGGCTGCCTGCTCCAGCTCATCGAGGCTGAGGATGCCCAGCGCATCGTAAATGTCTTTGGCGGTGCGGGGACCCAATCCGGGAACTCGTGTCAACTCGAGCAGCGCCGGCGGCACCTCCGTCTCGAGCCGTGTCAGGAATTGGAGCTGACCGGTCCTGACATACTCCTCGATCTTCTGCTCGATCGCCTGGCCGATGCCAGGCACTTCTTTGAGCCGGCCTTCCCTGATCAGATCTTCGACCTCCGTTGTGAGGTTGTCGAGTTGGCGGACTGCCTCGCGGTAGGCGCGGATCTTGAAAAAGTTCTCGCCCTTGATCTCGAGCAGGTCGGCGACGCGATTCAACATCGCCGCCACTTCGGCGTTCCGCACGTCGCCTAACCTAGCAGGGATGCTGCTCCGCGGGGTTCGCGTGCTCGACGTGTCGCGGCTCCTTCCGGGCGGCTACTGCACCCAGCTGCTCCAGGAGCAGGGTGCCGACGTGACCAAGGTCGAATCGGCGTCGGGCAATCCGCTGCGCGCCCTCCCCGGCGGCGAAGCCTTCTTCGATGTGCTTCATCGTGGCAAGCAAGTGGTGACCTGCGACTTCCGCAGCCCGGATGGCCGACTCGCCTTCCTGGAGCGGGTGCAGATCGCCGATGTGCTGGTCGAAGGCTTTCGGCCTGGGGTGATGGAGCGGTTCGACCTGGGATACGCAACGCTCTCAACGGTCAATCCGCGACTCGTCTACTGCGCCATCACCGGCTACGGCTCGAGCGGCACGCTCAAGGCGCGCGCCGGCCACGATCTCAACTATCTCGCTCGCAGCGGCGCTCTGTCCTTGATGCCGCGTGCAGACGGTCGCCCGATGATTCCAGGGCTGCAGGTTGCCGACCTGGCCGGCGGGTTGCAGGCTGCCTTCCTGATCGCGGCGACGCTGGCGGAACGCGCCCGCAGCGGCCGCGGGGCCCGCGTCGAGGTGTCGATGACCGATCTCATGCGCAGCTGGACGGCGCTCCCGCGAGCCGCGCGCCGCGCCGGCATGGCCGGGCTGCCCCTGACCGGCGAGGTTCCTTGCTATCACGTCTACACGGTTTCGGACGGCTTACTGACGGTCGCGGCGCTCGAAGCCGATTTCTGGGAAGCGTTCTGCCGGGCGATCGGTCGAGAAGACCTCGTCGGACGGCAGTTCGACCCGGCGGCGATCGCCGACGTCCAGTCGATCCTCGCTCTCCAGTCACGGGCGACCTGGATGGAAATCTTCGCCGTCCGCGATGTCTGCGTGGAGCCGGTCTACACGCTCGAGGAGTCGGAAGCTGGCTGACGGGCGACGAGGCGCCGCTCTTACCAATTTCTTTTCCGCTTTTCAGGGGCGCTTCATCCGTCCCACCCAGGATGGAGGCATTACTCCTTTGGGAAGGTGATGTCAAACGTGAAACTGAATCGCTGGGTGGCGCTGCCGGTTGCCGGCCTTGCTGCTGTGGTGATCGGCATCGCCGCCGTTGAGGCCGCGCCCTCGCCGTCGCCAGCACCAAGCGGATCAAGCTCGAAAAATTACGCGCAGGTCTTCCTCGACAAGCTGGCCGGCATTCTCCACCTCACCCCCACGCAGACGCAGGACGCCCTCAAGCAGGCCGAGAAGCAGACCGTTGACCAGATGCTGGCCGACGGAAGGATCACCAAGGCTCAGGCCGATGCCATGAAGGCCCGGATCGACGCCGGACAGGGCCTGGGTCCCGCCGGCGGCTTCGGCTTCAAGCCGGGCGGCTTCGGCGCCGACCGCACGGTGATGCGCGATCTCCGTACCGCCGAGATGAACGCAGTCGCCTCCGCCCTCCACATGAGCACAAGTGATCTCAAGAGCGCGCTGCGCTCGGGGAAGAGCCTGAGCGACCTGGAGACGCAGCAGGGCGTCAGCGATAGCGCGGTCAAGAGCGCCGTGCACAACGCGGCCAAGGGCGTCCTCGACAAGGCGGTAAAGGCCGGCACCGTGACGCAGGCGCAGGAGGATGCCGTCCTCGCCCGTATCGATGCAGGCGGATTTGGCTTCGGGCACAAAGGATTTCGCGGGGGTCCGGCACCTGGCCAGTCGCCGAGCCAATCGCCGGCGCCGACGCCGGCTGCGTATTACTCGACGATCTAGGCAACCGTCCCCACGATTTCGCGACGAAGCGGGCACGGCGGGGTAACAACCCCCGGCCCGCCTCGTCGCCGTAGTCTTACCGGCCTAATCTGAGATCGGGAGGAGTGGCGATCGACGCCACGCAATTTGAACTGGCTTCAGTTCGTTGTGGCCGCGCTGGAATTGCCGCCCGATCCGCGCGAGCGGTACCTGTGGGCTCGCCTGGCCCGACTGCAGCTGATCTACTCGCTGGCCGGGCTGGTCTTCGGGCTCGCGTGCATCGTGGGCGGCATCGGGCTGTTCCTCCACGGCGTTGTTGGGGCGAGTAGCTGGGTCGGCGATGTCATCGGCGTGCAAAGCCGGCTGTCTGACGCAGCGCCTGGAACGATTCTCTTCATCGTCGGGCTGGCCGTCGTGTGGGTGACGCGCTTTGCAGTTCGAGTCAGCCGGCCGATCGAGATCGAGCTGCGCGAACCTCGTCACCGGGCACGTCGCGGCGAGCACGAACGCCGGCGCAAGGCAAGCTAGTCGGACGGCACGTCAGCCAGGATCCTTCGCCATCTCTCGACGTGATCGGATTCCATCAATTGAGGCGCGAAGCCGAGCGAAAGGTACGTACGAATTGCTGCGACCCGGTAGTCATCCGTATCGAGGATTGCCTCCGTGCAGCCACGCTCCCGCATGCGGCGCAAGGCAGCTAGGGAAATGCATCGACCCAATCGTCTTCCTCGGTGAGATGGAGCCACAGCCACCATGTGCAGGTAGCCGACAGTTGGCAGCCGGAGCCGCTTGTCTGTAGCCGTTGCCACATATTCGTCACCACAGGTCAGGAAGAAGACGCCTTCCGGCTCTACTCCTGGTTCGCCTAAGAATTGGCGTCTTGCTAACTCCTCATCCCAATCGCCGATGGCCCCGGTCATGAGCTCGGCCCATCTAGCGATGTCCCCACCAAGGAGGGTCCGGAGCTCGAACCCGTCCGGTATCCCTTCTTCGGGGAGGTCCTCAAGCGATGCCCGTCGCATCCTGAGTTGAGTCACTGGTCAGAGACTGTAAGCGACGTTAGTGCGAAGTACGGCTACTCAGCGAACTGCCGGTAGATCGTCTCGACCTGGCGGCGGGTCTCTTCCTGGCGGCCGCTGTTGTCGATGACGATATCGGCGCGAGCGCGCTTCTCATCGAGCGGCATCTGCGAGGCGACGCGCTGGCGTGCTTCTGCCTCGCTAAGCCCGTTGCGTTCCTCGAGCCGCCGCAGCTGCGTGTCAGCATCGACCCACACGACGATGACCTTTTCCACGGCGCTGGTGCGCGCATTCTCGTACAGCAACGGAATGTCCAGCAGCAGGAGCCCCGGACGGTCTGCGCGCCGTGCCACCTCTTCCTCCATGCGCTCGCGGATACGGGGATGCGTGATGGCGTTCAGTCGGGCACGAGCCGCCGCGTCGGCGAAGATGATGGCGGCAAGCTTCCCGCGGTCCAGCCGGCCATCGTCGCCAATGATGTCCCGTCCGAATGCGCTCGCGATCTCGGCCAGCGCCGGCTGACCGGGCTCGACCACCTCGCGGGCGAGCTGATCGGCGTCGACCACCTCCGCGCCCAGCTGCTTGAACATCGAGGCCACCACGGACTTGCCAGACCCGATGCCGCCAGTCAGCCCCAGGACTCGCATCTCTCAGTAGACCGTAGGATTACCACAGATGACGCTGGTGAAGTCGATCGCGGTGCTGGCCGTCTTGCTGGCTGCCGTGGCGTACTTCACCATCCGGGCCCGCCAGCTCTATCGGATGCTGCGACTCGGTCCCAATGAGAACCGCATCGACAATGTTCCTGAGCGCCTTCGAGGCGTCCTCTCCTATGTCGGCGCGCACACCCGGATGTTCCGCAACAAATACTCCGGCCTACTGCACCTCTTCATCTTCTATGGATTCGTCGTCTTGCTGACCGCCATCCTGGAGGCCTTTGGCGAGGGCATCGTGCCCGGCTTCAGCCTGGCGCCGATCGGCGGCACTACGTGGCTCGCCTTCTTGCAGGACCTGTTCGGCGTGCTGGTACTGGTTGGCGTGGTGATGGCGCTGATCAACCGGCTCATCATCCGGCCGCGCCAGTTTCAGGAAAGCAACGAGGTGGATGCCCTGATCATCCTGGGCTTGATCGCCATCATCATGGTCGGCATGCTCGGCCAGAACGCCGCCCGGGTCGCCGAAGGCGGTGATCCGTCGGCTGCCTGGCGACCGGTATCGTCGGCCATCGCCCGCGTCTTCGAGGCGGTCGGCTGGCAGGGCACGAACGCCATTCCGGCGCATGAGATCTTCTTCTGGATTCATATCCTGGGCGTGCTCAGTTTCCTGGCGTATATCCCGAGCTCGAAGCACCTGCACATCATCGTCGCCATTCCTAATGTGTTCTTTCGCAAGCTGCCGCCGAAGATCGGCGCCCAGCTGCCCACCATCGACCTCGAGCACGCCGAGCACTATGGTGTCAACCAGGTCACGCAGTGGTCATGGAAGCATCTGCTGGACCTTTATTCCTGCACCGAGTGCGGCCGCTGTCAGGAGCAGTGTCCGGCTTTTCTGACGGGGAAGCCGCTGAATCCAAAGATGATCATCGTCGACGGCCGGGAGAATCTCTACAAAACGGTGCGGGATGCGCCGGCCGAGCAGCGCCGCGATGCGCCCCAGCCGCAGAAGCTGATCGGCGAGGCCATCAAGGAAGACGAGATCTGGGCCTGCGTCACCTGTGGGGCCTGTCAGCAGGAGTGCCCGGTGCTGATCGAGCACGTGCCAAAAATCGTCGACATGCGTCGCAGCCTGGTGTTGGAGGAAAGCCGGTTCCCCAAAGAAGCACAGGGCGCCCTGCGGAGCATCGAAACCCAGGGCAATCCCTACGGCCTGCCGCGGGCGCAGCGGCTGGAGTGGGCGAATGGCCTCGATGTCAAGACCATGGCGGAGAAGCCGGATGCCGAGTACCTGTACTTCGTCGGCTGCGCGGCATCCTATGACGAGGCTAACCGCGAAGTGGCCCGCGCCTTTGTCCAGCTCCTGCAAAAAGCCGGCGTCGCCTTCGCCATTCTCGGTGCACAGGAGACCTGCAATGGGGACCCGGCCCGACGGATCGGCAACGAGTACCTCTACCAGATGCAGGCCCAACAGAACATCGAGGCCATGAACGGCGCGAAGGCCAAGAAGGTGATCGCCACCTGCCCACACTGCTTCAACACCATCAAGAACGAGTACCCGCAGTTCGGTGGTCGCTATGAGGTCGTGCATCACACCGAACTGCTTGCCAGCCTGATCAGGGAGGGCCGGCTGCGACCCAGCCAGGCCTTGGATAGCAAGGTCACCTACCACGACTCCTGCTACCTGGGCCGCTGGAACGACATCTACGACCCGCCGCGGGAGGTCGTCGAAGCCATCCCCGGCGCGGAACTCGTCGAGATCGAGCGCCACCGCAAGCGCGGCTTCTGCTGCGGCGCGGGCGGCGGCCGCATGTGGATGGAGGAGAAGATTGGCACGCGGATCAACCACGCCCGCGTCGAGCAGACGCTGCGAACCGGCGCGCCGCGCGTCGCGACCGCCTGTCCTTTCTGTCTGACGATGTTCCGCGACGGAATTTCAGCCAAAGGCGCTGAAGCCCAGCTCCAGGTCAAAGATCTCGCCCAATATCTGGCCGATTCCATCGACGGAGCCGCCCGTGAGTCGCGGTAGAGGCGGACCAACATTGGATCGTTGTCAATCAGTAAGGAATCACACCCAGGCTGATTCGTTCCCTCATTAAGAAATGACACCGTAGCAGGAGTGGGTTGGGGGGC
>CAZRMD010000143.1:0-8340 GCA_964601135.1 uncultured Actinomycetes bacterium | reverse complement strand
ATATCGGCGTTAAGACCGAGGAGCTGCTGATCTCGCAGCCGGACACCGGCGAGCAGGCGCTCGAGATCGTCGACGTGCTGGTGCGCTCGGGCGCCGTGGACGTCATCGTCGTCGATTCCGTCGCCGCGCTGGTCCCCAAGGCTGAGATCGATGGGGAGATGGGGGACAGCCACGTGGCCCTGCAGGCGCGCCTGATGTCGCAGGCCCTGCGCAAGCTGACCGGCGCCATCTCGAAGTCGAGCACCTCGGTGATCTTCATCAACCAGCTCCGGGAAAAGGTCGGCATCATGTTCGGCAACCCGGAAGTGACCACCGGCGGCCGAGCCCTGAAGTTCTACGCCTCGATCCGGCTCGATATCCGCAAGATCGATTCGATCAAGAACGGGCTCGATGTGACCGGCAACCGGGTCAAGGTCAAGGTGGTCAAGAACAAAGTGGCGCCGCCCTTCAAGTCGGCAGAGTTCGACATCCTCTACAACGAGGGAATTTCCTACTGGGGCAGCGTGCTCGACGCCGCGGTCGAGGCAACCCTGGTGGAGAAGGCCGGCTCCTGGTTCTCCTACAACGGCCAGCGGCTTGGCCAGGGGCGGGACCAGACGCTGGGCTTCCTCAAGGCCAATCCCAAGCTTGGGGAAGAGCTGATCACCCGACTCAAGGACAAAGCCGAGAAGGCCGTACTGCAGCCAGCGTGAGGCCGGGGCGGGGGAGGCGATCCCCGCCGACCGCCCAAGATCCGGAAAGCGCCGACGCCGCGTACGCGGACGCGGTCAAGCGGCTGGCCCGCCAGCCCCAGTCGCGCGCGGCGCTGGGTCAGAAGCTGGTGCGGGCCGGGTTTGCCGAAGACGCCGTTCGGGCGGCGCTCGATCGGGCGCAGGCCGACGGCTACCTCAACGACGGGGAGTACGCGGCCTCCCTTGTCCGCCGCCGGACGCCCAGCCGTGGCCATGCCCTGATCGCCCAGGAGCTCCGTGCCCGGGGCATCGATGACTCGGCGGCCGAGCCCGCCCTCGCTCAGATCGATCCGGAAGCCGAACTCGAGCGGGCGCTGTCGATCGGGCGACGACTCCTGGCGCAGAAGGAGCCGCCGGATGCTGATGCCCTCATGAATTACCTGGCGCCCCGCCTGGCCCGGCGGGGTTTCGATAGCGGCCTCGTCTACCGGGTCTGCCGGGAGCTGGCCGACGAATTCTGGGCGGCACGTTTGTTTGACGAGAGAAGTGAACACAACTAGAATGGTCAAGATTTTGTCGCTGTGTAACGACTAGTCCCGCCGCGCTCACGCGCGGTGAGAAGAACTTTCACAAGTCCATAAGCGAGGTGTAACTATGCCCAGTCCATTACTCCTGGTCATCGGAGTCGTGGTGGGTGCGGCATTGGGAGCCCTCGTCGCCTACGTCTGGGTCGGCAACCGGAGCCGGCAGCGTGATCTCGCCTCCACCGCGGAGCGGGAGAAGCTGCTGGCGGATGCCGAAACCCGGATGAAGGAGACGGTCCTCGAGGCCAAAGAGGAAGCTCACCGCATCCGCATGTCTCTGGAACAGGAGGTACGCGACGCACGTGCCGAGATCCAGCGTTCGGAACGCCGGGTCCAGCAGAAAGAAGAATCGATCGACCGAAAACTCGAAGACCTCGACCGGAAAGAGCAGGCGATCACCGCCAAAGAGTTGGAGATCGGGAGGACGAGGGAGCGCGTCAACGATGCCCTGGCCCAGCAGGTGAAAGAGCTGGAGCGAATTTCGGGCATGACGCGAGCGGAAGCGAGGACGACCATCCTCACCAACCTTGAAAAGGAACTCAACCAGGAGATCGCCCAGAAGATTCGCCAGGGCGAAGAGATCGTCAAGGAGGAGAGTGAAAAGCGCGCCCGCAACATCCTGGTCACCGCGATGCAGCGGGTGGCCGCCGAGCAAACCGCCGAGACCTCCGTGTCGGTGGTGGCGATTCCCAGCGATGAGATGAAAGGGCGCATCATCGGCCGCGAAGGCCGCAACATTCGAGCGCTCGAACACGCGACCGGCGTCGACCTGATCATCGACGACACCCCGGAAGCCGTCATCCTTAGCGGCTTCGACCCGGTGCGCCGGGAGGTAGCCCGGGTCGCGCTGAACCATCTACTCGTCGACGGCCGGATCCATCCGGCTCGCATCGAAGAGATGGTGCAGAAGGCGCGAAGCGACGTGCAGAATCGAATCCGCGAAGAGGGTGAGCAAGCCATGTTTGAGACCGGCGTTACCGGCCTGCATCCCGAGCTCGTCAAATTGCTGGGTACGCTGGCCTTTCGGACCAGCTATGGCCAGAACGTTCTGACCCATAGCAAAGAGGTTTCGTTCCTCTGCGGAATGGTCGCATCCGAGATCGGCGCCGACGTGGCGCTGGCTCGAGAAGCGGGACTCCTCCACGACATCGGCAAGGCGGTCGACCACGAAGTTGAAGGCTCCCACGCCATCATCGGCGGGGAACTCCTCAAGCGCCTCGGCAAGCCGGACGTCCTGGTGAATGCGGTGGCGGCCCATCACATGGACGTCGAACCGACCAATCTGGAGGCTGTCCTCACAATTGCCTGCGACGCCGTGTCGGCGGCCCGTCCCGGTGCCCGCCGGGAAACCCTCACGACCTACATCAAGCGACTGGAGAAGCTCGAAGGCATCGCCAACTCCTTCGAAGGAGTGGAGAAATCTTTCGCCATCCAGGCGGGTCGGGAGATCCGCATCATCGTCAAGCCGGACACGATCGACGACAGCCGGGCCCAGGTCCTCGCCCGCGATATCGCCAAGCGAATCGAAGGCGAGCTGAGCTATCCAGGCCAGATCAAGGTGACGGTGATCCGCGAGACCCGCATCGTCGAATTCGCGAAATAACGCACGCGGAAGAATCCGCGACCTCATCAAGGAGGCGACCCCACCCGGGGCCGCCTCTTTTTCTTCTTGGGGGCGACCCAATGGCCCGAGTCAGTGGCCGATGGGCCGGGTAGGCGCCTTGGGCTGTGGAGTCGGAGCCCGGAGCTCATACACGGTCACCTTCTGTACGGCGTGGTGCTGCTTTGGCGCGCGCCGAGGATTGATGTCAAGCTCTTGATCTGCGTCGCGCCGCTGGGTGTTCGCCTGTGGCACGGGCCTCTGCGGACGTGGGAGCGCGACTGATGTTTGTTGGTTGCGCGGTGTCGCCGCAGCCGGCAGAAGGGGGCGGGATCGTGAGACCTCAGGCTGCTGGCTGCTGGTTGTGGGCAGCACGGTCCCGATCCTGAGTGCGACGGCATGCGCCTGATACAGGGGATGGCCCTCCTGGCTCTGTGCCGCAGCCACCAGGATTCCCGACGTGCCGGCCGCGACCAGGGCCCCGGCCAGCGCGGTGGCGATTCGCGCCTGGCGCCGCCAGCTCGCGGTGGGCACGACACGGTGAAGGCGCTGCTCGAGATCCGGATAGTGGAGCAGCAAGGTGGCTAGCGCGAGTGCGGGCCAGTCCGCCGCCCGCTCGGCAAGTATGTAGCGGGGTTCCCAGCGCGGCTGGAACTTGCCCTTGAAGGAAACCAGCGAAGCCGAGACACCGGCGATCCCGAGGCGGTGCAGCACGCTATTGAGAAAGGCGGCCACCCGGTTTGCGGGCTCGACCGCAATCGGCGCCAGGCCGAGGCTCGCCCAGGTCGCCTGCAACGCCAACTGCTTCATGCAGGTGTACAGCAGCAGGTCCATCGCGCCGGCTGGCGTCTCCGGGGTGCGACGAATCTCATCCAGCACGACCCCGCGACCACCGGGCAACGCCAGCCAGCTGCAGTAGGCAACCAGGGCTCCGTCCTTGTTATAGGCGAGGCCGAGCGTCGTCGGTGCTTCGGGCTGGTCGGAACGGCAACCGACCGAGAACGCCATCTCGCCGAGCGCATGCCGGCGCAGCCACGAGGCGGCCAGTGCCGCCATCGCCGCACGGATGGTCGGGGTGAGCTCAGACTTCGGAATAATCCGTATCGTGACCCCGTTACGCGTGCCACGACTCACTTCATGGCGGAGCTTTGCCATGACTGGGCCCTCGAGCGTCAAGCTGGTCAGGTCAACGATGGCCTCGCTACCGATCTGGCGCTTCACGCCCCAGCCAAGACGCTGGGTCAGCTCACTCGATACCTGATAGAAGCCAACTTTCCAGCCGCCGGCGTGACACGCCGCTCGAAACTCTCGATAGAGGGCGTCGACCGACGCCGCTGGTCCGACGCCGGGCCCGAGGACGACTGCGACGCCCGCACGCACGCCGTAGCTCAGGAAGGCCCTGCGGTCACGACTCCAGAACCATTTCTTGTCCTTCATGAGCGTGAACGGGCTCACGCCTGCCGACGCATATTCCCCGTAGGCCGTCCGGAGCGGCCCGCGGTCGGATTCGAGCGGCAAGGGTGCATTTCTAACCAGCAGGAGAGTGCCCCACGTCGCCGCGGCGACCGCCGCGAGGAGCATGGCGCCGAACAAGGCAACGAAGATGCCGGTCGGTCGGTCGAGGAGCAACACGGCGGAGACTCCGATCCCGGCGGCAAGGAGCAGGGTCCATCCTTTGGCGATCGCCTGCCGGTCACTGAACTGCGACCACAGGCGGCGGGCGAGCATCAGCGCCATCAGCGAGATTGCCGAAAGGACCATCAGGAGGCCATCGCCGGCAGCCAGCGCGAGGACGACGCCGACGCCTGTGAGCAAGACGAGGACGTCACGCAAGGCTCGCTTCGGACTGCCGATCAGACGAAGCAGCGCCGGAACCATCACGATGAGGAGCACCACACCGAGAGGAGCGATGATTCGGGTGGCGGCGAGACCAGCTGGCTGCCAGGCATGGGGCGCTTCGATCCAGGCCTTCAGCGAAAGGCCGGCGGTGCCGAGCGCAGCAGCGGTCAGCAGAAGTCGGAGCGGTACACTCAGCATCGCCGTTGCTCTGGCCACCATCGTCACAGCCGTCCATTACGTAGAACGAGATGGAAGGGTTCCGGCAAAGACACAAGCTGTTGCGCGGTGCGTTGCGGCGTCGCATCACGCCGGACGCGACGCTGAAACGTCAGTTACTCGAGACGATGCGTCGCTCCGCCCGCTGGAATGCGCACCGTAACAGAGAGACTCTGGGCCATGCGGCTCATGCCCACTGCCAATCCCGTCTGCCAGACATCCGCGGAGTGGCCGCCAGTGAGCACGTCGAGTTCATGGGGGACACCGAGGCGGGCGAGCAGGTCGGCAAACGCCTGGTTCGCCTGCAGGTAGTAGGGATCATGGTTGCCGACGACCAGGATGTATCTGACGCTCCGGGCGGAAGGCTGGTCTTGCACGAGGTAGTACGGGCTGTTGACGCGAATGTAAGTGGAGATCCCGCCGAACACCGGACCGGTCGCAACGAAGTACCCGGAGAAACTCATGGCGATGCCGAAAACATCGGGATGACGAGCGGCGATGTTCGCCGCACCAAAGGCCCCCGAGGAGAGCCCAGCGATGAGACGGTGATCGCGATCAGGGATGGTTCGGTACTCAAGATCGACGGCTTCTACGAGCTCGAGTAGCGCATCCTCGATCCGATCTCGCCCGTCGAACCGGTCCGCCCACTGGGTCGCGGCCGTCACATGTCCGTTACCGTCTGGCATGACCAGGATGGTCTCCGGCAGCACCCCGGTCGCAATCCCTGTGTCAAAAACGCTCGTCGCTCCGAACTGCACCCAATCAGCAGGGCGGCCGGGGTCTCCATGCAAGAGAAACAAGACGGGATAGTGGCGAGTGGCCGACCGCCGCAGTTCATACGAGGGCGGGAGATAGATCAGGAAGTGGCGATCTTCTCCCATTGCGTCACTGTGATAGCTCTTGTCGAGCAGCTGTCCCTGAGCCGGCATCGGCTCGGGTGTGGTGGCAGGCTTGGCTGGGTCGACGGCGACAGGTGCGGGTCGGGCCGAGATGACTGGAGCGACGTACACGCCGTGCTCGGGACCGTAGCGCAGCAGCGGGTCGGTCCCGGCGGCCATCGTGAGAGCCGTCAGCAAGGTCAGGCCAATGACGAGGCCGCCGGCGATGGACGCGACGTGCCGCGCTCCCAGCCGCCGGGTCCGCGCAAGGGACCAAAGCGACAGGCCACAGCCAACAATGCCCCGTCGAAGCAAGTCGGCGGTTGCGGCCCCCATGAGTGCGGCGAGCAGCGCCACCCCAAGCATGACGGCCTGGTTGTGCCAGAGCACTCCTGGTTGGAAGGTTTCTTTCACGCCGAAGATCTCCGGGACTTCCCGCCTCAGCCGCTCGCCGAAGGGCCACACGTACGTGGCGCCGGTGAAAAGCATCGCGGCCAACCCGGAGACCCACGGCCGGCCGGTGAGGAGCGTCGCCGTTACGGCCAGGATTAGCGCTGCCAGCCAGGCCTGGATCAAGGCGGTGCGGCCGGCGTCAAAGTCGAGCGACGCGAGGGTCCGGCTCAGCGCTGACCAGGCGGCGGAATTCTCGAGCGCCAGGACCGTGCCGGTGGCCGCCAGAAGGCCAACAACCGGCAAAACCCAGGGCAAGATCCTGGCGAGTGGGAGACGAGCCCAGATCGGAGGAGGCCACCGGCGGGAAGGCGCGACCGTCTCTACACGGTGGTCAGCGCGGCGTGCGACGCGAGCCATGGGGTCACCCAGTGCAACGTGCGCCAGCCCAGCTTACTCGCGCTCGCCGCGGGGTTCCGATCGACTTGGGACCCGGAGCTGCTCCGAGAGATGTTCGAGACCGAAATCGAGCCCAGCGGCCCAGGCGATCCCGTCGTGTCCGCCGGGCACGAGGTGGAACTCATGAGGGATCTCGAGGTTGTCCAGCTCGCCGCTGAACTGCGCCATCCGGTGCGCGAAGTAAGGGTCGTTTTTGCCGCCGGTGAGCACGTAGTAGATGTCGGCCGCCCCGGACTGTGATGCGACCAGGGTGCTGGGGCTGTTGTCCTCGATGTAGCCACGATCTGTGCCAAAGACTCCTGGATCAGACTCCGGATCGTCAGCCGCGATGAACCCGCTAAAGCTCATCGCCGTGCTGAAGAGATCTGTATGGTGCAGCGCAATGTTGAGGGCGCCGAACCCGCCAGAAGAAAGGCCGCCGATGAACCGGTTGGAGCGGTCCGGCAAGGTGCGGTACGCCTGGTCGATGACGCCAACGAGTTCCACAACCTGATCCTCGACCTGGTCCGTCCCGTCCCAACGGTTGGCCCAATCAGTGAGATCGCCGTAGTGCCCGGCACCGTCCGGCATGACGACAATCATTTCTGGTGCACCGTTGGCGATTGCCTGGTCCATTTTTGCGCGCAGTCCGAGCGACGGCCAGGAGTCGATCCGGCCGCCGTCGCCGTGCAGCAGATAGAGGACCGGATAGCTACGGTCGACCGCCAGGTCATAGGACGGCGGGAGGTAGATGTCATAGGCCCGCGGCATGTTCATCGCCTGGCTGTAGAAGCTTCCTGTCAGCACCCGACTCGCATGGGGTTCAACGGCAGGCGACTCGACCGGGGAAGGCGTGGGCACCTCAGGGGTCGGCGCGGGTTGGGCTGATCCTTCAGGTTCGGGGCTTGGTTCGGCAACCGGTGGCGTATCACCGAGGCTGCTGTCTGGTTCGGCGGCCCAGGCGCGCCCTGGAGCAAACACGAGCAATAGAGTTAGCGTCAGGAGCCCAGGTATGACGGCCCGGCCCCGCATCCGTGCGACCGCCGGTTGAATCCTCACGGGTGTTTTTATCTTGCGTGGCGCCTCTTGCTGAAGTACGAAAGGCGTTGTCACGATGCTGCAGCGCAACCGCGTCGACTATCGCTGTCTTGTGACAATCGGCCAATCGTCGCGATCGGGTGGCAATTACGGGTGCTGTGCTGCCAGGTGGCGCAGGCCAAAATCGAGTCCGGCGGCCCAGGCCGTCCCATCATGCCCCCCGGACACAACGTGGAACTCGTGCGCGATGCCCAGGCGATCGAGCTCGGCGCCGAAGTCAGCCATCCGCTGTTGGAAATAGAGGTCGTTCTGACCGCCGCTCAGCACGTAGTAGAGATCACGAGCTCCGGCCTGCGAACTGACGAGCGCACTCGGGCTGTTCCAGCGGATGTAGCCGGGGTCCGTGCCAAAGACTCCTGCATCGGCCTCCCGATCGTCCGCAGCGGTAAAGCCGCTGAAACTCATCACCGTGCTTAAGAGATCGGGATGATGCAAGGCAATATTGAGGGCACCAAAGCCACCGGATGAGAGACCCCCGATGAACCGGGTCGACCGGTCGCGGACGGTGCGATACGAGTGGTCGACAACGCCCACCAGCTCCAGCACCTGGTCCTCGACCCGATCGGTCCCGTCCCACCGGTTGGCCCAGTCGGTGAGATCGCCGTAATGTCCGGAGCCATCCGGCA
>CAZRMD010000142.1:0-8394 GCA_964601135.1 uncultured Actinomycetes bacterium | reverse complement strand
GTCCCGGTCCAGCCGATGTTCGAGCCACTATCCCAGGTTCCACTCACTTGATGCGCGATGGTGTTCGATCCGGCGACGCTCACAGCCAGCGCATGCGTCGTGTCCATGGCGCGGTCGAACGTCAGCTTGACGGTCAGGTTCCCCTGGCCCAGGTAGGGATTGGTGCTGCTGGGCGCAGCCGTCGTGTTTGTGTTCTCTGAAGAGACGGCAATCTTTCCTGGCGCGTGCAGCAATGTCGGAGCTTGCTGTGCAAGGGATGGCGCCACGGTGACGTAGTTGCCGCCATTCGCATTGTATTGACTGGCCGTGGGCGGATAGATGCCCCACCAGTTTCCGACAGCCTGGGTGGCGACGGTAGCGACAACGTCGTATTTCGCTGGCGTGGTTCCCGATGCCGGCGCACTATTCCCGTATATGTCGCTGCTGGCGATCGATGAGTTGGACGCGCCCTCGGAGAGGATGCCGCCACCGTTTCCATGGATGCTGCTGCTGGTGATGATGGCTTTCCCCATCCCGGTGGTATGGACGGCATAACCGCTGAGATTCGTGAGAATTGCGCCGCTCACGTCGAGCTCGGCCGCATTGATGCTAAGACCAGCCGCGGCATAGTTGATCGAGCCGCCGTTGAATGAGCTTGGGCTGGCATCAATGTTTATGCCACCCCAGTCCCCTGCGGCAGCAGGCGGGCACTTGCCTGTGCTATCGCGGGCCAAGAAGACGGAATCGAACGCGGTGGCCGGAGTCGTGTCATCGCACAGCTCGGGGAGCACCGTTCCGTCCTTGAGACTCGTGAAGGTCGCCCCGGTGTTGTTCAAACCGCCATTGATCTTGATCGCACCGCCCAGGACCTTTACCGTGTCACCCGGATTTGTGGTGAGCGTGCCGTCGACGATCATTCCCGCATCGACCACGAAGCCGAAGTGGTCGCCGGGAACCGGCGGGGTGGCGGTGGGGGCGGCCAATCCGCTCGTGAGCCACGTCAGGCCGTTCGTCGCCTCGCCATTCATGGCCAGCACGTCGAGGCCGTTGCCCGAGGCGTGATTGCGGGCAACCTTCCCCGAGCCTGACGTCAGCTCAAAGTCCGCCTTCACGCCGGCCAGATACATTGCCGGATAGCGGAGTTTCGCGCCTGGACCTCCACTCCACATCACCTTGTTGTCATAAAGGGTCAGGGTGTCGGCGTCCAGCAGCCGGATGCCGAAGGTGCCGGCACGTTCGACGTCGTTGTTGTAGGCGACGACCGGCTGCCCTGCCAGCCCGTTGGCGACGATGCCATCCTTACCGGTCCAGCTGATCGCGTTGTTGGTTAGATGGAGCCGTTCGCAACTCGCGACACAGTTGGCGGCCCCGAGGAAAGTGGCGATGATGCCCCGGCCGCCAATGTTGACGGCGCCGGCTGTCGGACTACCAATGGTGGTCGAGTCGACCTTGATCGGTGTGTCGAGGCTGTTGATGCCATCACCGCGTGCGTCGCTAATGGTCGATCCCACGACTTCCAATCGGAAATTACCGGGCGCCGCTGTGTCGCCGATTCCGAACGGACCAGCATCGATCGAGATGGCGGTATCCGTGTAGCGGATCGTCGTGTTGGTGACGTGGCTCTCGGATTCGGTGGGATTGACGCCGTTGATCGACACGCCGCCCCAGTCACCAGGCCGGGCAGACGCGGCCGCACACGGCGTGATGAACACCGAGGGACAGACGCTCGGTCCAGCATCCCCCGCCGTGTCCCTGAAGCTGGTAAAGACGGAAGCAGCCCCCGTGTTCAGGACGCCCTGGTTGATGGTGATCGCGCCACTCAAGACTTTCACGACGCTGCCCGCGCTGACGGTCAGGTCGCTATTCTCCAGGGTCAGGCTGCCGTCGAGGAGATAACCAAGCGGATGGGTCGCGGGTCCATTCACCGGGTTGATCCATTGCATCACCCGTGTCACGGTCGAATCCATCTGCACCGTCCCATGCATAGCGATCGCGTCAAGGGCGTTGTTGCTGCCGACGTTGCCACGGATATCCCGGGCAAAGTCCCCCGTAAAGCCGTTGAGGTAGATCGCAGAATAGGGCCCGCCGGCAGCCTTGCCCGAGGCGCTGATGTTGTTGTTGCGCAGCACGAGATGGTCCGGATTGACCAGCCGGATGGCGAACGTGCCTGCCTGCTGCACCTGGTTGTCCGTGATCCAGACCGGCTGTCCAGCGAGCGCCTGGCCGAGGATGGCCTCGGCGCTCGTGGACACGAACCGGTTGCCGCTGATACGCAACGCTGTACCGGGCGCGCCCGTCAGGTCGGCGCTGATCCCGTGGCTATTGCCGGTGAGCGTGGAATTCGTGACCGAGATCGCCGTCTGCATCGTGTCGATTCCATCGAACTGGGTCGGGCCGATCGTGCTGCGCGAGACGACGAGTCCGTAGGGCGTCGACCCCGAGATCCCAGTCGCGCCGCTGTCAATGCTGATCCCGGTGGTGGCATAGCGGATGACGGCATTCGCCAGAGATCCACTGGCGCCGGCCCCGTGAAGCACAATGCCGCCCCAGTAACCGCTGCCAACGCCACAGCCCGCAGTCAGGAAGATCGACGGGCAAGCGTTAACCCCGGCGCTGGTATCGCTGAGGCTAGTAAAAATCTTCTGGCTGCTGCTGTTGCTCGTATCGTCGGCCAGCAGCTGACCGCCATCGAGCTTGATGGCTCCGCCGTTACCCACTTTGACGACGGCGCCGGCTTTCACCGTCAGTTGGTGGCCGTTCATGTCCAGGTCACCGATCAGCAGATAACCCAGTGGCTGCGCCGGCCGATTCTTGTACGCCGTGACCCACGTCATATCACGGGCGGCGCTGCCGTAGAACGCCATCGCATCGATGCCATTGCCGCTTCCGGTGTTTCCCCGGATCGATGGCGTGGTGATGGCTCCGTCAGTCGGTGCCAGGAAAACGCCATTTGCGACGTCGTTGAGATCGATCGCCGGATAGGTCGGCGCGGTCTTGCCACTGTTCGTGATCACGTTGTCGGTGACCGTGAGCTGGCTCCCGTCCAGGGTTGGACCGGCGGATGCGAGACGGATACCCGAGGTGCCGGCGCCATTGATCGCCGTTCGCGAAATCACCACCGGAGCGCCGGTGTTCGGGGCGGTGTTCAGGCCGGTTCCAAGAATGCCTTCTTGCCCGGTGTTCGAAATCTGTGTCCCGCTGATGGTTGCGCCCGCATCGAACCAGATGCCGTTTCCGGCGCTCTGGACTGTGTTGGAAATCTGGCCACCGTTGACAACAAGCGAACTTTCGGAATGGATTCCTGAGGCCGCCACCTCCTGGATGTTGGTCTGCGCTAGCGAGAGCACATGATCGGCGGGCTTATCGATTTCGATCCCTGTACCGGCGAAGCGGATCGTCGATCCGCTGAGCGTGTTTGCTTGCTGTCCATCGAGCACGAGACCGGTCCAGTCGCCCGGACCAGGCGCCTGGCACTTTCCTGAGGTCAACGGGTCAAGGCTCGAGCCGCAGGTCGGCAGCTTGACCACCCCGAAGCCTGCCGGAAGGTTGTTCGCGCCCTGCTTGATGCTGGTGATCAGCGCACCGCTCGCGGACAGCTTGCCGCCCGTCACCGAGATCTCTCCCCGGACGACTTCGACAAGATCTTGGGCCTTGAGGGTGAGCGCGCCATTTACCTGCAGGTTGTCGTCGATGATGTAGCCGAGGGGTGCGCTTGCGGTGACATTTGCGGGCGACATCCAATTGAGGTCGCGGTGATTGGTGGCAGTGCCGATGCTGCCATCAAAGGCGATGGCGTCGAGGCCATTCCCGTATCCCGTGTTCCAGCTGATGCACGGCGCTGTTGTGCACGACGGTGATGCGGGGACGGGCAGCGAGAACGTCTCGAAGTTTGCATTACTGAGCCCGGTCAGCAACATGGCCGAGTAGGTCGTGCTGGGCGGAGCCGGAGGCGTGGTGGTACTCGTGCCGCTCCGAGTAATGACGTTACCGGTGATCGTGGGGTTGTTCGCGCCTGCCAGGTGCAACCCGTAGGCGCCGGCTTTGTCGATGGTATTTCCTTCGATATCGACGGCAGAGCCGAGACCCGTGCCGAGGATTCCCTCGTTCGCGCTTCCCTGGATATTGTTTTTCAAGATCCTGGACGAACTGGTGCCGGCGAAATTGATGCCATGGTCGCCGGGGCCCGCGCCGGTACATGTCCCGTAGGTTGGATTCGTTGCCACAGGGTCGATTCGGCAGAAGGTGTTGCCAGACACGAATATGGCCTCACCGCTAGTGGCAACGCTATCCGAAAAGGTTGGGCCGACTCGGGATCCCGTCAGGACCAGCCCGTACGACTGTCCATCTGGTGGCGCCAGCACGGTCGAGGGCGCACCCGTCGCAGACACCCCTTTCGTCGGGAACAGGATATTGGCGTTGTTGATGATGGCGGTGGCTCCCGAAAGATTGATGCCGGACCATTCATTCGATGGCAGGGTGGCCAGGCAGCTCTGCACGAAGACCGATGGGCAGGCCTGAATGCCGACCCCGTTGTCGCGCATGCTGGTGAACGTCTTCAGGCCGCTGGTACTCGCATCGAGCTTGCCGCCCGTCAGCGTGATGCCGCCGCCCTGAACTTTGACGACGTCCCCATCGTTGACCGTCAGATTGCTCCTCACAAGCTCGATCCCGCCCGTGCCGGCGACGTTGCCCACCATGAAGCCCAAATCGTGCGGAGGACTGCAGGCGCTCGGAGAATTCGGATCATTGAATGGTCGCTGCCAGATGAGGCCGTGAGTGATCCTCCCGCTGAGGACCAGTGCGTCCAGGCCGTTCTCTTGTCCAACGTTGTTGCTCACCCCAGCGTTCGCAAGCGACGCCCCCGGGAAGGCGGGCGGCGGCCCCGGCAGTGTGCCTGGCGGGGGGCACACCGGCGATGGCTGAGGCGCCGGATCCTGATATAAATCGGCCGATACATTCTCGAGGTAAATCGCGGAGAACTTCTGCAACGTGCCGTTGGCGACACAGCTGGTAACCGGACTTGGCGAACCCGAACCGTTGCAAACGAAATCGTTGTTGGTGATTTGCGGATGATCGGCGTTCACCAGCTCGACGCCGAATGACCCAGCTCGGAAGAAATTGTTTTGATCGATCAAGACGTGTTGGGTCATATTCGCAGGCAGTGACGCAATCAACGCGTTGTTTCCAATCGATCCAACCACCCGGTTTGCGCACGGTTGAGGCTCGGGAGGACAGCCCGTTTCACCGAATGGCACCGAGCTGCCAAAGGTGATCCGGGTTACCTTGAGAGGTCGATCGCCGATGGCTGGTGGATTGTCGAAACTGACATTGATTCCCTGGGAGCCGATATTGTTGACCGTTCCATACTGTCCATCCCCCAAGCCCGTGACGGCGATCGGCGTGTTCTTCCCGTCGATTCCGTCGAAATAAGACGGGCCGATTCCACTATTGGCGACGGTGAGGCCGTAATTCACGTCGTCCGGCGAGGACGTCGCCCCACTGTCGATGCTGAGGGCGGTCAGCGCATGCTGGATCGTGACGTACGAAAACGACCCGTCTCCGACGTGAGATGGGTCTGCCTTATGTATGGCGATTCCATCCCAGGAGGCCACGTCCGGTTCCGCGTCGAAGCTGACGAAATTGTTCTTATCCGTCCCGACCGTCCTGATCTCGCCGCCGTCAATCGAGATTCCGGCGCCGTGGGAGAAGATTTGGACGGG
This sequence comes from uncultured Actinomycetes bacterium, assembly GCA_964601135.1. Classification (GTDB taxonomy): domain Bacteria; phylum Chloroflexota; class Dormibacteria; order CF-121; family CF-121; genus CF-13. Next base: position 2,695 of record CAZRMD010000142.1, on the reverse strand, counting down.
TCCCAGGCTGCCATCGATGACCAACTTTGTCCCCGGGGAGAGATGGACCTCGTCCCCAATGATGTTGCCCTTGGCATCGGTGGTAAGGCAGTTCGGTTGCCGGGTGCTGTCGGTAGCGGGGATCTTGGGGTCGTTCCAGGGAAGGATGTAGGGACTCCCGTTCGCATTCCAGACCGCGGTTTGCGTCGAATCGACGGGGAGCGCGCCGCATTGCACGGCCGTCGGAACCGCGTTGGCGGCAGCGAGCGTCCGGTGACTTGGGTGCAGGAGGGGTGGCGCAGCGCTGCGCGAGGAGGCCACCACAGCCAGGATGAGCACCGCCAGTCCCAATTTCCAGCCGTGCGACAGCAATCGATTGGGACGCAGGGCCGACGAGTGGCGCCTGTGAAGTAGCTCTAGCCTCACTCCCTCCCTCGGCATGGGTCATCCCGCCCGTGGCGGTCGACGATTCAGCGGCGAGGGCGAGGTTAGGCGACCGGTTTTGGACCGTCAAGCAAATTGCGCGAATCTCTGAGCATCCTGCCCATTCGGGCGTAGGGGCTTGCCCAAACGTCAGGCGGCCGCGGCGTCTCGGCTCACCATGGACTTGAGCGCGGCCGCCACCAGATCCTGGGCCGCCAGGGCGTCGCCGTGGTATTCGGCACTGCCCCAGCGAATGGAGATCCGGTCCGACTGAAGGGCGGACTCGATGCGGCCCGCCAGCGCCTTGGCGCCGGCAGCGTCGATGCCCGGCGCGAGGATGGCAAAGTTGTCGCCGATCCAGCGGGAGGCGAGATCGTCCGCGCGGATCGAGCTGCGGATCGCCCGAGCGATGCGCCTCAACACGGCATCGCCGGCGCGGTGACCGTAGGCCTCGTTGGTCTCCCGCAGGTTGACCACGTCGAGGACGAGCAGCGTGCCCCACGACGGCGGTCGCAGCACCTGCTTGTTGACGGCTTCCTCGAATGCCGGCCGATTCAGCAAGCTGGTGAGCGCATCGATGCTCGCCGCTGATGCCAGCCGGTCGATCAGTCTCGCGTTGGCCATCGAAACCGCTGCCTGGTTCGCGAGGATGGTGAGCAAGCGCAGCTGATCGAGCGAGTACTGGTTCAGTCCGAGCTTCAGCACGACGATGACCGCGAGGACTTCATCCTCGAACACGACAGGCACGGCTAGCATCGACTCATCGATGACCGTGGTGCCGGCCACGTGGGCGGCCTTCGGATGGCGCTCGGTATCGCCCAGGACAACGCCGCGGCGCGATTCGGCGACCCATCCGGCGATGCCCTGTCCCACTTCGACCGACGCATTCACCGCCGTCACGGCACGGTATTCCTCTCGATCGTTGCCGTTGAGGTACACGATGTCCAGCCGGGTGCGTTCCTCGTTGAGCAGGAGCACGCGACATTGATCGTGAGGAAGAACGGCGATGATCGTCTCGCCGATGCGGTTGCAGATGTCCTCGATGCTGGTGGCCCGCGCCAGTTGCTGCCCCAGCGCCTCGATCGTCTGCATGTGCTGCGCCCAGAAGGGGAGGCCTGTCGTCGCGTCCGGCATGAGTCGATCCGCGACCTGCTCCTGAGCCGTGACCTGCGGCGTCTCCTGGTCGATCAACTCGAGCATGACGTCGACGACCCGGGGATCGAACTGCTGGCCGCGCTCTTTTCGAAACTCGCCGATGATCGCGTCCAGCGGCAGCGCCTTGCGGTAGGCGCGGTCGGAGGCCATGGCATGGAAGGCGTCGCAGGCGTGGATGATGCGCGCCTGGATGGGGATCTCTTCCCCTTTCAACCCATCGGGATACCCCGTGCCGTTCCAGCGTTCGTGCTCGGCGCGGACGATGGGTCCCAGGGGCGCGAGGAACGGCACCGAGGCCAGGATGCGCTCGCCGATCACGGGGTGTTCGCGCATGATCGCGAATTCCTCGGAGGTCAGCGGCCCGGGCTTCTGCAGGATGTAGCCCGGAATGCCGATCTTGCCAATGTCGTGGAGTAGCGCGCCGTACTCGAGCAGGCGGAGCTGCTCCCCCTGGAGGCCCAACCGTGTACCCACGTTGACCGCGAGCTCCGCCGTCTCCCGGGAGTGCGCTTCCGTGTAGCGGTCTTTGGCGTCGAGCGCGGCAGCCAGGGCGCCGATGGTTGCGACGTAGCTCTCCTCTTGCTGCTGGCGCCGCCTCTCCGATTCCTTCAACAGCGCCTGGCGGACCTGGGCCGGGATGTAGGCGCAGAGCATCGTCGACACGGCTAGCACGACGACCATCCGGACGTAGTAACTGTCCCAGCCGTTGATCAACAGGGGGAAGGCGGCCGTGATGGCCGTGAAGATGGCGATTGCGGCACCCGTCCGGAATCCATAGGCGGCGGCCATGAACACGGCGGGCGCGATGAAGATGGGCAGGATGTGCGAGCGCACCCCGCCCGTGTACATCAGCATGAAACCGAGCAGCGCCAGGCCGGGCAGGACGATCACCACCAGGAAGCGCTCGACCGGCAGGCGATGCCAGGGGAAAAACCAGCTGACGACCGCCCCACCATAAGAAAGGATGCCGAGCGTCAGAATGGCGGTGTAGTCGAGGTGAGGCGAGCCGATGAAGCTGCTGCCCACGTCGACGCTGGCAGAGATAAGGAAGGCGATGGCGGCGATGCGGAACATCGCCTGGTGGAAATCGACCGGTACCCGCTGGTTTTCAGCCACGCTGCGCCAAATACAACGCGTA
>CAZRMD010000141.1:0-8493 GCA_964601135.1 uncultured Actinomycetes bacterium | reverse complement strand
CATAAATCTTCACCGGTTGTCCAATCGGATCAGAGCCAGCAGCCGCAGGTCCAAATTCATGGAGGCCGGTCGGCAGCGCGACGGGCGATGGCCGCCGGAAGAGAGGGGTTAAACATCGTCAACCGGTACCGGATCCTCATCGTCGACGACGACGCAATGGCGCGCGAGATCCTCAAGCGCATTCTCGAGCACGCCGGCTACGAAGTGATGACCGCCGGCAGCGGCCCTGAAGCGCTGCGCAAGCTGCACGAGGGGATTCCGCACCTGGTCGTTGTCGACCTGATGATGCCCGAGATGGACGGCTTCGAGCTGTGCCGCCGGATCAAGAGCCATCTCGACGTTCCGATCGTGATCCTCAGCGCGGTGGCGGCTGTGGAGAGCAAGGTCGAAGGCCTGCAGATGTACGCCGAGGACTACATCGTCAAGCCGTTTGAGAAAGAAGAGCTCGTCGCTCGGGTGCAGCGCGTGCTGCGCCGTTACGGCGAGTCGGCGGGCGTCGAGCAGCCCGAGGTCGTGATCGACCAGGACTTGCAGATCAACTTTGTGCAGCACTGGGCTCGCGTGAAGGGCCATCAGGTCACCCTGACGCCGACGGAGTCCAAGCTGCTCTTTCTCCTGGTCCGTAACGCCGGCAGGGTCGTCACCAATGAGACCCTGCTGGCGAAGGCCTGGGCCGGGGACGAGGAAGCCTACGAGGAGGGCCTGCGCGTCCATATCTCTCGGCTGCGCAGCAAGATCGAGCCCAATCCCGGCAAGCCGGTCTACATCCAGACCAAGCGCGGCGTCGGCTATCGCTTCACAGCCAAGGTGAACTACCCGGCGGGGCAAGAACCGATGGCCCTGGCAGGGTAAGCATGCGCACCATGGGTCTCGGCCTGCTCGTCTTCGTCCTCTCCTTCCCCATTTGGCTGCACTGATCGGCTAGCCTTTTGCCGGAGTGATTCGGCAACCGTTGACGCCCTTCTAGGTCAAGATCGATGGCGCATTTTCTCGGCCTCGGACTGACGGTTTTTACGGTCATCTTTCTTCTTGAGCTCCCGGACAAGACGGCGCTGGCGGCACTGCTGCTGGCAACTCGACATCGTCCGATCCCCGTCTTCTTCGGGACCGCTGCCGCATTTCTCATCCAGAGTGCTGTCGCCGTCGCCGCGGGATCACTGCTGAGCTTGCTGCCGCGGGAGCCGATCCGCATCGGGGCTGGGATCCTCTTCCTGATCATGGCGGCACTGGTGATCCGACAGAATCTGAGGAAAACCGAAGCTGACGAATCGCGCGAGGTCGAGCGAGAAGAGCGGCGCCATCGGCGACCGTTCGTGACCGCGTTTGCCGTCGTGTTCGTCGCCGAGTGGGGCGATCTCACCCAACTGGCCACCGCGGCCCTGCAAGCCCGTTATCGCGATGCGGTGATCGTCTTTAGCGCCGCAACACTCGCGTTGTGGGCGGTGTCGGCGCTGGCCGTCACCGTCGGAAATCGATTGGGCGCCTGGATTCCAGAGCGACCGCTGCAACTCGCCGCTGCCGGCGTCATGGTGCTGGTGGCAATCGCGTTGATCAGCGGCCTGCTGGGCTAGCCGAGCTCAGGCGGCGTTCGACAGGTCGATCGCTTCCGGCAGAGCTCGCTGCGGAATCGTGAAGCTGAACGTGCTGCCCTGGCCCGGCGTGCTCTTCACCCAGATCCTTCCGCCATGCATCTCGACCAGGCGCTTGCAAATCGCGAGTCCGAGCCCGGTGCCCTGGTACTTTCCGCTGATCCCGCTCTTCCCCTGCTGAAAACTCTCGAAGATTCGCTCAGTATCATCGGGCGGAACGCCGATGCCGGTGTCGCGCACCGCGATTCGCAGTTCAGCGCCCTGCCGCTCGGCCGTCACCCTCACGCTGCCCGATTCGGTGAACTTGATGGCGTTGCCCAGCAGGTTGAGCAGGACCTGCTTGAGCTTGGGACCATCGGCGAAGACGCGGCCGACGTTCCCCGCCACGTTGAAACTCAGGTCAAGCCGCTTTGTCTTGGCCAGGGAGCTCACGTTCTCGACGCACTCTGAAACGAGCGCCTCGACGTCGACTTCGCCGCGGTGCAACTGCGCCTTGCCTGCCTCCAGCTTGGAGATATCGAGCAGGTCGTTGATCAGCACGAGGAGGTGCTGGCCGTTCTGGACGATGATTTCCACGTCCTGGCGTTGGTCGTTGGTCAGGATGCCACCGTCTCCCTCGAGCAGCAGTTGGGAGAAGCCCAGGATGGAATTCAATGGCGTGCGGAGCTCGTGTGACATGTTCGCCAGAAATTCCGCCTTGTGCTGGTTGGCCCGCTGCAGCTCAGCGTTCAAGGTCGTGAGTCGCGCCGTCTGTTCGGTCGCCAGGTGAAAGAGATGAGCTTCCTGGATCGCGGTCGCCGCGTGCTGGGCAAACAGTGTCAGCAGCTCGATGGTGTTGCGGTCCAGCGGCCGGCGATGGTAGATGGCGAGCACCCCCAGCAATTGGTCGCCCACCACGAGTGGAAATCCGGCGAACGACTGGATGCCCTCCTGGGCCATCCAGGGGCTGAGCCCGACCTGGCGATGATTGGCCGGGTCGTTGGTGACGATCGGCACCCGCAGCTCGGCCACCTGACCGATCTCACTCATGCCGCGCTCGACTCGATCCGGCACCGGCGGGGCATTCCGTGTGGTGTGGTGACCGGCGCGGCGCCACAAGGCACCGTCGCTGGCCTCGAGCAGCCACACCTGCGCCGCGGCGAAGCTCAGGTTGCCGGTCAGCGCCGTCGCAACCACGTCGAGCAGTTCCGGTTCGAAGAGCTTCTGGTTCATCTGGTCGATGGACTGGTTCAACAGCTCCAGCCGGCGGGCGCGTTTCTCGGCTTCCTCGAACAACCGGATGTTGCGCAGCGCCACCGCCAACTGCTGGGTCAGGACCTCGAGGGCTTCCTCCTCCCAACGAGTGAGGCGCCGCTGGTCGTCGCGCGTCTGCACGTGGAGGACGCCGAAGACGCGATTTTCGATGATGACCGGCGCTCCGAAGGCTCGAGCCAGCCGCGACCCGTTGAGCCCGGGCACGTCAAATAACGGTGGATCGGTCAGAGTGACCAGGTGCCGGGCGCGCACCACCCGTCCGACGATGCCGTTGCCGGCAGGGACGTCCGCACCCTCGATCGCGCCTGCCAGGTGGACCGCCGCGCGCAGGGTGAATACGCCTCGATCCTCGTCGAGCAACACCACACATCCCGAGTCCATCTGGAGGAGTTCCATACCGCACCGGATGACGGTGTAGAGCATGCGGGAGACGTCGAGCTGCCCGACGAGTTCGCCGAGGACGTTGCGCAGCTGTTCGGTCTGGTCGAGCCGCCGCCGAGTGCCGCGGATTTCCACATTCATCGCCCGCACCGCCAGCCCCAGCCCGGTGATCACCGCGATGGTGGGCACGGCACGAAGGAAGGCGTCTCGGACCGAGATGGCGAGCCCAAGGTCGCTGGTCTGGAACAGGATGGTGCCCACCGTGAGGAAGAGGCTGGTCCCGATGCCGCCCCACAGGTCGAATCGAAAAATGGCCTCGGCCGCAACCAGGGCATACAGCAAGTACGGGAGGCTGGAGGAGCTGTTGGCGAAGAGCAGGATCCAGCCGCTGACCACCAGGTGGTCGAGAACGAGCAAAAGGACCGCCATCGGCCGCGCCAATCGCGGCACCGCCCTCATCTGGATGGCGAGCCAAGCGACGCTGTTGTAGGCGGCCAGGAAGCCGGCCAGCGCGATCGTGACCGGCACTGATGCCGGATGCAGCCAGAGCAGCAGCCCAACCGGGATGAGCAGCGCGCCGAACCGTAGCCTTACGAACAGCCGGTCGAGGGCAGTCATGACAGCCCCTGACCGCTATGCGGCCTGGCTGGTCTGAAGGTTGTTGATCATCTCGAGGAAGCGGTCCTTTCCGAAGTCGCCCTTCTGGATGATCGTCTGGATGTTCCCCTGGAGCCGCTCGCGATCTTCGCTGGTCACATTTTTCGCCGTATAGATAAGGATGGGAATCTGGGCCCCCGCCGGATCATCGCGCAGCTTGGAGACGACCTCGAAACCGTCGACGTCCGGCATCATCAGGTCCAGGATGATCAGGTCGGGCTTCTTTTTCAGCGCCATCTCCAGGCCGGCTTTGCCCCCCTCCGCGACCATGATCTCCATGTTGAAGGGCTTGAGCATGGCTTTGACCAGCCGGATGTTCTGGGGATCGTCGTCGACGATCAGGATCGACGATGGCGTCTTCTTGCCGCGCTTGCCGTCGGCCAGGAGATCGAACTTGACCATCATCTGAAGAAGCTGCTGGCGATCGATTGGTTTGGTCAGGAAGTCGGCCTGGCCGAGGTCGGCTGGAAGCGACTCCTTGTTGATCTTCGACGTCAGGACGATCGGGATGTCCTTGGTCTTCGATTCCCGCCGCATGTCGTAGACCAGGCCGCTGCCTCCATTCGGTGGCAGCTGGGTATCGATCAGCACGGCCAGCGGCTGGAGCTGGACCGCCTTGCGCAGCGCCTCCTGGGCACTCGCTGCGATCACGACCTCATAGCCGGCGTGGCTGAGGAAGGGCTCGATTCGCTCTTTCACCGCTGGATCGTTGTCGGCCACCAGGATGACCGGCGGCTTGCTGGCCGCCCCGACCGGCGGCACCATGGCGACCGGCCGCTCCTGGATTCCCGCTTCCTGCTTGGCGAACTCGATCAGCTCGCGAATATGCTCGTTGAGCCGTTTGCCGCTCTCGTTGATGTGGGCGACGAATTCCCGGCGCTCTTCGGGCGTGGTCTTGTTCGCCTTCTCATCGAGCAGGATGTCGGAGAAGCCGATGATGGCGTTCAGTGGCGAGTTCAGGTCGTGGCTCTGGTCATAGATGACCCGGAACTTCGCCTCGAAGTCGCGCTTCGCCTGGACCAACGCCGGCGCCGCATCCTTACTCTTTCCGCTGGCCGCCAGCTCGCCGCGTAGCGAATCGATCTGTGCCTGCATGGCCCGTTTCTCCGCCTCATACTTGGCCAGCACCTGACTGGTCGGCGGACCGCTGCCGGCTGCCTTGCGCGCCTCCTCGAGTTGGGCTTTGAGCGCGGCTTTCTCCCGCTGCCACGCCTGCTCGAGCTCCTTCGCCTCGGACATGCGCTGCGTCTGCAGCTCGTTCGTCTGCGACATCATGTCGGAGAGTTGCGACTGGACCCGCTCCAGGTCCACCTTGAGCTGGTTCTTTTCCGAGGTGAGACGCTGCTCGCGGGCGGTCCACTCCTCGGCCTTCCGCCCCGTCTTGTCGGCAAGGTCGGCGTGGAGCGCCTTGAGCTTCTCGTAGTCCTGCTGCGTGGCGGCCAGCTTCGTCAGGGCATCCTGGACTTGCTTCTTGAGCCCGGCCTTCTCCTCGGTCATGGAGACCTCGCGGCTCTGCCAGTCTTTTTCGAGCGCCCTGACCTTGGTGAGGAGGGCTGAGCGTTCGTCGCTCAGGCGCTGAAACTCCGCTTCCGCCTTATCGAGATCGGCCGCCTTCTGCCGCGCTTCCTCCAGCTGGCCCATGAGCAGCTTGCGGTCCGCTTTGAACTGGCTCTCGGCGGTCTGCGCCGCCTGCTCGAGGCGGGCGACGTCTGCCACCAGACGCTGGCGCTCGGCCTGCCATTTGTCCCGCGCCGCCTTGAGCGGCTCGATCTCGGCCTGGATGGCCTTCAACTGTTGCTGCAGCCGGCTGTTGAGCTCGGTGAGCTTCGCCTTGTCCTGGGTCAGCTCCGCTCGCGCTGCCTGCCAGTCCTGCTCCAGCTGTGCCTGCTTGGCTACCGCCGCATCGCGATCCTTGAGCAGGGTTTCGCGATCGATCGCCCATTGCAGCTGCGCCGTTTGCAGGCTGTCCAGGTCGTCCTGGGCGCTCTTCAGATCGGCCCGAATCTTTTTCTGGTCGGCCTCGAATTTCTGCGCCAGCTCGATCCGCTCCTGTTCGAGCTTGCGGAGCTGGGTGCGCCGCTCCTCGTCGCGGGCGCGTGCCCGGGCGACATCCTCCCTGAGTCGGGCTAGCTCGACCTGCGCTTGGTCGTGCTTCTGCTGCAGGTCCTGGTGACCCTGCTTGAGCGAATCGTGCTGATCGAGCAGGGCCTGGCGGTCCATGGCCCATTGCAGTTGAGAGTTCTGTAGCTCGTCGAGCTCCTGCTGCTTCTCGGCCAGCTGGCGCTTGACCAGCGCCAGTTCCTTTTCTTTTTCCTCGAGCTGGGTGCCGATGTCCTCCTGCAACGCTTGCAGATGGGCGATGAAGTCCTGGTTCTGTTTCAGGATGTCGCCGAACGAGCGGGCCTTTGGTGCCTCGGGCGTCATCAGGCAGCCTTCCGCCCTTGCTGTAGGTATCGATCGACGGCGGTCCGCAGGGCATCGAGGTGGGCGCCCACCGCGCCCAGCTGGTCGACGCGTTCTTGCTCCAGCTGTCGCAGCTGCTCGTGACGCTCCGCATCGCGCTGGATGGCGTGGCGCAGCTCTTCCTGCAGCCGGGCGATCTCGGCCTGGGCTTGGTCGGAGGAAAACCTCAGCTCATCCAGCTCCTTCTTGCGAGCCTCATGCTCGTCGACCAGGCCCTGGAGGTTCTGGAGCAGTTCCTGATTGAGGTTCAGGATCTCGGTGATCGGGCGGCTCGACTTCGATGTCGGCTCGCCCTGGCGACCGGGCTTGAGCTGTTCGGCCATTACGCCGTCTTCAACCGCCCCTGCTCGAGGTAGCGGGCAACCTCCGCGGCCAGCCCCTGCGGATCAACCGGCTTGGCGATATAGCCGTCGCAGCCTGCGCCGAGAATCTTCTCCCGGTCGCCGGCCATCGCATGGGCGGTCAGCGCCACCACGATGACGCCTGCCATCCGCGGGTCTAGCCGGATCTTGCGGGTGACCGCCAGCCCGTCCTCGCCGGGGAGCTGGATATCCATCAGGACGATGTCCGGTAGCTCGTGGTTCATCTCGGCCAGGCATTCAGGACCGTTCCCGGCTTTCCGCACGGAAAAGCCTTTCTTCTCCAGGAGGAACTGAGCCAGCCGGAGATTGACCGGATTATCTTCGACGATCAAGACCTTGCCGGCGGTCACGCCCTGTCCTCCTTCGCCTCTGAACAATGTCCAGGCCCTTGATGGCGTGCAATACGGCATCTGGCTGGGAGAGGCCAGACGGTATAACGGCGCTCCAGGCCGTCGCTGGCACCCTCGGTGAAACTTCGCCCAGCGCCAGCAAGGCGGGTTGCGCCGGCAGGCCGCGCAGGCCAAGCACCCACTCTGGCTCGGCCGGGGCCAGGACGACCACGTCGGGGGCGGCGGCGCGGGCCTTCTCCAGCGCTTCCTGGAGGCCGGGGGCGCGGAAGACTTCGAACCCCTCCTCGACGAGGCCGGCTGCCAGCGGCGCCAGGGCACGGCGGTCGCGATGGACGAGCAGCACCCGGACCCGATCACGGCGGCGCTTGACGCCCTGGCCGATCCGGCGCAGCTCATCCTGCATCGTCTTCGTCGCCCAGGGCTTGGCCACATAGCCGACGACGCCGAACTGGTCCATCAAGGCCTGGTTTTTCGTCACCGAGCAGACCAGTACCGGGACGTCGGCGGTTGCGGCTCGCGCCCGCAATTCCTGCAGGACCTGCCATCCGTCCTTGGCGGGGAGCACCGTTTCCATCACGACCAGGTCGGGCAGGATCTCCATTGCCTTGCGCACCGCTTCTTCCCCATCAGCGGCGTGCGCCACCCGGAAACCGACCCCCTGGATTTCCGCCGTCATGCGCTGGCTGCTCGCCGGATCATCTTCGACGACCAGCGCCAGGGGGAGCTCCATGCTCTCCGCCGGTTGTGCCGCCTCCTCCGTCGTCGCATCGGTCACCACCACGGCGCGCGGTTCCCGCGGGATGGTGAAGGTGAACGTCGATCCCTTGCCGAACTGGCTCTCGGCCCAGATCCGGCCGCCGTGCATCTGCACGAAGCGCCGGCAGAGGGCGAGGCCGAGGCCGGTGCCCTGGTAGCGCCGGGTGTAGGAACCGTCGACCTGCTCGAATTCGCGAAAGAGCTTCGGGAGATCTTCGGCTTTGATGCCGATCCCGGTATCGCGGACCGAGATGGTCAGCTGATCGGGCGCATCTTTGACGGTCAGCGTGATGTGACCTGGGGCCGGCGTGAACTTCACGGCGTTCGAGAGCAGGTTGTAGAGCACCTGCTTGAACTTGCTCCGGTCGGCCTTGATGACGCTGGCCTCGCTGGCGCCGATGGTCGTCAGACGCAAGCCTTGCTGGCGGGCCATGGGTTCCAGGATGGCGGTCACCTCCTGCAGGACCTCGGCCAGTTGCAGGTCTTCGGCGTGCAGCTCCATCTTGCCGGCCTCGATCTTGGCCAGGTCGAGGATGTCGTTGATCAGGCCCAGCAGATGCTGTCCGCTGCTGTGGATATTGCGCAGAAATTCGGTTCGTTCTCCGGTGGTCAGGTTCATCGTGGGGTCCAGCATGATTTCGCTGAAGCCCAGAATGGCGTTCAGCGGGGTGCGCAGCTCGT
>CAZRMD010000140.1:0-8562 GCA_964601135.1 uncultured Actinomycetes bacterium | reverse complement strand
CCAACGACCTCACCCAGACCACCTTCGGCTACTCGCGCGACGACGCCGAGGGCAAGTTCCTGCTCAAGTACGTCGAGGAGAAGATCCTGCCGGTCAACCCGTTCGAGTCACTCGACACCAAGGGTGTCGGGCGGCTGATGACCATCGCGGTCGATGAGGGCCGCAAGGCGCGCCGGGACCTCGAAGTCGGGATCTGCGGCGAGCACGGAGGCGATCCCGCATCGATCCACTTCTGTCACCAGCTCGGCCTGAACTATGTGAGCTGCTCGCCCTATCGGGTGCCGGTGGCTCGTCTCGCCGCGGCCCAGGCGGCAATGGAAACGAAGGAGCGCGACCGCTAGAAACCTCCGCTTAACTCGAGTCTGTTAACGCTGCCCGGGATCGCCGAATAACCGGACTCAGTCCGGTTGCGGCCTGCCTGTACTAAACGGACGACCAGACTCCTCGCCATGCCGAATTGGAAGGAATTCTCCGGCGATTCCGAGCATCATGCTGCGAGCCTCTTCTGCCCGTGGGGAGATCACCATGGACTGATAGGTATCGGTGTCGAATCGGATGCGATAAATCTTCACCTGTAGGGGAACATACGATCAAGGATTTGTTGCCGGATATCTGCTAGGACGGGCCAACCGGTCCGATTCGCCTTGGCCTCCTCCAAGGCTACGGGCGTCCTCGCCTTACCGGTTGGCAATGCACCTTATCGTGACAGCGCACTCTCTGGAGCCAGGATCCAACGCAGTTGAGGAAGGCGTCGTCGAAGCGTTGCGTCAGCGGTGATGAGCTCTGTACGGGTCCGCTCCGCCAGCGCAACGTAGATCATGTCGTAGATGGGGTAGTTGTCATACCGGCGCGCCAGTTCCCAACCGCGCACCAGGTCCCGCTGATCGTCCACAATGCGAAGAGGAAGCCGCAGGAGTAATTCGTGCGAAGAATCCGCTGCTGCCCCGCTCCAGCGGTGCCGCCGAATGCCACTGATCAGTGCGTTGGATACCTCCTCGAACAGCAGCCGTGGCGCGAGCACCTCGGCGCCCCGCAAGCCGAGGCGATTGAAGAGCCTCACTGAGGGAGTCGCATCCGACGCTTCCGGTGAAACCCAGTCGACGACAACGCTTGCATCAACGACCGGCACGAAGTTCGCCCGATCTCTCGCGACGGTCGGCCAGGACGAGATCGGCTGCTGACCGACCACCACGCTTGGGACGACGGAGGACCTCTTCCGCGAGCTTGCCCCAGTCTCTCAGCGTCAGGCTGTTCTGCCAGGCCCCTGCCAGAACTTCGACGTCGCGACGCTGCACCAGGAGGTGCTTACCACTTTTTCTCGCTTTGAGACGCCCAGTCCACACCCATCGTCGGAGAGTCTCCGGAGACCGACGGACCAACGCCGCGGCATCCAGGATGGTCAGTTCATCGCGCGCGCGCTGAGCCACGGTAATATTCTACTACGTCGGTGACCATGTTGTAGAAGTACGCGGCTATTTCGGCGGCGCGGTGGGCGTCGGGGTTGGGGTCGGGGTTGCGGTTGCAGTCGGTGTCGGGGTTGGGGTGGGTGTTGGTGTCGTTGTTGGTGTTGGCGTGCGCCCCGGTAACTACTTTGGGACGGATACCAGCGAGTCATGCTACCGCCCCATGCAGCCGCCAGCCATTCCCTGACGGCCACGGTCACCGAATCTCTTCGCCGGCTCAGATCAGCCCTGTGATCCGCCTATTGGGCCGTAGCCTGGCTGGCCTGCGCCTATTGGGCCGCCTGCCTGGCTGGTATGGCTGTAGGCGAGCGTTCTTCGGCGACACCGAGCCGCTTGCCAGCCCCTGCGCCGATGATCAGGCCAACGATGGCGAAGATGAGGCTGATGCCAAGCCCGACGATCAATGCCGGGATTGGCGGCTCGCGAAGGGTGAGATTGGGATAGGTTGTCGCCAGGACGGAAAAATCAATCAACGCATGCGCGGCGATCAGCGGCCAGATGGTGTTCATGCGCAAGCGAAGACCGGCAAAAAACATGCCGATCAGTGCGGCGGAGGCCATTTGATAGCCGACGGCCATCCCGCTGGCGCCGGGCGAAAGCAGATTCCCAACATGGGCGATGCCGAATAACACGGCCGAGCCCACCATCGCGACCATCGCGCCCCGCCGCAAGAGGAAGCGCAGCACCAGTCCACGAAAGTAGGTCTCTTCGTTGAGTCCGATCAGCAGGGAAAGCGCGGCGATCATCAAGATCTCTGCCGGGCCGGTGTGGACGCCACGAAAGAACGACAGCAACGCGAGGCCAATCGGGATCCAGAGGATTGCCAGCAGCCAGCGGTCTCGCCACTCGCCTGGCCGGGTGAACCCGACGGCTCGCCACCAGCGCAGCCCGCGGACGATGGCCAAGGCAACCGCCGTCTGCAAGATGACTGCCAGCCAGGCGAACGTGATGCGCGGGGCGCCTGCCCCCACCTGAAAGGCGAGAAGACGCAGGAGTACGGTGCCCGCGATCAGGCCGGCGGCGATCGCGATCGCCGCCGCCCATGGGTGCCGTCCGGCGAAGCGGCGCACCCTTTCGGCTATTGCACGCGATGCAGGTGACCGGTGCTAGCCGCCCAGATCACAACCGCCAATCCGATGAGCGAGACGACGATCCCGATGATCGACAGGATGACCGCAGCGGCCGCCATCCCCCCTGCCCCTGACCGGCGCTCCATCTCGCCCAGGACCAGTCCTGGAATCGAAACGATGAGCCCGATCGGCCAGAAGAAGAAGGCAACGATCGTCCCGACGATCCCCAATACCAACGCCGCAATGGTCTTCCCGCTCGCCGCACTACGTCCCGGCTGGCTGACTTCCGCCATGGCGAATACCTCCATCCCCTCACACGAAACGGTGATCTTATATTCATGCTATCACGTAAACTGATGTCGTTGGTAGCGGCCCGCCCAGCCCTCCCCTGCTCCGCTGAGCTCCGCGGCTGGCATGAACCGGAACGTCGCCATCTTCGGCACACTTGATAGGCTCAGCCCGTTTGAACCGCGAGCAACTGCGTAAGGCGGCGAAGAGCGCGTCGGTCCGCGCCTTCCTGGCGCTGGACCGAGTGGGGCTGCATGTCTTGCCGAAGCACTACTACAGCTCCGTACCCGACATGGCATGGCTGCGCTCCCATCGCCAGGCCTGGCAGAAGCCTGCCCCCATGCTGGGCATTCGCTGGGACCTGGACGAGCAGATTGCCTGGCTGCGGAAGATCTGCCAGCCGTACTACCACGAGGTCAAGGGGCTTGGCCGGTACCAGGCAACGCTGGACAGTGGGGTCGGGCTTGGCTACGGGCCGATTGAGTCGCAGGTCCTCCACTGCTTCATGCGCTCGGTCGCACCGCCGACGGTCGTCGAGATCGGTGGCGGCGTCACCACCGCATTGATGGTTGAGGCCTCGGAGATGAACGCGCGGGACTGCGGGCGCGCGTCTCGCTACATCTCGGTCGAGCCGTTTCCGACCCCGGCGCTGGAGAGGCTGAGCGGAGTGACCCACCTCAAGCAGCCCGCTCAGGAGGTTTCGCCCTCCGTCTTCGAAGAGCTGAGCGCCGGCGATCTGCTGTTTATCGACTCCACCCACGTCGTCAAGGCCGGCTCTGACGTACTGCGGATTTATCTCGACATCATTCCTCGGCTGAAGCCCGGCGTCTTCATTCACATCCACGACATCTTCCTCCCCTATCTCTATTCGCGCGATCTGATGCATAACTTCTTCGACTGGCAGGAGACGTCGCTGGTGCTGGCCCTGCTGACCAACAACCCGCGGCTGTCCGTGCTGTGCTGCGAGTCGGCCCTGCATTACGAGCGCCCCAGGCAGCTCGCCGAGATCCTCAGCGACTATGAGCCCGAACCGAACGACAACGGCCTCAGCCCCAATGGCCGGCGAACCGGCCACTTTCCGTCGAGTCTCTGGCTGAGGACCGGCTAGCTCAGGATCGCGCGCAGCCGGCTGACGATATCTTCGCCAAGTCCGGCAAGAGTGCTGGACACGGTATCGTCCGGACGCCGCGCGGGGCCTGCTGATGCGGAGCCTGGTGACGCCGGGACCTGGTGTGGTAGGAAGGTCCTCGAGGACGCCGGCAAGGCGTGAGCCAACGACGAGGCGGCCTGCCGGTACCACGGTCCGTTCGGCTTGGGGACCGTCGTCGTCAGGTTTCGGTTATCCCACCAGGCGGGAGCCGCCGTATTTCCGACGACGACCTTGGCAATGTTCCCCACGTTCTCCGGAAACCAGACGTGGCCATCAGGTCCGGCTGCAGGCCGTCGCGGCAGGCTGTTCCCAGTCGGGATGGGAAACTCCGTAATCGCGCCGGCCGGCGTGATCACGGCGATCTTGTTGGCGTTGTTCTCGGTGAACCAGACGTTTCCGTCAGGACCCAGGCCGATCCCGCCAACACCGGCCGCGGCTGTTGGAATCGGATACTCGGTCAGCGCGCCGGCAATGGTCATCCGGCCGATGAGATTCGCGGACGGTTCACCGATCCAGAGATTGTTGTCGGCCCCCACCGTGATGGAGTTAAACCCGCGATGAGTACCTGAGAACTGATATCCGGTGAAGTTTCCGCCGGTGGTCACCTTCCAGATCGTGTTCTCCGGCTCATCGACGACCCAGAGATTGGCGTCCGGGCCGGCGGTGATCTGGACTGGGTAGGCGCCGTTGTTCGGGTTGGCTGATGTCCCTGGCGGGATCCAGTAATCAGTGACGACATGGGTCACTGGGTCCATCTTGGCGACGGCGAAGTGATCAACGTCGCCGAACCAGATGTTCCCATCGGATCCAATCGCGATGCCGGATGTTCGTCCGGAGCCGCTCGAATATTCGTTAATGGCGCCGGTCACGCTGACCTTTCCGATGTTCACCGTTATCCCGTTCATTTCGAGAAACCACAGACTTCCATCTGGAAGCGGCCCTGTGATATCCGTCGGGACCGAGTTCGTCGTCGGGATCGGATACTGGTTTGTCACATGGCCATCCGCCGTCACGCGATCGATGCTGTTGTGTCCGGCGTCCGTGAACCAGAGCGCGCCGTCCGATCCAGTGACGATGCCGTTCGGGCCGGAGCCCGCCGCCTGGTACTCGACGACCGTCGTGGCCAGAGCGGGCACAGCAGTAGCAGCGCTCAAGGAGCCGGCGACGACCGCGCCGGCCAGGATGGCGATTCCCCTCCGCCCGACCCTCACCTGGTTGCTATCGTAGCGGCTTTTTTAGCGGCGGCGGATCACGATCGTCGCCGGGGGCATACGCGCCCGGTCGATCCCGGAATTGGCGCGACGGCCATTGCCCAGCCCGCTGACACCGTTCCCCGTCAGGGCGACGGATTGCGGGCTGTTGTTGGCGTTATCGGTGATCGTCAGCGACCCTGACCCCGGCCCCAGCTGGCTGGGCGTGTAGGTGATGGTGATCGTGCAGGATGCACCAGCGGCCAGGGGCACCGACACCGGCGGACAGTTGTCGAATTCGCCGAAATCACCGCCCGCCGCGATCTTGCTGATGGTCAGCGCCTCCGTGCCGTTGTTGACCAGCGTCACCGTTGCCGGCGCGCTGCTGAACGCCAGCGGCTGATCACCAAAATCGATACGGCTGACCGGCTGCCCATTGGTGGTGAGGAGCGCGCCGGGACCGAGGGCAATGCCCTGCAGCGGTAGTTTCTGCGTTCCAGTTCCGGCGTCGTCCGTCACGATCAGGTTGACGCTCGACAGGTTGGTATTCGGAAGGTTGCCGTACGGCCCAGCCGCCTGCGGATGAAAGGTCACGACAATCGGGCACCGGCCCCCCGGCTGGATTGTGAACGGCGCCGCCAGACACCCGCTGCCGTCGACCGAGAAGTCGGTCGCATCGTCGGTCGCAAACGCCGTGATGGTCAGCGGGCCGTCGCCCGTGTTGGTCAGGTTCTCCGTCACGGTTCCGGTTGCTCCGGCGCGAACGGTGCTGCCGAAGTCGAGCACGGCGCGATCGAAGGTTACGGCCGGAGCGGTGCCCTGGCCCGTGAGGGGAATGACCTGCTGGCTGCCTGCGGCCGTGTCGGTCAGGGTCAAGGTTCCGGTCCGCAGCCCGGAGGCGGCCGGCGTGAAGGTGACCGTCAGGTGGCATGATTGTCCACCGCTGAGCCCGCTGTTCGGGCAATCGCTCGAGGCGGTGAACTCGGGCCTTGGATTGGTAAAGGGCGCGTTGAAGGTGACGGTCAAACTACCGGTGTTCGCCACGGTCACCACGAGCTGCCCGGACTTTCCGGTGTTGACAGGACCGAAGTCGAGGTGGTCGGGATTGATGTCCAGCGGATACATCGGCTCGGCGAGGATCAGCGGCGAACCCGTGCCGACCGGCTCACCCGGACTGAGCAGGACATCAAACGATCCGGTGTCGTTGTGGTTGAGGGTGGTCCCGCCGGCGGCGTTCAGCACCAGCGGATGCTCTTGCGCGACCGTGGTCGGGCCGTTCATGTAGGTCAGGATGGCGAGCACGTTCTCAACCGGGTTGAGACCGGTGTTGGTGACGGTTCCGCAGACTTCCCCGGAAACGCCGCCCTGAGGGCAGGCTGTGCTCGGCGACGTGAGCTGAGCCGTGAGCTGGCTGTGGTACGGCTGCCCAATCGCCGGCGTGTAGGTGATGGCGCCGATCGAGTAGCCGGAGTAGCCGGCCGGCTCCGGCACCAGGTCGAGCTCGAAGGGGGAAACCTCATTCGGACCGAGGACGCCGACGGTTGCGTAGGTATAGGAACTATCGTGCAGGGTGGCGTCGTTGAGACTGATGTTGATCCGCACCCAGCTGACGTTGATCCCGGCATTGCCGAATGCCGCAGGCGTGGTGTTCTGCACCTGACCGACGATATGCAGGCCCGTCGCACCGCCCGGAAATGGTTCCGTCCAGGAGGATGATGAAACCAGGCTGACGGGGGGCGTTGGTGGTGGGACGACCGCCTGCGTCGATGAAATCGCGGCGGCCGACGTGGACGATAAAGCGGTGGCCGGCAAGGCCATCCCAGCGGCGAGCAGGCCAATCAGAACACGGCGAATCGGCAGGCGTGCCGGCGTGCGGCGGGGAAAACCCACGCAGACAGTGTCCGGGCAGCACTCGCTGCGAACAAGGACTCGGCGGACGGGAGGCTAGGCATGGGTTGCTGCCTTGTCGGGCAATCGCCTCGCCCGATCGGGCAGTCGCCGCGCGCTCGAAGACGCGCGCCCGCCGGATTCTCGGCGAGTTATAACGCGTGTTATAATATGGCCAAATGATCGAACGGAAAGTCCTCCGGATCGGAAACTCGATCGGTTTGACGCTTCCTGCCGAAATCCTTGCCCAGGCTGGGATTAGGGAGGGCGACAGCGTGCGCATTCGCGTGCGCGACGGCGTGCTCGAGCTCGAGCCGACGCATACGGCGGGCCAGCTGTTGAGGAAGTGGCCTCGCATCGCTCCCGAGCTGCGCCCAGATGAGATCGTCAGGATCATCAGGGAGGAGCGCGAAAGCCACTGACCGTCGTCGACGCCAGCCTGCTCCTCGATGCACTCCTCGGCGGTAGCACTTCGGCAGTTGAAGCAGTGGGTGGAGCCGAGGGGCCGCTCGCAGCTCCGGAACTTCTCGATCTCGAGGTGGCGGCTGGCTGCCGGCGGCTCGTTGCTGCGAAGAGAATTGCCCTCCGAGACGCCGCCGAGATCCTGCGTCGTCTCGCGGCCTTTCCAGTTCGAAGGCACTCGCATATGCCGTTGATGCCGCGAGTCTGGCAGCTTCGTGAGGCGTTGACGCCATACGACGCGGCGTACGTTGCCCTGGCTGAAGAGCTCGATGCTCGGCTTCTTACGCGTGACGCCGGCTTGAGCAAAGCCCGAGGGCTGCGATGTCAGGTTCGACTGATCTCGTAGATCGGTCGCCGACTTAGTAGACCGCAGCCATTTTCCCTGGAACTAGGGATGCTCTAGTCGGCTGGCGAGCGCCTGGCGCAACTCGGCAATCGGTACTCGATCCTGCGTCATTTCGTCGCGGGAGCGAATGGTCACGGCGTTGTCGTTGATGGTCTCGAAGTCGATGGTCACCGCGAACGGCGTGCCAATCTCGTCCTGGCGGCGATAGCGTTTGCCAATCGACTGGGTGTCGTCGTACTCGGTTCGGAAGTGTGGCCGCAGCTCGTGCTCGATCTTCGCGGCCAGGGCCGTGAGCGGCTCTTTGCGCGACAGCGGAAGGATCGCCACCTGGATGGGCGCCATCGAATGGTGGAATTTGAGAACGACGCGTTGTTCGCCGCGAACTTCTTCTTCATGATAGGCATCGATCATCAGCGTCAGCATGGTGCGGTCGACGCCGGCGGACGGCTCGACCACGTGCGGCAGGTAACGCTCGCGATGGATATCGTCGAAGTACGACAGGTCTTTGCCCGAGGCCTTCTGATGCGCGGCGAGGTCGAAGTCGCCACGGGCGGCGATCCCCTCCAGCTCTGACCAGCCAAAGGGAAATTCATACTCGACATCGAAGGCGCCGCGCGCATAGTGAGCGAGCTCATCTTTGCCGTGGGCGCGCAGCCGCAGGTGATCCCGGCGGATGCCGAGGCCCAGGTACCACTTGAGCCGTTCT
>CAZRMD010000139.1:4807-8623 GCA_964601135.1 uncultured Actinomycetes bacterium | reverse complement strand
GTAACCGCGGATGCCTGGAGACGGTGGCCGGAGGGCCGGCCATCGTCAGGCAGGTCACTCAGATTCGCTCCCAAGCTGATTTCGACACCGTCCTACGGCTGGCTACCGATGGTGATCCTGTGTGCCGACGCGCGCTCTCCGACGCCGGCTATCACCTCGGCCTGGCGCTCGCCGACCTCTGTCACGTCCTCGATCCCCAGGTAGTAGTGATCGGGGGTGCGCTCGGGCAGGCTGGCGACCTCGTACTGAACTCTGTTCGCGACTCGATGCGGCATTGTGGCGCCTTCTCGGCACAGGCGGATCCGCGCATTGTTCCAGCGGCTTTTGGCGAGGATGCCGGACTGCTGGGGGCTTTGGCGCTGGTGTTGAGAGGACCGAACCCCGTGTTCGTCGAGCGGCTGCTCGCACATGTGAGAACCAGCAACGACAGCCACGATGACAGCCAACCGCATGGATACCGTTGGACGTCAGCGGACGCTACCCGTGCAAACCGGGCCGCCGTTCGAATCTAGACGGAAGTCCGCGGACGTCGGCAGACGAATCCAACTGAAACTTCAAAACAAACGGTGCAGAAAACGGTCTGAGCCCAGTCTTCCCCCGTCCGCTGCCGTTCACCATCGTACATCGGCTCGGCCGCATGCTCCAGCCGACAGCCAATGACAGCCACCCGCTTGCTGTCGATAAGAGTGCTTGAAGTCCTCTAGAGCGCAATGATTTCTGATCCTTCGGGATTGGCCGGATTGTTCCGGTAGCGGGTCAATAACCACGCTGTTTTGCGGGTCGGCCTCGGGCACCCATGGGTCGATCTTCTCAATGCGGATCAGGTGCCAGGGCGCGTCTGAGGGGACATGAACGCTCGGTTGAACTTGGCCGCGAGCGAGGCTCAGACCTATGATCCTGGGCCGTGGGGGCAGCGATTGATCGAACCCGTCTACGTGCTCCACGACTTCCCGAGGGAGTAACCGATCGGCCGCGTCTCAGCACCATGGCCGAGAGGGCAGGGCGCTACCCCGTTACGCTGTTAGAAGCTCCGGCGGGTTACGGAAAGACGGTCTTTGCCACTACCTTGGCTGCTGGCCACCCAGCCTCCTGGTACGGGCTCACCGCGGCCGACCGCGACGTCCAGGTCTTCCTCGTCCATCTGCTAGCCGCACTCGAAGCTCTCTGCCCGGAGGTGGCTTCCGCCCGTCGCCTGCTCGAGCAGCCGGGCGGAGCAAGCGCCGCATGGCCCGACGCGGTAGACGCCGCGGTCGACGCATTGGACCACTACCTCCGCTTGCGCGGGGTGGTCGTGCTCGACGACTTCCACCTGGTCGACTCACCCGACGTCGGAGCTGTCCTGGCGCGGCTAATCGAGTCCGGTCCGCGTTCGCTAGGGATCATCCTGACCGCCCGCGAGCGCCCTGGGCTCGAGGCGATGATGCGCTGGCGTGGGCAGGGACGTCTCCTTCTGGTGAATCAAGCTGACCTCGCCTTCACGTCCGACGAGCTCGGCACTTTTCTTCTCTCTCGCTTCGATCTGGGTCTTACCCCCGCCCAATGCGATTTTCTGACGGAAGAAACCGAAGGCTGGCCGATCGCCACAGAATTGATCGGACAGCGGCTGGTGGGCACGCGAGAGTCGATGGAATCGCTGGTCAGTCAGCTGCCTGAGGGCAGGGAGGCGATCTTTGAGTATCTGACGGCCGAGGTCCTGGCGGACCAGCCATCGAATGTGCGGCGCTTCCTGGAGCAGATGGCGTGCCTAACGGACTTCGACCTCGACGACTGCATTTTCATGATGGACGGGCGGGACTGCATCGGCCTGCTGGAGCGGGTCACCCGTTCTGGTCTCTTCTGCTCAAGCGATGGCCGCGGGCGCTATCGCTTCCACCATCTGCTCCGAGAGGCCATCCTCCGGCAGACCTCGGCGGACCGGCGTGCCGCAAATCATCGGCTGGCCGCGCGGCTGCATCGACGACAAGCAAGTCTCGAAGATGCGCTTCAGCACGCCTTCGAAGCAGGGGAGTACGAGGAAGCGGCGGCGGACCTGGAATGCCTGGCTCCCGGGCTGGTGTTCTCAGGTCGCTACATCACGTTCCTTGAGTGGCTCGCTGCGTTGCCGGCGTCGGTTCGTGATGTGCACCCGCAGCTGCGGCTCTTCTCAAGCCGTGCCCACCGCCTGATCAGCCGTTTCGAACGCTCGCAGCAGGACGCCGTGGCGGCAGCGCGGCTTTTCGATATGGCAGGCGACGCGGCAGGATGGTTTGACGCCAAGGCCGAAGCGGTCGCGGGCTATCTGGACACCGTCCAGCCGGCGCGGGCGACGCCGCTCCTGGTCGCGCTCGGTCGTCGCCTTAGGCAGATGGATCCGGAGCGCCGGCTGAGGTGGTTCCAGATGCTGGCCGAGAACCGGCTCAACGAAGGCCGCCTGGATCGGTGTCAGCGCCTCCACGAGTCGCTGACAAAACGCGTGGACGATGAGCGGCTCGACCCACGCCTCCTCGTCCGGCGCGGCGATCTCATGCAGGCCCGGATGGCGTTCGCGTCGGAAGATCGCTCGGAGGCACGCACGCCGCGTTCACATCGAGAGCGAGAGGCGATGCTGGCGTGGATCGACGGGCTGCTCGGTGATGCGGATTCCGCCCGCCGGCATGCGCGAGCGGGCATCGAGCGGGGGCGCGCGCTCGGCTCGCCGATCATCACCTGCGTATCGACCAGCCGTCTCGGGCACGCCTATCTGACCGGAGACAGCCCCGAACCGGAGCGCGCGCTGGTGATCTATGAGGAGGCCCTCGAGCTGGCCGAGGAGATCTCCGTCCCCCGCTTTCGAGCGGAGTCGCTGATCGGCAGCGTGGTGGCGTGGGGCATGCGTCGAGACATCCGGCGGGCACGAGCGTGCGCAGAGGAGGCGCTCGAAATCCTCCATGCTTCAGGCGACACCTACCTGGCCGCAGTGACTCTACTGGCCCTCGGTGGGGCCGCTGTACGCACCTCGGATGCCGGCGCTGAGAACCGGTTGCGCGACGCGCTCAGCTGGTGCTCTGGTTCCGGAGAGCTGTACGTACGCATGCTCGCATCGGCCTGGCTCGGCCACTTGTGGCTGCGCCAGGGACACGATGCCGATGGACACCAGGCAATCGCGTCCGCCCTCGCAATTGCGAAGACCCATGATCTCGAGCGAGCCCTGCTGGCCTCACCCTGGCTTGGTCTGTCGCCAGCCGAGCGCCAGGGCTCGCTGGAAAGCCCCCTTCCCCGGCCGCGAGCGACGGCTCCCGGCCTCGAGATCAGGACCCTCGGACACTTCGAGGTCAGGGGCGGCGGCCGGCCGCTGGGTGAACAGGGCTGGGGGCGCCGCAAAGCCAGGGAGCTGCTCTGGCTGCTCTGTTCACGGGACCATCGTTCCCTGAGTCGTGATGAGGCGATCGAAGCTCTCTGGCCCCACTGCGACCGCCAGAGCGGCTCTATCCGCTTGCGCGTGGCCCTACACGCTCTGCAGGCCGTGCTCGAACCCGGGCGCACCCCTCGCTCGGACACCCGCTTCGTCCATTCATCAGCCGAACGGATTTGGCTTGACGAGAGCGTCGAAGTCGACGCCGACCGGTTTCAGGCGGCTGTGCACCAGCTCAAGCGTGAAGCCGGTTCCCAGGCGCGGCTCGATCTCGCATTGGCGGCGCTCGAGCTTTTCAGCGGCCCGTTTCTCGTCGAAGGACACCATCTGGGTGCGGTGGAGGAACGGCACCTGAGGCTGCAAAGGGAGGCGACCTCGATCGCCCTCGAAACCGGTCCCGTCCTCCTCAAGAGGGGTCGCTGGACAGAGGCTGCCGAGATTGCCAG
>CAZRMD010000139.1:0-4797 GCA_964601135.1 uncultured Actinomycetes bacterium | reverse complement strand
ACCCGTACCACGAGAGGGCCTACCGCCTGCTCGTTCAGGCGCTGATCGCAGGCGGCGACATGGCGGGCGCGAGAAGAGCCTTCGAAGAGTGCCGGCAGCGGCTGCTGCAAGACCTGGGCCTGGAACCGGCCCCGGAGCTGATTGCACTGCTGTCGTGACGAACCTGTAACGGAGCTGGAACGGGTTATCCGTAGCCTCCCCGCCGATGCCCGGGAGGTGGGTGGTTACGGATGACGGTGTTCGGCTCTATGTAGAAGACACCGGAACCGGGGAGCCGCTCCTTCTCATCCAGGGACTCGGCTACGCCACTTGGGGCTGGCAGAAACAGGTCGCGCATCTGTCTCGCCACTTGCGCGTCATCAGCTTCGACAACCGCGGCGCAGGGCGCTCTGATAAACCCGACCAGCCCTACTCGATCGAGCGCCTGGCCGAGGACGCTCTCTGCGTGCTGCGTGCCACGGGGACGGTCCCGGCTCACGTGCTGGGCTTCTCGATGGGCGGCTACATCGCGCTGATGCTCGCGATGGACCACCCGGAGGCGATTCGGTCCATGGTGCTGTACGCGACCAGCGCCGGCGGCAAAGAAGCAGCCGGCGTGCCGCCCGACACTGTGGCCTCCTGGGACGCGGCGGCCGCAACGTCCCCGGAGGAGTTCGCGCGGAGGACGATGCCGCTGGCCTTTGCTGATGGCTGGGTGGAAGCCAACCCCGCCGAATTCGAGCGGGTACTGGCAGCACGGCTCGAACACCCCACACCGGCGTTCGCCTGGCGCCGCCAGTTCGCCGCCTGCGAGGGCTTCCTTGCCAAGGGCCTGGCGGGACCCCTGCCCGATGTCCCCGTCCTCGTGCTGCACGGAACCTGCGACCGAATCGTCCCCTTTGCCAACGCCGCGCCCCTCGCCAGGCGATTCGCTCGCGGCCGGCTCATCCCCCTCGAGGGCGCGGGACATCTCGCCTGCCTTGAGCGACCGCGGCGGTACAACCGGCTGGTCCTCGATTTCGTGCGTCAAGTCCAATACGGAGGAGTTGGAAATGCCTTACATCGAGACTGAAACCGGCGTGAACCTCTTCTATCAGGACCGAGGAAGAGGAGCTGCCATCGTCTTCCTGCACGGCTGGGGAGGCTCCAGCGAGAACTGGAACTACCAGGTCATGGACCTGGCCGACCGCTACCGCTGCATCACCGTTGACCTCCGCGGCCACGGCCGGTCCAACTCGCCCTTCTCTGCCTACGACTACGACGAGCATGGCCGCGACCTGCGGGCGATCCTGACCAAGCTCGGACTCGAGGACGTCACTCTCGTCGGTTGGTCAATGGGTGGTGCGATCGCTCTCAAGTACGTCCGCGACGTTGGCGACCGCATCGGCCGTCTCGTTCTCGTCGGCACGGTTGGCCCGCGCTTCAGCCAGGAGCCGGAGCAGCCCTTCGGAATGCCGGCGGAGGTGATGCCTGCCCTCCTGGAGGCAGAGCGAACCAATTCACCCGACGCCCGGAAGGGGCTCTACGACGCGTGCTTCAAAGACCTCGAGAAGTGGCGCAACACAGCCAACTACTTCTACGAGATCTCGCTGCAGATGCCCACGCACGCCGGCTACTACTGCTTCAAAGCAATCGTCGACGAGGATCTGCGCGACGGTCTGGAACGCGTCCAGATTCCGGTCTATTTCTTCCACGGGCGCCACGACGCAACCTGCGACATCCGCTGGGCGGAGTGGACCCTGAACCGCGTTCCCCGTGGCGAGATGGTCGTGTTCGAGGAGAGCGCGCACACGACCTTCATCGAGGAGCGGGACAAGTTCAGCCAGGAGCTGGCGCGGGTGCTGGCATCAACCGCTACCGCGACGGCGGTTTGATGCGGCGCGTCCAAACCCTGGTGGTGGCGGCCGCCCTCGCCCTGGGCGCCGCCAGCGCGGGTACAGCAACCCCCGTCGTCGCATCGACTCTGACGCTGGAGGCGACCTTCACGTCGCCCCAGAACGGCTGGGCGCAGGCAGAGCGCTGGAACGATTCAACGCCAGGCTTTACAGCGACCCAGTATCTCGCTGACGGCCGGCTCGACCAGAAAGGGCAGGAGCAAACTTTCTTTGGAACCGCGGAGCCGACGGCCAGTCATTTCCTGCTCTTCTACGGCTCGAACTGGAACACGAACACCGGCACCTATCCGGTACTGCTCGTCCATGGTGCCTTTGAGAACGCCGATTGGTCTTGGGCGAACCCATCGGCCAGCCCGCTCGGCTGCGGCGCCAGCACCTGCCCGACGACCGGCCTGATGCAATACCTCAGCAGCCGTAACTATCGGGTCTTCGCGATCAGCTTCCCGGACGCGGTCGGCGACAACTACGAGTGGTCGCAGCAGATTGCGGACGCGATCCAGGTCATCAAGTCGAGGACGGCCGCGCCCAAGGTGGACATCGTCTCTTGGAGCAAAGGAACGTTCGCGTCGAGAATGTATGTGTCGGGCCTACGGCAGAACTGGGGCACCGCCTACCAGGGCGACGTCCGGCGCCTGGTCGAGATTGCGGGCCTCAACGGCGGCTATGACTGGGCCTTCCGGCACGGCACCAATCCTGACGCCTGGATCTACCCTGAGTGCGGCGGCAAGGTGCTGGGCGGCGCAGCTTCATTGACCGCGACGTGCTACGGGGTTCTCGACTCCCACCCCGAGCTGACCATCTACAGCACCTCGAGCGGTGACTACTACCCCGGGCTGCGCCAGATGACGGCGCGCTGGGACGGCGTCTATGCAATCGAGAGTGCTGCACCCGATGCGAGCGTCACGTATT
The DNA here is from genome assembly GCA_964601135.1 of uncultured Actinomycetes bacterium. Lineage (GTDB taxonomy): Bacteria > Chloroflexota > Dormibacteria > CF-121 > CF-121 > CF-13. Next base: position 2,014 of record CAZRMD010000139.1, on the reverse strand, counting down.
ACGGCGGCACCGGTCTTTATTCGAGCAGTTACGGAGCGCACTATGCCGTCAACCAGGGATCGTTGGTGTCGGCGCTCCAGAACGCTGGGGTGCCATCGAGTGTGACGGTAGACCTTTTGTGCGGCGGGGCTGCCAACATCCCGAACTGGTACAACGAGGACACCGGACCGAGCGACGGCACCGTCTTCACGGCGAGCTGCCAGCTGACGACGGGCCTTCCGGTCATCGGATACAGCACTTGGATCGGCACGGACAACCATCTACAGCTGCCCTGGGAATCGACTGCCATGGGGTGGGTGGTCACCTTTCTAAGCTGATGGCGGTCAAAACTCGCGCGGCCGTCCTGCGTCGCATGGGCGAACCGCGCCCATACGCCAACACCCACCCGCTATCCCTCGAAGCGCTACAGCTGGAAGAACCAGGCCCGGGCGAGGTCCTAGTCCGCGTGGCCGCCGCCGGCCTCTGCCACTCCGACCTTTCCGTCATCGACGGCTCCCGGCCGCGCCCGCTCCCCATGGTGCTCGGGCATGAGGCTGCGGGCGTGGTCGCGGCGCTGGGCGCTGACGTGGCCGGGCTTCGAGTCGGAGACCACGTCGTCTTCAGTTTCGTGCCGACGTGTGGCAACTGCGTCAACTGCCAATCGGGCCAGCCGGCCCTCTGCACCGCCGGCGCGAGCAGCAACCAGGCCGGTACCTTGCTGTCTGGTCAGACGCGCTGGCCGGCCGGCATTCACCACCACCTCGGGGTTTCGGCCTTCTCCGAGTACACCGTCGCCTCCGAGCATTCGCTCGTCAAAATCGATCCCGACGTTCCTTTGGAGCGGGCGGCGCTCTTCGGCTGTGCTGTCGTGACCGGCGTTGGAGCCGTGATCAACACCGCCCGTGCCGAACCCGGGTTTCCGGCCGCGGTCTTCGGGCTCGGAGGCGTTGGGTTGTCCGCCGTCATGGGCGCCGCCCTGGCCGGCTGCTATCCCGTCGTTGCGGTGGACCTGCTGGAAGACAAGCTCGGCCTGGCCCGGAAGCTGGGGGCGACGCACACGGTCCAGGCTGGGGATGCCGCAGTCGATGCCGTCCGCGAGATCACGGGCGGAGGCGCAGCCTACGCCTTCGAAGCAGCGGGCCACGCTGCGGCGATGAGGGCTGCCTACTCGGCGACGCGGCGAGGAGGCAAAACGGTCGCGATCGGACTGCCCCACCCGACCCAGGAGTTGAGCGTGCCGGCCGTCAGCATAGTCGGCGAGGAGCGCCAGATCCTCGGCTCGTACATGGGATCCGCGGTCCCCCGACGGGATATCCCGCGACTGCTCGGCCTTTACAAAGCGGGTCGTCTGCCTGTCGACCTACTATTCAGCGGCAGCATCGAGCTAGAGAGGGTGAACGAGGGGTTCGAGGCGCTGGCGAAGGGCGAAGCCGTCCGTCAGCTGATCACCTTTGGCTGAACGAGCCTGACAGTGGCATGGAGTGCTCCACCCATTCCTCGATGTTCTCGGCGAAGACGTCGATGAGCCGCTGCCGGCGGGCGATGCCGTCTTGCGAGCCATCGGCATCAAGGTCATTTCGCACGCTGTTCGAATACCCCGCGCCAACGCCTGCGAGCGCCTGTGGGGTTCCGTACGAACAAAGGGCCCGGACTGGCTGATCATCCTCGGCGAGCGCCACCCGCTCCGGGTGCTGTGCGAGTACTTCGAGCACTACAACCGAGCCCGGCCGCACCGCGCCCTGGCGCTTCGACCGCCCGATCGCCAAGCGATGCCGAGTCAGGGTCCGATCGTTTGTCGGCAACGGCTCCACGGCCTGATCAGCGAGTACTCCCGCGTCGCCTGAAACGGCCTTTGTGGCCTAGAGTGCCCTCTCCCCGAGTAGACGCGACACCTGGAGGCTCTTCCAGGTAGCAAGCGGCGGCGCCATTCTGTTGGTGCCCAAAACCTTCAGAAGGAGGCGCCGCCTTGACCAATGATGACGGACCGCCAGCTTTCCGCTGCGGGAAAAATCCGCTCACGGCGCAGAGGAAACCC
>CAZRMD010000138.1:0-8657 GCA_964601135.1 uncultured Actinomycetes bacterium | reverse complement strand
TCGGAAAGTCCACGAAGAGGGCTGGACATTGACGCGCAAAGATGAGCGCTGGGTGACGGCGCCGCCGGCGCTGAAAGTCCTGCCACACGCACGATCGGCCTGATCGCGAGGCGGACCCGGCTCGCCTCGCTGTAAGACCTAAACTGTGCCAACGATGGAGACGCGGTATGACCCCAAGACCGTGGAGCAGCGCTGGTATGACCTGTGGGAACAGGGCGGGTACTTCAAACCGCGCGAGAGCCTGACCGGCAAGACCTTCACGATCTCGATGCCGCCGCCGAACATCACCGGCGAGCTGCACATGGGCCACGCCATGTACACGCTGCAGGACGTGCTGATCCGCTGGCATCGGATGCTCGGCGATTCGGCGCTTTGGGTCCCGGGTACCGACCACGCGGCGATCGCGACCCAGAACGTGCTCGAGAAACAGCTGGCGAAGAAGGGCACAAGTAAAGAGAAAATCGGCCGCGAGGCGTGGGACACGTTAGTGAAAGACTGGTACGCCACGACCGGCCAGACGATTCTCGGGCAGATGCGGCGACTCGGATTCAGTGCCGACTGGTCGCGTAATCGATTCACGATGGATCCGACGTACGTCGAAGCGATTCGGTATGTGTTCGTGCGGCTGTGGAAAGAAGGGCTGATCTATCGCGGACCGCGCATCGTCAACTGGTGTCCGCGCGACCAGAGCTCGATTTCGGACCTCGAAGTCGAGTACGAAGAGACCGACGACGAACTGTACTATCTTGACTACCCAATCGAAGGTGGCGGGGTGATCTCGGTCGCAACCGCGCGGCCCGAGACGATGGTCGGAGACACCGCCGTCGCCGTTCATCCCGATGATCGGCGCTACAAAGACCTGGTGGGCAAATCCGTCATCCTGCCGATCGTTCACCGGCGGGTGCCCATCGTCGCCGATCAGGCCGTTGAACTGGACTTTGGCACCGGCGCCGTGAAAGTCACGCCTGGGCACGATGCGACCGACTACGAAATCGGCGAGCGGCACCAGCTGCCGATTCTCAACATCCTCCATCTCGATGGTCGGATGAACATTCCCACCGTCCCCGAATTGGACGGCTTGCCGGTCCCGAAGGCGCGCACCCGGATCGTCGAGATGCTGCGCGCCGAGAATGCGTTGCAGAAAATCGAGCCCTACCGGCATAACGTCGGCCATTGCGACCGCGACGGCGCCGTCATCGAGCCGCTGGTCACCGATCAATGGTGGGTGAAGATGAAGCCCCTGGCCGGCCCGGCGATCGGCGTGGCGGAAATGGACGAGCTGCGATTCCATCCGGAGCGCTGGCGCGAGCCCTACCTGCGCTGGATGCGGAATATCCGCGACTGGAATATCTCGCGTCAGCTCTGGCTCGGCCATCGGATTCCGGTGTGGACCTGTGGCAACGGCCATGCCGTCGCTTATCTCAAAGATCCGGCCCAGTGCGAGCAGTGCGGCAACCAACAGCTGACGCAGGACCCAGACGTCCTCGATACCTGGTTCTCGTCATCGCTGTGGCCGTTCGTCACGTTGGGCTGGCCCGAGGACAGCGAAGATCTTCGTCGTTTCTATCCGACGCAGGTGCTTGATACCGGACGGGACATTCTGTACCTCTGGGTCGCGCGCATGGTGTTCATGTCGCTGCATTTCCTGAACATCGTTCCCTTTTCGGACGTGCTCCTTCACGGAACCGTGATGGCCGCGGATGGTCGTCGCATGAGCAAATCGCTGGGCACCGGCGTGGATCCGCTCAACATGATCGACCGCTACGGCGCTGATGCCACCCGGGCGTGGACAGCGTTCTTTGGCACGAGTGGCCAGGATATTCGTTTCTCGGAAGAAAAAATCAAGTCCTACCAGCTATTCGCGAACAAACTCTGGAACGCGACCCGGCTGCTGGTCTCCAAGCTGCCGGAAGGGTCGCCGCCGCTGCCCATCGACGAGGCGACGCTCGAGCCCGCCGATACCTGGATCCTGGGACGGCTGAGCGCGGTGACCCGGCTGGTGACGAACGCGCTCGAACGTTTCGAGTTTGGGCCGGCGATCGACGCGCTGTACGAGTTCGCCTGGCACGAGTTCGCCGATGACTACCTGGAACTGATCAAGCCTCGGCCGGATCAGACGGCGCTCGCGGTCGCGACCCATGTCCTGGAAACGACCCTCCGCTTGCTGCATCCGATCATGCCGTTCGTGAGTGAAGAGCTCTGGCAGCGCCTCCCGCACGATGGAGAGACCATCATGTATGCCGAATGGCCGGTGCCCGATGAAACGATTGAAGATTCGCGCTTGATGGAAGAAATGGCGCATCTGCTCGAGGTCGTCCGGGCGGTTCGCAATGTACGACACTCGGCCGATCCGCGGGCGCGGCGCCAGCCGGCCGAGATCACCTCGCCCCGGCCACTACTCATGGATCAGGTCGGCCGCCGCTATCTGGCCACGCTCGCCCAGCTCGAACTCAATGGGAGCCTGCCCGAGGGAATGCCACAGGCGGTCGTCGTGGTCGGCCCGACGACCGTCCGTCTGGGCCTCCGAGTAGACGGCGGGCCGGAGAGCCAACGACTGCAGGCCGAACTGCACAAGAAAAGGCAGGAAATCGAGTTCCTGGAAGTCAAACTCAATAATCCCGAGTTCACTCGCAAGGCGCCCAGAGCCGTCGTCGAGCGCGAGCGGGCCCGCCTGCACGAAGCGCAGCAGGCGGCCGAGCGGCTAGGGGGCCTCTTGGGCGAAAACCCCGAAGTAGGGTAAGGTAGCGGAGAACTCTTGACCCAGGAGGCGCATTGCCCAACCTAACGTCGCTGAAGCCGCTGCTGTATATCGTCGTGTTTTATTTACTGGCTTTTTGGCTGAGTCTGTCGTACTGGGCGTTTCGCGACGCCCGTGAGCGATCGAACAGCGTTCTGTTTCACGTCTTTGCCACCGGCCTGTCGCTGGTGCTGCCGATCTTCGGGCTGTTCATCTATATGATCATCCGGCCGCCACTCACCATGGCCGAGCGTCGCGCGCTCGAACTGGAGACCCAGGCGCTGGCCGAGCCGGGTGGGCCCGCCCGGGAACTACGGCCATGTCCCAGCTGCGGTGAGCCGATCGATTCGCAATACGTGCTCTGCCCGCACTGCAAAACGCAGTTCAGTAAACTCTGCCCACGGTGCAACAAGCAGTTGAAGCTGGGCTGGAGTGTATGCCCCTACTGCGCCGAAGAAGTCCCGCTGCAGGGGACGGTCCCGACCCCACGCATCGCACGTTAGTCCTGGCCATCGCGCCTAGCTAGTGCCGCTCGCCGTTCAGGCGTTACTGCCGCTTGTCGTCCTGTTGGCCGGCGCGGCCCTCGTTCGCCTGCGTCTGCGGCGCGCTGAGAACGGCTGGGTCGCCGTGACCGCGACGGCAGCCGCCGCGATCATCGCGCTGATCGAGCTGCTGCGCCTCGCGCCCGGTGAGCACGTCGACGTGCCCTACCTGACGACGTTTCCATTTGCCGATCTGGTGATCCGGCTCGACGGGCTGTCATTGGCCTTCATCGCCGTCACGCTGGGGACCGCGGCGCTGCTGATGCTCGTCCGACTGCAGGATCGCGCCGATCGTCGTAACCCATGGATGGGCTGGCTGCTCACCGGCGCGGCCGTCTGTGCCGTGATCATGGCCGGGAACTTGCTATTGCTCTATATCTTGCTGCAGGTCTTGACGCTCGCGTGGAGCGGCGCCCTCGATGAAACGGCGCGCCGCCGGCGGGCGATTCGCCTCGCGCTGCAGTTCGGCGATGTTGGCCTCCTGCTGGCTGCCGCGGGTGCGATTCAGTCCGTGGGCACCAGCTCGTTTTCCGGCGTTCCGTCCGACACGTTTGGGCTGGCCAGCTTCTCGCTCATGTTGATCCCTGTTCTCGTACGCCTGGCCGCGCTGGCCCTGGGTGCGGGCCGGGCGTCCGTGTCGTTTGGGCCGGCCATCGCGTGGCTCGCGCCCGCCGCGTATGTTCTCCTGCGCATCCTGGCGCTGATGGGCGGGCGGCTTCCGGACCGGCCGAGTGCCGTTGTCCTGTTCGGAGGCGCCGCGCTGGCGGCCATCGTCCTCGGCGGCGCGGCGGTGTGGGCACGGACGATCTCCGAGGCGACGGCCTTACTCGTTGCGGCGCAAGCTGCGATCGCGCTGGCGCTTTCATCCGGTAGCGAGCCGCTGCTGACGATCGCCTGCACCTGGTTGTGGCTGCTGTTGATCCCGGTCGCCGGATTGGCCAGCGGCCGGGGCGAGCCGCTGACGCTGGTGCTCCTGACGGCGCTGCCGGGGACCGTCGCCTTCGTTGGGGTGTGGTTGGCAGGACTGGGACTCAACGCCGCCGGCTTGCTGGCGGGCGTGATCCCGGTCGGCCTGTCGGTGCTGGTGTGCGCGATCGCGGGCTTGCGATTGACGCGCGTGCCGCGATCGTGGGCCGTCAACGCGAGCGCCATCTGGGCGGCCGCGCTGCTCGTCATCGCGGCGTTTCCCATCCTGGCCATGAATCCACTCGTGATTCCGGCCGCATCGACCGTTCGGCTCGTTCCCCGCGGCACGGTCAGTGCCAGCCCCCTCGGGCTGACGACGGCGTTCGGGATCTGGCCCGCCCTCGTCGTATCGCTCATGGCCCTTATTGCGCTTGGCCTCCTCGGATGGCTGATCGGTCCAGAGAGCAAGCTGATGCCGCTGGAGCTACCAGCTCGAGCTCGACACTGGTTCAGGCTCCCTGCAGGCCGCCCCTTGCCCGCGTTTCCCGGGTGGACGCAGTACGTCCCCTGGATCGGACTGGTCATCGTCATCGGCATCGCCAGTCTGCGCCAGTGATCGTCGATTTCCCGGTTGTTGTTTTTATCCTCGGCGCGCTTGGCGCATATGGCAGCGCCGGCTGGCGCCGACGCGCCGCCACCATCGTCATGCTGGCTGGAGCGGCGTGGTCCGTCGCCTTGCTCGTCGATCCCGGCGCCACGCTCTGGTTACTGGGTCCACTTGTGGCCAGCCTGATCGTCGGGCAGGCTGCCGATCGGGTCCCGTCGACGTTTGAGGGCTTGACCCGCCGAGCCATTACCGTGGCCGGCTTGATGGTGCTCGCCCTCTTTCTCGCCTCGCGGCTGCCGTTTGGCGAGAATCCGCTCTTGCTCAATGTGGTGCCCTGGTTCCTGGGCGCTATCGGCACCGCCTGGATGGTTAGTCCAATCGACGCCGGTGAGCGCGTCCAGGGTCAGGTCCTGATGGTGGCGGCGGCTGGGGCGCTGCTGCTCGCGGCTGTTCCCGCCGGCGTCGTCACGGCCGCGGCAGTCGGGGGGACCGCTCTTCTCCCGGCACTGGCCGAAAGGGGCCCGATGCCCGCACCATGGCGCTTATTGCTGAGCTCGCTGATGCTGGCGGCGGCGGCGATCGCCGCGGTCGTTGCCGCGACCGGCGTGGTCCTGCCTCGGCCAGCCTTCCAGGATCTGTCCATCAGTCTCGGCGGGCCAATCCTTCTGGGTGCGGCGGTGCTGCTCCTTGCCGGCGCGATCCGCGCGCCGCAGGGCAGCGAATGGGTCGGTTTGATCGGCGTCGTGGCGCTGATCGCCGCTGCCCCCAGTCTCCGCTGGTCAGCGATCGCCGCCCTGGCTGCCTCGGCGACCGGGCTGAACAAGACGGGAGAACGTCCGGCATGGGTCGCGGTCGGGGCGCTGGCCGCGGTTCAAGTGTTGCCGCCGCTGGCGTCGCCAGCCTGGAGCGCGCGCCTAGCGACCGTCGCGCTGGCTGTGGGCCTGGTCGTGATGATCGATGCCGCGCGCGCCGGCATGCTGCGGGTGCTTGCCCTTCCTGCTGTTGGATTTCTCGTGCTGGCCAGCGTCGCGTCATTGAGCCCCGGGAATCTCACCCGATTCCAGTGGATCGCGGCCGTGGGCGCATTGTTGCTCGTGAGCAGGGCCGTCATCCTGCATCTCCGGCGCGTCGCAACCCCGAATGTGATCATCGGCGACCAGCTGATCGCGGCGCTGCTGCTACTCGCACTGAGCGCACGAGATGCCCCGGGCCTTGGGGCGCTGGGCGCAGCCTTGCTCATGACCGATCTCGCGATCGTCCGGCTCGATGATCGCGGCGCACACGTCTCAGGATTCACCCAGGGCCTCCTCACCTGGGCCCGGTCGAACTGGCCCGGGTCACTGACCTTCGCCGGGGGCACGGTGACGGTGATTGCCGCATTGCAGGCGTCGCTTGCTCTTGGATTGCTGGCCGCGCTCCTGCTGGCGGCGCTGCAGCTGGCTCCGCTGCTCGACGGCAATGCGCTTGCTGCTGCGCCCGAGCGGCCCCATGGGAGGGTGCGCTGGATGGAGCCGGCGTTGTCAATCGCCTTCGGGATCGCGCCCGCGCTGGTGCTGCGGATGCTTCGACTCTGAAGACCCCCTCCAAACGCCTCAAACGCTCGCATCGCACGCCGAACGTCTCAAACGCTCGTCCGGCACTGACGCGCCACTCGCGTGGGGCGACGCCCCGGCGGCTCGCGTGAATGTCGAGCTTGTTCTCGCGTCGGGGTCACCGAGACGGATCGCCATCCTGCGCCGGGCGGGTTTGCGCTTTCGGGTCGTGCCGTCAGGAGTCGACGAACGACCGGGACAAAAGCTCGGCGCGCTCAGGTTCGTGGCCTGGGCGGCGGCCGCCAAAGCTGCGGCCATCTCGGCCCGAATGCGAGACGCGGTCGTCATCGGCGCGGATACGGAAGTCGTGCTGGAGGGCCGGATTTTCGGCAAGCCGCGCGACGCGCGCGAGGCGAGAGATTTTCTCCAAGCGCTAAGCGGCCGGACGCACCAGGTGTATACGGCCGTGCACGTGATCGATGGACGATCGGGGCGGCACGTGCAGGGGACCTCCCGCACCCATGTCACGATGCGTGAACTCAGTGCGCGCGAGATTGCAAAATATTCTCGCAGCGGCGAGGCGCAGGATAAGGCCGGCGCCTACGCTATACAGGGCGAAGGCCGCCGCCTGGTGGACTCCATTCGGGGGCCCTACGACAACGTCGTTGGGATGCCGATGCGCCTGCTTGCCAGGCTGCTGGGCGAGATCGGGATCCCGGTTCCCACAAAGCTTCCGGATGAGTTGCAGCACGACGTTCTTACACAAGCCGGAACGCGGCCGAACGCGATGGGCTCGCCTCGCGGTTAGCCTGCTCCTGCTGAGCCCGCTCGGACTCGTGGCCTGCGGGCCAGCGGCCGATTCGCACCTCGTCATCAGCCAGAGCACGGACGCCCCCACCGGCTCGGACCACAAGGGCCACCTGTCGCCGGGCGCCTTTGCCGCGATCACGATCTCCATTCGCAACACCGGCGCCGGCCCCGCGCGAGGTCTGATCGTGGAAGACGTCCTGCCCGCGGGCTTTCACTACTATGAGTTCACCACGCTCGGTGGCAACGCCATCCGCACGGCCACCAGCGATCCTGGCGCGAAGGGCAACCCAGCCTGGGGCACCTGGACCATACCGGCCGGCAATGGCGACACCATCAGCGCGCTGATTTTGAGCTTCAAAGTCCAGGCCGCGGTCAAACCCGGCGACTACGTCAACCAGGTAAAGATCACCAGCACGAGCCTGGACTCGATCCCGCAGGCGCAGGGCGCTCCCATCGTGGTGGAACCGCGGCCTTCCCTGACGGTGACGGCGGCGGCGACCAGTCCGCAGGTGACGACCGGGAGCATGGTGACCTACCTGATCTCATTGAGCAACGCCGGGTCGGCGACGGCCAAGGGCGTCGTCGCCTCGGTAAGCCTGGCCCCGGGGTTTCTGTACAGCTCGACGGTGGGCTACGAGGGCAATAGCGTGCGGACCGCCGCCATCGATCCACCGGCAAACAGTCTTCTACCGCTGTGGTCGTCCTGGGACATTCCCGCCGCCAGCAACGGCGCCCCCGGTCTCTTGCGCCTGACGTTCCAGGCACGCGTCCTACCCGGAGTCAGCCCTGGTGTCTACAACCTGACGGTGGGCGTGACCGGCGCTACGGACGTTCAGCCCCAGGTGATTGGCAACGCTGCCCCGGTCGCCGTCGGCAAGGGCACGACGGTCCCGATCACGATGACGGTAGCGCCGACCTCCCCGTACGCGACGCAGAACGGCACGGTCACGTACGTCATCCAGGTCGAAAATGATGCCACCGATGCCGCGCAGGGGGTAACCGTGACCGACACGTTGCCGCAGGGCTTCACCTACCAGGGGACAAACAGCATCTCGATCAACGGCCAGCCGGCGGGCTCACGCTTGAATCCAGCGGCTGGATCGCCCACCCCCCAGTGGGGGCCATTCACGGTCCCCGCGGGTGGTTTCAACGGGGCCACCCTGGTGATCACGTTCACGGCGAAGATCACCGGCGCCTCGCTCGGGCCGCATCCCAACGTCGTGTCGGGCAATAGCCGCAATGCGCAGATCACCGGCGGGGCCGATCAGTCCCCGGTGGTCGTCACGGCCGGGTAGCCCTCTCGGGGCGGTTGAGACAATAAAGCCCTGATGTCGCGAACCCAGCGAGAGTTAAAAGCGCTGCGCCAGCAGCAGCGCGAGGAGGCGGCCGCCCGGCAGCGGGCGCGCGACCGGCGAAACCTGGTCATCATCGCGGTCATCCTGGTTATTGCTGCCCTGGCGATCGTGTTCGTCGCCCTGTATCTGAACCACCAGTCCCAGGTGTCGAACGCGAACCGTCTCCAG
>CAZRMD010000137.1:0-8673 GCA_964601135.1 uncultured Actinomycetes bacterium | reverse complement strand
CCATCTGGCGCGCCTATCGGGCAGGCATGCCGATCTATGCGGAGTGCGGCGGCCTGATGTACCTCGGGCGCTCGCTTCGCACCGAATCAGGGAACACCCACGAGATGGCCGGCGTGATTCCCGTCGATGTCGAGATGGACGGTCAGATCCATCGTTTCGGGTACCGCCAGCTGTTGACCCTGGAGGACAGCATCCTCTCGCCGCGCGGTCAGTTCTATCGGGGGCACGAATTTCACTGGAGCCGGATCATCAGTCACGACGGCGACCTCAAGCCCGCCTACCAGATGCTCAATGCGGAGGACGACGTGATTGGCTATGAGGGCTTTGTCGCGCCGAACCTTCTCGCCAGCTACGTCCATCTCCATTTCGGGCAGAACCCCCTGCTTGTCGACAAGTTCGTCCAGCACTGCCGTGACTATGCGATGGTGCGAGCGCCGGCGCGCTAGCGGGCAGCGCAGTTCCGAGGCCAGGTAGGGCTGTTTCGGGGATGCCCATTTCGGGCATCTATGGCCAGTAAGAGATGGCCACCCCGAGTTTCAAGGACTACTACCAGACGTTGGGCGTCTCGCGGACGGCGAGCGAGAAGGAGATCAAGTCTGCCTATCGCAAGCTGGCTCGTCAGTACCACCCGGACGTCAATAAGGATCCGAAGGCTACCGAGCGCTTCAAGCTGATCAATGAAGCCTACGAAGTCCTCAGCGATGCCAAGAAGCGCCAGAAATACGACCAGCTGGGCGCCGACTGGGAGCGGATCGAGCGTGAGCAGGAGTTCGCCCGCCAGTACCAGGCGCAGGCAGGTAGCCGAGGCGGCGGCGCCGCCGGCTACGGCGACTTCAGTGACTTCTTCAACACGTTCTTCGCCGGCGAGGGTGGTGGATTCTCAGGTTTCGACTTCGACCTGGGCGGTGGCCGGACGCGAACCGCCACCCGCGAGCGAGGCGAGGATATCGAGCACCCCATCGAGGTCTCACTGGAGGAAGCCGCCCGGGGCGGGCAGCGGACGATCCAGACCGAGGTCCCCGAAACCTGCCCCACCTGCGGCGGGTCGGGGTTTGTCGGCGAGCGGCGCAAGGTCGGCAACCGCACCGTGATGGAGAGCGTCACCTGCCCGACCTGCGGTGGCCAGGGCGTGCGCGCCACCCGGCGCCAGATCGAGGTGAAGATTCCGGCGGGCGTCACGGAAGGCTCGCGCATCCGGGTGAAAGGTGAGGGACAGCGTGGTGCCCAGGCGGGCGACTTGTACCTACGCGTCCACCTGCAGCCCCATCCGCGGTTTGCCGCGAAGGGGCGCGACCTCTACACGCCGCTTCAGGTGCTCGACGACCAGGCCGCCCTCGGCGACGAGGTCACCATTCAATCGCTAACCGGCGGACAGTTGCAGCTGCGCATTCCCGCAGGTAGCCAGGCCGGCAAGGTCTTCCGCCTCAAGGGGAAGGGGTTGCCCGCGCTCAAGGATGGGGTCGCCGGCGACCTCTATGCCACGCTCGAGATCCGTTTGCCCGAGCCGATCACGCCACCGCTGCGCGAGTTGTACGAGGGCATCCGCAAGGCGCGAACGAGCTAAGAGCCGCTAGCGGCGAAAGAAGAGGTTCAGGATCAGGGTCAGGACGACGCTGAGCACGAGACAGGTCACGATCGGAAAGTAGAAGTGGACATTGCCGCGGTCGATGGCAATGTCACCAGGCAGCCGGCCAAGGAACGGAATCCGTGGTCCAAAGGTCAGCGCCAGGCCGACGGGTAGGGAGGGGGTCTTAGAACCCGATCCAGCCGATCGCTTGCTCGATCTGCGCCTGTTGTAGTCCGGCGATGGGCACCCCGTCGATGACGGTCAGCGGAACGTCTTTGACGTCGATATCGAGGTTACGCAGGTCCTTTCCGTCGAGGGTGCCGTCGGCGCACACGTGCTCCTGAAATGCGACGCCGCGGTCCGCCAGGATTTCCTTGATCCGCCGGCTGCTCTCGCAGTCGGGCCGGGTGTAGACGATGACTTCCATTCGCCCTTTGCCTCCGATCTGCCGCGGACTCGCCCCGCGCGACAGACAACTTGATATCGCGCCTATACAAAGGCTATAGCCACACTATCAAGTGAAATGGTATTTGTCCAATTCATTGCGCCGATAGAGTCGATAGATAGTCTTGATATCAAGGCGCGCGTCGGTGTGTTTGACAGGGTCGCGCACCATCCGTACACTTACCGGGACCTTCGTCCTTTAACCCGGTCCAGCGAGACCGAAAGGAGCAGCGAATGCGCGACACCGTGACCGCGCCCGCGCGGGTGCAGGTGCCCCTCCGCCATCTCACCAGTCCCCAGGACCTCGATCGCCCCCTGATCGACGAGCTGCTCCAGCGGGCGCTGGCCTTCGAGACCGGTGCGATCGAGCCGGGCCGGCTGGAGGGCGTGATTCTGGCAGCGCTCTTCTACGAACCCAGCACCAGGACTCGCTTCTCCTTCGAGGCAGCAATGCACCGGCTTGGCGGCCAGGTCTTGAGCGCAGAAAGTGCCGCCAAGGCTTCCTCGGCGGCAAAGGGCGAGTCTCTCGAGGATGCGATTCGGGTCGTGAGCGGATACGCCGACACTATCGTCCTCCGCCATTCGGAGATCGGCGCGGCCGCGCGGGCGGCCCAGGTGGCGAGCGTGCCGGTTATCAATGCCGGCGATGGCGCCGGTCATCATCCGACCCAGGCCCTGCTCGACCTGTACACGATCCGGAAGGAGCTCGGCCGCCTCGATCATCTCCGCATCGGCCTCATGGGCGACTTGCGCAATGGACGAACGGTGCGCTCATTGGCGATCCTTCTCTCGCGCTTTCCCGGCAACGAGCTGGTGCTGATCTCGCCACCCGGGCTGCGGATGGGCGATGACGTCCTGCGCTCGCTCGACGGCGCAACGGTTCGCCAGACCGCCGACCTGGCCGGTGTCGTCGCCGATCTCGATGTCCTCTATCAGACGCGCATCCAGGCGGAACGATTCGAATCGGCGGAGGCCTACGAGCGCTATCGCGGAGTGTATGTCGTGACTTTCGATGTGATGCGTGCGCTGCCGGAGCACGCCATCCTGATGCACCCACTTCCGCGTGTGGGAGAAATCGATCCTCAGGTCGACGCCGACCCGAGAGCCGCGTACTTCCGGCAAGCGCGCAATGGGCTCTGGGTCCGGATGGCTGTGCTTGCCTGGGTGCTGGGGCGCTGATGCTGCAGAGTCCACCCGCAAAGGCAGTGATTCTCGACGCCGACGGCGTGCGCCGTGCCTGGCGACGCGTCGCACACGAAGTCATCGAGCGCCAGCCAGAGCTGCCACGGCTGAGCTTGCTGGGGATCGTGAGGCGCGGCGTTCCGCTGGCGAACCGGCTGGCAGCGACGCTCGAGGAGTTGGAAGGTGTCCGGCTGCCGGTGCTCGCGCTGGACGTCCGCGCCTACCGCGATGACCTGCCGCGCCTGACCGGTACGCCGTTGCCGCCACTCCCCCCGGCGGCAGTCGATGGCCGGCCGGTCCTGCTGGTGGACGACGTGCTGTTCAACGGTCGTACGGTACGCGCCGCCATCGATGCCGTGATTGCGGCCGGCCGGCCGACTCAGATCCAGCTGGCGGTTCTCGTGGATCGCGGTCATCGGGAGATCCCGATCCGTCCCGACTACATCGGCAAGAACCTGCCCACGTCCCGCCAGGAATGGGTCGATGTTCACCTGGCGGAGATCGATGGGGAAGACGCGGTGCGGATCGTGGAACGGCGGGAGCGCTGATGAAGCTGCGCAATGTCCAAACCTTGAGCCGCTTGGGCCTCAGTGCGCCGCGCACGGTTGAACTGACGGTGGACGACAGCGAGGATCGTGACGCCAGCGGGCTCATCCTTTCCCCGGGCTGGATGGACCTTCACGCGCATCTTCGCGACCCCGGATTTCCCGAGAAGGAGACGCTGGCCTCCGGCAGTGCGAGCGCCGCTTTCGGCGGCTTCACCCATATCGTGGCCATGGCCAACACGAACCCGGTGACCGACAGCCCGGACCGACTTCGGACCTTGATCGAGCGGGCCGACGGTCTCCCCGTGCGGGTGAGCTTTGTCGCCGGCGTGACGGAAGGCCTCGAAGGCCGGGTGCTGACGGATGCGCGCGCCTCGAAGGCGGCGGGTGCCGTCGCCCTTTCTGACGATGGGCGACATGCGATGGATGTCGCAACCTTGCGATCCGCTCTCGAGGCTGCCGCCGACGCCGACCTTCCAATCCTGCTGCATGCCCAGAAGGAAGACATGGGCACCTGTCCGGCATCCGAAGTCGCCGCCATCGCCGAGGCCCTCGAGGCGCTCAAAGACGTTGTCAGGGCTCGCCTGCACGTCCAGCATGTCAGCACGCGGCCGAGCATCGACCTGATCCGGGCGGCCAAAAAGCAGGGCCTGGCTGTGACAGCAGAAGTCACGCCCCACCACCTCGCACTAACGCGTGCGGACGTCGCCGGTATGGGACCGTTCGGAAACGTCAACCCGCCGCTACGGACGGACGACGACCGGGAAGCCGTCCGCGTTGCCCTCGCCGAGGGCGTCGTGGATGTGGTCGCCACGGATCACGCGCCGCATGATGTGGCCGCCAAGGCCGCAGGCGCGAATGGTTTTCATGGATTCGAAACGGCGCTGTCGGTGCTGCTCGGTCTGGGCATCGATCACCGGACTTTCTATCGCGCATGCGTCGAGCGACCGCGCGAGATCATAAAAACAGGTGACAACTCCCTCCCCCTTGTGGGTAGGGCGGCGGAGGGGGTCGGAGACGACTGGATCCTGATCGATCCCGACCTCGAATGGACGGTGGATCCCTCGGCGTTCCGCAGCCGAGGAAAGAACACACCGTTCGCCGGCCGCCGGTTACGCGGGCGTGTCGTCATGACGGTATGCCGCGGACAGGTGCTGTTCGAACGGATGGTGCAACGTGTCTGAGCCGCTGGCCCTCGTCCTGGAGGACGGCTTCACGCTCCTGGGCGAGCGCGGCGGGCAGGCAACCCATTCGAGCGGCGAGGTGGTGATCAACACCTGCATGACCGGCTACCAGGAGGTGCTCTCCGATCCCTCGTATGCCGGACAGATGGTGGTGATGACCTATCCGCTGATCGGCAACTACGGCGTGGCGCCCGAGTTCCAGGAATCGGCCAGGCCGTGGGCGCGGGCGCTGATCACCCGCCAGCTCAGCCCATTCCAGCAGCACTGGCGCAGCCGCGAATCGCTGGCGGAGTGGCTCGACCGCTTCGGCATCCCGATTCTGACCGGTTGCGACACGCGTCGCCTGGCCCGTCATCTGCGCGCAACCGGGGCATTGCGGGCCGTCATCGGCCCGAGGCATGAGTTGCACGCCCTGCGCGAGCGCGCGCAGACCGTCACGCCGCTCGAAGCGCAGGACCTGGTGCGCCAGGTTTCGGAAGGCTTCGTCGACGTCGAGGAAGCGCTCGACCCCGCACTTCATTCACCCTCCGCCTCTGCGGGAGGACAGCGCGGCGGCTTCCGTCAATGGCCGGGACTGCGGATCGTGGTTGTGGACTATGGCGTCAAGCGCAATACGTTGCGCTCGCTGCGCTCGCGCGGTGTGGATGTCGAGGTCTTGCCCTGGGACAGCGATCTCGAAACCATCCTCGCCCGCCATCCCGATGCGGTCGTGCTCTCCAACGGGCCGGGCGATCCGGCGCAGCTCCAGGATGCGGTCGTGATGACGCGCGATTTGATCCAGCGACTGCCGGTTCTGGGCATTTGCATGGGCCATCAGCTGATCGGCCGCGCCGCAGGCGCGCAGACATCCCGGCTTCGCTTCGGTCATCACGGCGGCAATCACCCAGTGATGGACCTGCGTAGCGGCCGGGTCAGTATGACCTCGCAGAACCACGAGTTCCAGGTCGACGGCGGCACACTGCCGAGCGATAGCGGCTTCAAGATCAGCCACCGAAATCTTCACGATGGATCACTGGAGGGGCTCGTGCACGAGCGCCTTCCGGTGCGCAGCGTGCAGTTCCACCCTGAGGGTGGACCCGGGCCGCAAGACAACCAGTCGATCTTCGACGAATTCCTCGACCTGGTCGCGGGTCGATCGTCGACAGTCGTGCGACTCACGTCCAGGCCGGCATCGCCGCGCTCGGTGCTGGTGATCGGATCCGGCCCGATCGTCATCGGACAAGCGGCCGAATTCGACTATGCCGGCACGCAAGCCTGCAAGGCGCTGCGCGAAGAAGGCGTGCGCACCATCCTGGTCAACTCCAACCCCGCCACCATCATGACCGACCAAGAGATCGCCGATCGGGTGTACATCGAGCCGCTCACCCTGGAGGCGGTCACGGCCATCATCGAGCGCGAGCGGCCCGACGGATTGCTGGCGACGCTGGGTGGACAGACGGGCCTGAACCTTTCGATCGCACTGGCCGATGCCGGGGTGCTGGAGCGATTCGACGTGCGAGTGCTGGGGACGCCGTTGTCGGCGATCCGGGAGGCCGAGGACCGGGAGGCCTTCAAGAGCGTGCTGCTGCGGATTGGCGAGCCGGTTCCTGAGAGCCGGAGCGTGAACACCGTCGAGGCGGCGCAGGAGTTCGCTGCCACCATCGGTCTGCCCTTGGTGGTGCGCCCCGCCTACACACTCGGCGGCACCGGTGGAGGGATGGCGGGCAGCCCGCTCGAGCTTGAAGCCATCGTGCGCGAGGGGCTGGCGGCGAGCCCGATCCGGCAGGTGCTCATCGAGCGCTCGCTTAGCGGCTGGAAAGAGATCGAGTACGAGGTGATGCGCGACGCGAACGACACCTGCATTGCCGTCTGCAACATGGAGAACATCGATCCGATGGGGGTGCACACTGGCGACAGCATTGTCGTGGCGCCCAGCCAGACGTTGTCGGATCGGCAGCATCAGATGCTGCGCTCGGCCGCACTGCGCATCATCCGGGCCCTTCGGATCGAAGGTGGATGCAACGTCCAGTTCGCCCTCGATCCGGAGTCGGACCAGTACTACGTGATCGAGGTCAACCCCCGGGTCAGCCGATCGTCGGCGCTGGCCTCCAAGGCAACGGGCTATCCCATCGCGCGGGTCGCGGCCAAGATCGCCGTGGGCCGCCTGTTGCACGAAATTCCGAACGCCGTCACCGGCAAGACCAGCGCCGCCTTCGAGCCGGCACTCGACTACTGCGTGGTCAAGATTCCCCGCTGGCCCTTCGATAAGTTCCCGGCGGCCGACCGCACGCTGGGAACCCAGATGAAATCGACCGGCGAGGTGATGGCGATCGAGCGAACCTTCGAGGCCGCCCTGAACAAGGCGCTGCGGGCGCTCGAACAACGGTTGCCGACCAGCACGGAGCTCAGAGGTCGCCCCGATCTGCTGCATCAACCCAATGACCGCCGGCTGATGGCGGCGCTCCAGGCGCTACGCGACGGTGCGCTCCAATCGGAGATCTGTGCCGCGACCCACTTTGCGCCGTGGTTCGTCGAGCGCCTCGCCTGCATCACCAGCCTGGAGAGCGAGCTCTCTGGCAGTCCCTCCCCCTTGCGGGGAGGGTCAGGGAGGGGGGAGACCGATCTCTTATGGCGCGCGAAGCGAGCCGGGATGGATAGCGAGCGGATCGCCGAGCTGAGCGGCGGCCGGCTTCCGGCATCGACAATCGAACCGACCTTCCGGCAGGTCGACACCTGCGCAGCGGAGTTCGAGGCCATCACCCCGTACTACTACGCGACGTATGAGGATGAGGATGAGGTCATCCGCGGTAACCGGCCGGCGGTGGCCGTCATCGGCTCGGGACCGATCCGGATCGGTCAGGGCATCGAGTTCGACTACTGCAGCGTGCACGCCTCGGTCGCCCTCCAGGAAGCCGGCTTCGACAGCGTGCTCATCAATAGCAATCCCGAGACGGTCAGCACCGATTTCGACGTGTCGACCCGACTCTACTTCGAACCTCTGGACATCGAAGGCGTCCGCAACGTGCTGCGGCGGGAACCGGTCAAGGGGGTGATGGTGCAGTTCGGAGGTCAGACCGGTCTGAATCTGGCCGATGCGCTGGCCGAGGGTGGCGTCTGCATCCTGGGATCTTCGGTCGACACGATCGATCTGGCGGAAGACCGCCGGCGATGCGAAGCCCTGCTGCGCGATAGCGGCATCCCGCAATCGCCAGGCGGTTCTGCGACGACGGTCGAGGCTGCGCTGCAGGTGGCGGCCAGGGTCGGTTATCCGGTCCTGGTCCGGCCTTCCTACGTGCTCGGTGGTCGCGGCATGGAGATCGTTCACTCGCCCGATGACCTGCGTCGCTATGTCGAGGCCGCGATCGCCTTTGGGATTCGTGGACCGATCTTGATCGACAAGTACCTCCTGGGTCGCGAGCTCGACGTCGACGCGATATGCGACGGAGAGAAGGTCTTGATCCCGGGGATCCTGGAGCACATCGAGCGGGCCGGCATTCACTCCGGCGACTCCTTCGCCGTATATCCGCCGATAACGCTCACTCCGCAGGAGACCGAGCGGGTCGTCGAATCGGTCACGTTGATCGCCCATCTGGTCAAGGCCGTTGGCCTGATCAACATTCAGTTCGTCATCCAGGAAGGCGTTCCGCATGTGCTCGAGGTCAATCCCCGCGCCAGCCGGACCGTTCCATTCCTCAGCAAAGTGACAGGCGTCCCGATGGTGCGTCTGGCCACGCATGCTGCCCTGGGCAAAGCCCTGGCTGAGCAGGGCTTC
>CAZRMD010000136.1:0-8678 GCA_964601135.1 uncultured Actinomycetes bacterium | reverse complement strand
TCCGAGTGGGGTTTACCAAGCCAGCCGGTCTCCCGGCTGCTGGTGGGCTCTTACCCACACCATTTCACCTTCGCCGCCGCTTACGCGGAGGCTGTGTATTTTCTGTGGCACTCTCCTTCGGGTTGCCCCGACCGGGTGTTACCCGGCACCCTGCTCTGCGGAGCTCGGACTTTCCTCGACGGGACGATCCCGGCGCGACTGCCTGGCGGACTCGGCAGCAATTTTACCCGGAGCTTCGGCGGGAATAACCAAGGGAACCAGGGCCGCCGAGATGAGGATAAGGGTCGCCGAGGTCAGAAAGGTCAGCGTGAGTCCGAAATGGATCAGCGGACCGGACAGGGCGGATCCGATCGGCTGCCCGGCCCAATTCAGCGCCATCGACACCGCAAAGGCGCGGCCGAACCAGGCGGGGTCGGTCCGCCGTTGGCGCATCGAGAACATGCTGACGTCGAAGGGGCCATTCGCCAGCCCAGCTAGCAGCATCGCCCCCACGACGATCCAGGCGCTGTTGGCGGCCGCGAGCGCGGCGACCCCGACGGCCGAGGCCAGGTTGCAGATGCCCATCACTAACCGCTCGCGGCCCTCGCTGTCGAACCGGCCGGCGATCAACGCGGAAGGTACCGATGCAAATCCGAAGACCGCCCACATGAGCCCAACGAGCGCCGCGTCGCCATGCAGGCGGGAAAGCACCATGACGGGGAGCCCGACGATCACCATGCCGAAACCCAGGTTCAGTAACGAGGTCACCAGGGCAACGCCGCGCAGCGTCACGTTGTCGACGAGCACATACCGAATACCGGCCAGTGCGTCGGACATAATCGGCCGGCGTTCACGAGCAACGCGGGGTTCGGGCAACCGCACGATCAACAGGGCAGCCAGGATATAGAAGGCTGCGGTGGCCAACAGGGCAATGCGCGAGCCGGACCATGCCGTGAGCGCACCGGCCAGCGCCGGACCCGCGCCGGTCGTGACCGCGTACGCGATGCTGTCCAGGGCGTTGGCTCGATCCCAGAGATGTTTCGGCACGATCAGCGGGATGAGGGAGCGGGCGCCGCTGTTGCTCAACGAGTAGGTCAGCGAGCCCACGGCCACAATTGGCAGCAGCACGACCGGCGTGAGGGCGCCCGCCGTGTCGAAGGCGACGATTGAAATCAGTGCGGCCGCGCCAACGAGGTAGTCGAGCGTCATCAGCCGCACCCGACCGTGGCGATCCAGCAGAGCGCCGGCCAGCGGGCTCATCGCGATCCCCGGAGCGATACCAAGAAAGACCGTGATTCCGGCCAGCGACGGCGAATGAAATCGCTGTAACACGAAGAGCACGATGGCCAGCGCCATCATCTGCATGGCGATGCGTGCGAGAACGACGCCGGCAGCGAGCCTTGCGAATGCGGGGATTCGAAACAGCGCGGAATAGGTCGTGCTCTCGGCCGGCACGACCTTACAGCTTACGGAGCCAGAACTTTCTCGATCGTTTTGAAGGAGACTTTCGCGTACTCCTTCAGAATGTCCTGCCCGCTGCGGCGAACCAGTGATCGGGCGACCTCGATGACCTTTGGCGACGCGCCCTTCGGCAGGGTCAAATCCAGGGTCTTGCCGGCCTGGTCGAGCCATCGGAGAAAGCGGTCTCGGGCAAGGATCGACGCCGCGGCGACGCCCACGTCGGCCTCGGCGCGATGCATCTGGATCACGGGAATCCCGCTCAGGCGGGTATCCATCAGCAGCCGGCTCTCGATGTAGCGCTTGTCACCGAACTGATCGCTGAGGATAAAGCGCGGCTTGTGCCCGGCCTTGACCAGGTCCTCGATGACCCGGGTGTGCGTCCAGGCGAGCATGGTGTTGAGGTTTTTGCCCTCGCTGCGCATCTGTCGGTAGAGCTCGTTGTATCGTTTCGGAGCCAGCACCAGGACCGCGCGGCTACCCTCAGGAATCACGTCGCGAATGTTGCCCGCCAGGCCTGGCAATGCGCGATCGCTCACCGTTTTGCTGTCGCGAACGCCGAGCGTTCGAAGAATCTGTGCCGTCCGGGCATCGACGTAGACGCCGGCCGTGACCATGGGACCAAAAAAATCGCCCTTTCCGGCCTCATCGGTCCCAATATGAGGATCGGTCTCGGGCGGGACATTCGTGACGGCCGACGCGCCGCCCGTCTTGGGCTTGGGCGGCACCCTCTTCCCCACCGCTTCGGCAACGCCGATCACTCGATCGAAAGCCGGCGCATTCCCAGAAACGACCAGCTTGCCGGACTGATAGAGGATGGCGCGTGCCTGGCTGCCACCGTCGGACAGCTTGATCCGCCAGGCCTCGTACGCACCCGGCGCCTCGTCGAGGCCGCCCAGGTCGACGAGCTCATGGCGGACGCGGTCACGATCGGCGACAGCGATCGAATGGGTGGTGGTCGGTCGAGTTTCGGGCAAGCCGGCTACTTGGTGGCCGTCTGACGTCGAAGCAAGCGGGCTTCTTCGCTGTTGATGAACCGGATCCCGGCGCGAATCTCTTTCACGACCTGGTTCCAGAACCGGTCGGCGGCATAGTACAAGCCCAGAAGCGCGGCGATCAGGATCGCGGCGGTGACACTGACCTCCCCCTCGCGGCCCCAGTAGACGTCTCGCAGGGTGAGCCACAAGGCGTACTCATCGATCACCAGGGCGGCGCCGATCCCGAACCCCAGGGCCAGCCAGGCATGCAGGCGCGGCGAGTCGATCGTGATGCCGAGGAAGCCGACAAGCAGCAAGATCAGGATGCCCCAGACGAAGTGATGGATGTGGAGGCCGCCGCTGGTCACGATGTTACGCGCCGGCAGGAAGTGGTAGCGGATGCCGAAGGTCAGGAAGCGCAGGAACAGGAATGTAAGGATGAACGCCGCCCACATCCGAAGCGCCGCTTCCCGCCGGTAATCAACGTGCTGCTGATAGGCGGCCACCACCCGCTTCCGCAGGTGAAACCCGGGATGAAGCAGGTTGTGGATGTTCATGGTTGCACCAGCGTCGGCAGTATAACGCCGGTATACGATAGTTCCGGCAATGGCGGACGTGGCTCAAGTCGTCGAAACCGACGACCCGGTTCGCCGCCTGTTCTCGCCGGAAGGCGAGCTCCTGCCTGACGCGCGCGGTCATCTCGGCCTCCACGAGGAGGCGCTTCGCGATCTCTACCGCAAAATGCTGCTGATTCGGCGGGCCGACCAGGAGGCGCTGAACTTGCAACGCCAGGGTGAGCTCGGGCTCTGGGGTCCGTACCAGGGCCAGGAGGCGATCCACGTCGGGGTCGTTGCGGCGCTGAGACCCGACGACTGGATCTTTCCCAGCTATCGCGAGTTCGGCATGGGAGTGTGCCGCGGCATCGATCCAGCCGTGATGCTGACGATCTTCCGCGGCCTGACGCATGGCTCATGGGACCCGCGCAAGTATCACTTCGCGCCGCTGGTGATTCCGGTCGCCAGCCAGGTACCGCACGCCGTGGGTTTTGCCATGGGGTCGCGGATCAAGCACAGCGATGACGTCGTCCTGACGACCTTCGGCGATGGGGCAACGTCCAAGGGCGACTGGCACGAGGCGATGAATTTCGCCGGTGTCTTTCGGGCCCCCATCGTCTTTCTCTGCCAGAACAACCACTGGGCGATTTCGGTGCCGCTGGCCAAACAGACGGCCGGATCGATCGCCGAGCGGGCGCCGGGCTACGGTTTTCCCGGGCTTCGGATCGACGGCAACGATGTGCTCGGTGTGCTCGCCGCCGTCCGTGCTGCGGCCGACCGGGCCCGCCACGGTCACGGCCCCTACCTGATCGAAGCCATGACCTATCGAATGGGTCCGCATACGACATCTGACGATCCGACGCGATACCGGCTGCAGGCCGAGCTCGAGCGATGGAGTCACAAAGATCCGATTCCGCGATACCGCGCCTTGCTACAGGATCAAGGAATCCTCGACGATGCCGCGCTGGAGGCGATCAATAAGGAGGTCGAGTCGGCGGTGGAGGGGATGCGCAACCGGCTGCGAGCAACGACTGCGCCACCGGCGGGCGAGACGATCTTCGGTCGGGTGTACGAGCGGCCGCCCGAACCCTACGTGGAAGAGCGCGCGGAGTTCGAGGCATCGCTGGAGGGCGGCAGTTGACGGAACCGGTCACGATGAGCAAGGCCATCAACCAGTCCCTGCGCGACGCGCTGGCCCGGGACGAGAGCGTGCTCATCTTTGGCGAGGATGTTGGCACGCTTGGCGGCGTCTTCCGCATCACCGATGGACTGCAAAAAGCCTTCGGCGAGGATCGGGTGTTCGACACGCCGCTGGCCGAGTCGGCGATCATCGGGATCGCGATCGGCCTCGCGGTCCGAGGTTTCAAGCCGGTGCCGGAGATCCAGTTCGATGGCTTCATCTATCCGGCCTTCGATCAGATCGTCAGCCACGTCGCGAAATATCGCAATCGCACCGGGATTTCGCTGCCGATCACGATTCGCGTTCCCTTCGGCGGCCACATTGGGGCGGTCGAACATCACTCCGAGAGCCCGGAAGCCTATTTCGCTCACACCGCCGGCCTCAAGGTCGTCGCCCCGGCTACGCCGGGGGATGCCTATTCCCTGCTGCAATCGGCGATCAACGATCCCGACCCGGTGATCTTCTTCGAACCGAAGTCCCGCTACTACGTCAAAGACGTGATCGATCCCAGCGCCGAAGTTCCGATCGGCAAGGCCCGCGTGGCCCGCGAGGGAACCGGCGTGACGGTCATCGCCTATGGACCGACGGTGAGCATCGCTCTGGATGCCGCCAAGGCCGCGGAGAAGGAGAACATCTCGCTCGAGGTCATCGACCTGCGCACTCTTTCACCGCTCGACATGCACGGCATTCTGGAGTCGGTGCGCAAGACGCATCGCGTTATCGTCGTCCACGAGGCCCCCGTCTTCGGCGGGTTCGGCGCGGAAATCGCGGCACGCATCAGCGACGAGGGCTTTGATTTTCTCGAAGCGCCGGTCGCTCGCGTGGGCGGCATGGATACGCCCTATCCTCCGGCGCGCTACGAGAAGCTCTACCTGCCCGACGTCGACCGCATCCTCGAGGAAGCGGACGTGGCGCTCGCCTATGGCTGACCAGACCTTCAAGCTGCCCGACCTTGGCGAGGGTCTGACCGAGGCACAGCTGGTGGCCTGGCGCGTCGAAGAGGGTGCGCACGTCGAGGTGAATGCGCCGCTCGCCGACGTGGAGACGGCGAAAGCCGTCGTCGTCATTCCCTCCCCGTGGGCGGGGACAGTTCAGAAGTTGCACGCGCGTCCGGGTGAAACGGTTGCGGTCGGGGAGGCGCTCGTGACCATTGCCGCGGAAGGCAATGCGACAGCGGTCGAATCCAGGCCGGCAGAAGGTGAGGAAGCGGCGCCCAGGACACTGGTTGGATATGGCCCTGGGGCACCAGAAGCGGGCATCCGGCGCCGGGCCCGAGTTGGCCGTGCCGCTCCCGAGGCTGGTGAGGATGTGCGAGCCGCGCCATTCGTCCGCCAGCTCGCCCGAGAGAAGGGCATCGACCTCTCGCAGGTAACCGGCAGCGGCCCCGGCGGACGGATCACGCGAGCTGACGTAGAGGCAGCGGCAGAACCCGAAGCTGCGCCGGCACCAGCCAGGCCGTCAGCGGATGGCGAGCGCCGGATCAGCGTGGTCGGAATCCGCAAAGCGATCGCGCGACAGATGGTGCGCTCGGTCTCGACCATTCCACAGTTCACGGAGTTCGCCATCTTCGACGCGACGGCCCTGACGGCGGCCCGCGAGCGGCAGAAGGCCGGCGGCCAATCGATGACCCCTCTCCCCTATTTCATCGAAGCCCTGGTCAAGGCGGTTCACGCTTACCCGTTGATGAACAGCTCCTGGGACGAGAACCACGACGAGATCGTGGTCAAGCAGCACATCCATGTGGGGATCGCGGTCAACACCACCCAGGGACTGCTCGTGCCCGTGCTCCGTGATGCCGATCAGCTCGACCTGGCCTCGATCGCTCGGCAGAGTGCCCATCTGATCGAGGGGGCCCGCGCTGGCACATTGAAACCCGGTGATCTGACGGGCGGCACGATCACCGTCACGAATGTGGGAGCGAGCGGCCCGGTCGAAACCGGGACGCCGATCATCAACCCTCCGGAATGCTGTGTCGTTGGACTCGGGGCTATCAAGCCGCGCCCGATGGTCGTCGACGGCCAGGTTGTGGCACGGCCGGGCGCCTGGATCTCGATCTCTGTCGACCACCGGATCGTCGATGGCGCACTGGCGGCGGAGTTTCTCACCGCCCTCGTCCGCGAGCTGGAGGCTATCCATGCCTGAGGAAGCCGAGCTGATCTACGACTGGAACACCGCTGAACCCATAGACAAACCGTCCGGGCCGGTGGCGATCCACGACGAAACGCTGCGCGACGGCATCCAGGGACCGTCGGTGCGCGACCCGGACATCGAGCACAAGCTGCGCTTCCTGCATCTGGCCAACGACCTGGGGGTTGCCTCAATCGACCTCGGGCTCCCCGGAGCCGGTCCGCGCGCGGTCGCCGACGTGGAGCGACTGGCAAAAGAGATCCGAGACCAGAGGCTAAGGATCAAGCCGCTCTGTGCGGCTCGGACGCTCGAGGTCGATATCCGCCCGGTGGTTGAAATCTCCCAACGCGTCGGCATCCCGATTGAAGTTGCCGCATTCATCGGCTCGAGCCCGATCCGGCAGTACGCCGAGGGCTGGACGATCGAGCAGATGGTCGACAACACTCGCAGTGCCGTACGGTTCGCTCGCCAGAGCGAGCTTCCGGTCATGTACGTCACCGAGGACACGACCCGCGCACAGCCGGAGACGTTGCGTCGCTTGTTCGGCACCGCGATAGAGGAGGGCGCCCAGCGCGTCGCCGTTTGTGACACGGTAGGCTACTCGACCCCGGACGGTGCTCGGGCGGTCGTCGGCTACGTCCGGCAGTTGCTCGATGAGATGAAACCCGAGGTTGGCCTCGACTGGCACGGCCATAGCGACCGCGGCTTCGGTCTCATCAACGCCATCGTCGCCGCCGTAGCCGGCGCCGACCGCATTCATGGTTGCGCCCTGGGCCTGGGCGAGCGCGTCGGTAATACTCACCTCGATCTGCTTCTCGTCAATTTCAGGTTGCTTGGCTGGATCGACACCGACCTGAGCAAGCTGCGCGAAATGGGCGAGGTCATCGCCGAGGGCACCGGGATGGCGATCCCCGCGAACTACCCGGCGCTGGGCAAGGACGCCTTTCGGACCGCTACGGGGGTGCACGCAGCCGCGGTCATCAAGGCAAAGCGCAAGGGCGATGACTGGCTCGCGAATCGCGTTTACTCTGGTGTACCGGCTGACCTATTCGGCTGCGAGCAGATCATCGAGATCGGCCCGATGAGCGGCGAGTCGAACGTCGTCTACTGGCTCGAGGAACGCGGGTTTTCACCGCGGCCTGACCTTGTCAAGGCTATCGTCGACGCCGCCAAGCGACGCAATGGAATCCTGTCGGAGATGGAGGTGAGAGGAATTATTGACCGCGAGTCGCCAACCGCGGCCCGGGCCTGATCGTATGCAAGGCGGCCGCCCTGGTCGGGTTCCTGAATTCAACTCCAATCGGACGGGGGTCGGGGCGCAAGTCTAGTCTTGAGGGACCGATAGAAAGGTCGTGACGGCTCGGTGGCGGATTGTCACATGTCGTCCGTCGCATAACTGCCACCCCAGTTCTAGCGTTGACGCAGTAGGCGACCCGAAACTGGACTGACAGCATCCTTATAACGTATTGTCCTTATCAGGAGGCGATTGACGAATTGAAGCGCAAGCCGGATCATAAGCCCGTGCCGAAAGGCTTCAGGGAACCGCACCCGGACCTTTCCACGGAGGAGAGCCACCGTCTAGCCCAGCTTGCAGCTGAGCCGTCGCATCCTGGTGCTTCTAAGTCGCTTATCGCAAGGGTGAAAGAGCTACTTCGCGAGACGCGCGAAGGCCGCATGGCGTCGGCTCGTTAAGACCCCTCTCCTCTAGGACAGTCGAAACCGGTCAAGGATCATTCGAACCAGCGGTGCTGTTCGCTCATTTTCACCTGGGACAAGCTCTTGTCGCGGCGGACCAAGCGTCTTGAAGCCTATCCTTTCGTAAAGGCGAATCGCGTCGGCGTTTTCCGACCAAACTTCAAGGTGAACGAACCTAGGTGCCAACAGGCCCATCTCAAGGCTCTCGAAAAACTGAAGCAACATTTCTTTCCCGTGACCACGTCGCTGAAAACGCCTATCAACGCCGGCGTATAGCAGGTGAGCTGCTGGCAGGTTTTTCCTTCCTGGTTGGGCTCGATCTGTAAAACCTATCGCTGTAGTCACGTCGGACAGGCGAAGCATCAACGCTGACACGGTAATGAAACCGACTATTTCGTTCGTTCCCCCGATGTGCGAGAAGAGCGTCGTCTTCGAATCTCCGCACTGATGATCCTTCCATGCTGACTCCTTGAGGAAGACATCGATTTCGCGTTCCCACCATGCTGAGCCACTCGAAAACTGTGGAATCCAGACGCGTTGATCCTCCTCGGTGATGGGACGGGGTCGAAGTTCATACAGGTCAGGCAAGGTCGCCACCTTGTGACCAATCGAACCGACGAACTAGAAATAGCATGCCTGCCGGACAGACGACGTAGTCGCACTCCTTCGGCCATGCTAAGACCCCAAGATATTGACGTCAAGGCTTAG
>CAZRMD010000135.1:0-8708 GCA_964601135.1 uncultured Actinomycetes bacterium | reverse complement strand
AGGTCGGTACCCGGAATGACGCCGCCGGCGAAAAGCAGCGCCGCGATGATTGGCGCCGGCCCACCGGCAATGACGGACGCGAGCTGGTACCCCAAGGACGCGCCGCTATAGCGCAGCCGTCCGGTATAGGTTTCGGCGATCAAAGCTGCCTGCGGACCGTACTGCATGTCGTGCGGGATCAGCGAGAGAAGAATCCCGATGAAGATCAGGGCCGCCGACTTCGAGTCCAGAAAGCCCTTGTAATAGACAAATCCCCAGATCCCCATCAGGATCACGCCGGCCATGTAGACATTCTTTCGCCCGATCCGATCGGAGAGGTAGCCGAAGAGCGGGATCGAGAAGAACGATAGGACCGCGGCGCACGTCAGAGCCAGGAGGATGAAGTTACGTGTCTGCTTCAACGGTCCAGGCGTTACCGCATACGTGAAGATGTACGCCGTGAACAGATAGAACGGAGCCTGCTCGGAGAGACGGAGGAATGCCGACTGCAGGATCTCTGGCCAGTTTCGGCGAATGACTTCGGCTACCGGGGCCGACTCGATCTTGCGCTCGTCGAGCAATCGCTGGAACAGCGGTGTCTCGAACACCCGCAGCCGGACGTAGAGCCCGACCGCCACCAACAGGATGCTGAAGTAAAACGGGACCCGCCAGCCCCAGTCGGCAAAACCCTTCGGGCCCGCGATGTTACTCATGATGTAGAGGGCACCGTTCGCCAGCACCAACCCGACCGGAACCCCGAATTGGGGCCAGCTTGCCCAGAAGCCACGCCTGCCACGGTGTCCCCACTCCATCGAGAGCAGGACCGAACCGCCCCACTCGCCACCGACCCCGGCGCCCTGGAGAAAGCGCAGCACGACCAGCAGAATGGCTCCCCAGATGCCGATCGAGGCGTAGGTTGGCACGAAGCCGATCAGGAAAGTGGCCACGCCCATCAGCAAAAGCGTCGAGATCAGGGTCGCCTTGCGCCCGATACGATCGCCGTAATGACCGAAGATGGCGGCGCCAATCGGGCGAGCAACGAAGCCAACCGCGTAAATCAGGAAGACATTAAGAGTGGCGACTATGGGATCCGACTTCGGGAAGAACAGCTTGGCAAAGACAAGACCGGTCGCGGTCGAATAGAGGAAGAAGTCGTACCACTCGATCGACGTTCCAACGGTGCTGGCGATGACCGCTCGTCGGAGCTGGGTCCGCTCGTCAACCGTCGCAGCGGCTTGCACTAACGATCACCTCTTTTGTTTGGTGTCGAGCAGTCGACGCATCTCGCGCGCGAAACCCCCTCCCTGCCCTCCCCACAAGGGGAGGGAGATTTCAACTGCTGGCTTAGCACCTCCCCTCCAGGAGTGACCGAATTCCTGGCCGACACCCATTGTGCAGCCAATCGTGAGCCCCGACAAGGGGGCAACCTGTCAGCGGCCCTGCCAGGCGGGCTTTCGCTTGGCCAGGAAGGCCTCAATGCCCTCGCGAAAGTCGGCCGATTGATAGCACAGCTCGATGATGTCCGCATCGGCTTCGGTCGGAAACAGGCGGTTCCGAACTCTGACCAGGGCGCGCTTGCTGGCCTCGAGGGTGAGGGGCGCGTTTTCGGCAATCGACTCCGCAATCGCCTGGACGCGTGGAGCCAGGTCGTCTTCGCCGGCAACGACCTCCTTGAGAAAGCCAGCCCTGTCCAGTTCGGCCGCGTTCATCAGGCGGCCGGTCAGCAGGAGGTCTTTGGTCTGGGGCAGGCCGAGCACGCCCACCAGACGGGCGCAGCTTTCGTGCGAAAGACAATTGCCCAGGGTGCGCGCGATAGGCACGCCGAATCGTACCGACGGGCTGGCAACCCGCAGGTCGCAGCAGGCCGCGATCGCGGCGCCGCCGCCGGTGCACGGTCCGGCGATCGCGGCGATGACGGGAACCCGGACGGCTTCCAGACTGCCCATCACCTGGCTGCTGTGCTCTTCGTAGTCGAGCGCGTCCTGAAGCGTGTGGAATTCACGGAACTGGGCGATGTCCGTCCCCGCCGCAAACGCCTGACCTGCACCGGTAATCACCATGGCTCGGATGGAGCGGTCGGCGTTGATCTTGCCGCACTCCTCGACCAGGCCGTCGTACATCGCCCAGGTCAGGGCGTTTTTCGCCTGGGGACGGTTGAACGTGACCCACTGGACGGGGCCTCTTCGCTCAGACAGGAGCTCACCGCCGGCGAGCTCGGTCAAGCTGGCGTCACTGGCTGCGGCTGGGCCGCAACCCCATCACGGAAGAGGTCGTCGATCTCGGCCTCGCCGCAGCCGATCTCGCCGAGAATCGCCCGCGTGTCCTCCCCCAGCAGCGGCGCCGACCTGTCCCGGCGAACCCGCGTCTGCGCGAAGCGCATCGGCGAGCCGAGCTGGCGAACCCGGCCCATCACCGCGCTCGGGGCGTCCCAGAAGTAATCGCGCTCCAACAACTGAGGCTCGTTGAATGACTGTCCAAAATCCTGGATGGGGGCGCAGGGGACGCCTTCCCGCTCGAGGCGCTCGATCCAGTGCTCAGGGGGCTGCGTGGTCGTGGTCTTCTCCACCTCGCTGATCAGCTGCCGCCGGTTGGTGAAGCGCAGGTTGACGTCGGCGTACTGCGGATCCTTCTCCAGCCGCTCGAGGCCCAGCGCCCGGCAGAACCCCTGCCAGTTTCGCGGGGTCGTGGCCCCGACCGTAAACCAGCCGTCCCTGGCCCGGATGGCCTGATAGGGCGCGCTGGTCTGATGCGCCGAGCCCAGCCGGCCCGGCACCTCGCCGGTGGTGAAATAGCGGCCCGCCTCCCAGACCGCCAGCGACATCGTCGACTCCAGCAGGCTGACATCGATCAGCTGGCCGTGGCCGGTTCGCTCACGGGCGGCCAGCGCCGAAACCACCGCGAGCGCCCCATACAGCGCGCACACCAGGTCGCAGATCGGTACCCCGACCTTGACCGGATCACCGTCCGGTTCACCGGTGATGCTCATCAATCCGCTCCGCGCCTGCACCATGATGTCGAGTCCTGGAAACTGCGCGAGTGGTCCGTCCTGGCCCCAGCCGGAGGCGGCGAGATAAATCAGTCGCGGGTTCAGCGTTTTCAGCGCGGCGTAATCGAGCCCCAGTCTGGCCATGGCGCCGGGCCGCAGATTCTCGATCATGACGTCCGCCCGCCTGGCGAGCCGTTCGACGACAGCTTTTCCGCGGGCATCCTTGAGGTCGAGCGCCAGGGAGCGCTTGTTCCGATTGATTCGGGCGAAGGTCCCGCTCTGGCCGTTCTTGAAGGGGCCGGTCTGGCGGACGATGTCGCCACCCTGCGGAGACTCGATCTTGATCACGTCGGCTCCGAGATCGGCGAGCTGCATTCCGCAGAATGGCCCGGCGATGTAGTTGCCCACCTCCAGCACCCGAACGCCGACTAACGGCGCTGCCGACGCTGCCGAGGCTGCCGGCGATCGGTCCATCTTCAAATTCTCACCTACAATGCCAATCGATGAGCCTGGTCGACTGGTCGGTGATCATCATGGGCGCCTGGGTGATCGCCGTCGTGGCCGCCGGCCTGGTGCTGGCCCTCCGGCCCGGCGGTGGTGAGCTCGAGTACGACATGCCAGTCACCGAACCGCTCCGCCTGCGACAGACATCGGGCGTGATGCCGCGGCGAGCCTGGGGATTTCGTCCGCCGGTTCGGCATTCGCACTACGATCCAGCGCCCTGGCAGGTGCAGCCGCCCCGCTCGGATGAGGACAGTCTGGAGAACGTCGATCGGGCCACCGACATCAAGCGGGAACTTGGCAGCGAGCATCCGCCCTGGGAGCGCCTCGACCGCCAGGGCGTGTAGTCGGCTACTCCCCCAGCTCCCGGCTGACGCGATCGAGGACGTCGAGCATGCGACGCGAGGTCGCGTGCAGACTTTCCTGAAGAAGCGTGAGCGAATGATGCGCGTCAGCCAGCACATCGGCTTCGTTGCTCAGGTCGTCCGGCGTCTCGCCGAAGCGCGGCAGCACGTCCTCGAAGAGCAGTTGAAAACGCTGCTCGGCAAGAGCCAGGCAGGCGGCCAGTGTCAGCACGCGCTCCTCCACCTCCTCGGGGTCGAGCCGGCGCAGCGCCCGCCAGGCCGGTTCAGGAACCTTGCTGCCAGGTGGAGGCGGACTCGCCATTTCGATCCAATCGTAATGCCGCAATGATGGCGTCAGCACCCGACGGTACGCGCCTCAACTACCTCGTCGCGGGCTCCGGTCCGCCGGTTGTCCTCGTTGGTGGGAAGACATCGAGCATCGAGGGAGCCTGGTGGCGCTACATTCCCGCGCTCGCCCAGCGCTTCAAGGTCATCGCGTTCGACAACCGCGGAGCCGGGGATTCGGACAAGCCGAAGTCGGCGTACAGCACCGCCGTGATGGCGGATGATGCGGTCGCGGTCCTGCGCGCCACCGGCGAGGGCTCGGCGCACTGGTTCGGCCTCTCGCTGGGCGGAATGATCCTCCAGCAGCTGGCCATCCGGCATCCCGAAGGGGTCCGCAGCCTGATCCTCGGGGCGACCTCGTGTGGCGGAGAGGGCGCGGCGGTGCCTGCTGCGGTTGCGCTGCCGGAGCTCGCCAACGACCCGCTGCGTCGCTTTGCGAATCTGTACGATCCCCGCTTCATCCTCGACCACGGCGATTGGGTCCAGGAGGACACCAAGCATTTCGGGAAGATGCCGCTACACGCCATCGTGAGCCAGGACCAGGCGGCGCGGGGGCATAACGTCTGCGACCAGCTCGCAAACATCCGGCAGCCGGTGTTGGTCCTGCATGGACGGCAGGACCGCGTCGTGGCTTTCGATCGGGGCGAGGAACTGGCTCGTCTCCTACCGAATGCCCGAATGCAGGCGCTCGATCCGGCGGGACATCAGTTTCATTCGGAACAGTTCGACACCGTCCTGCGGCTGATCACCGATTTCATCGACGGAGTCGAGAGGCAGCGGATCACGCGGCTCGCCAGGTCACCAGGTCGCGGCTGACCTGTTTGCGGAGGCGGCCTTCCATCGCCAGGGATTGGCAATGCGCCAGCGTTTCCTGCAAGGCCAGCCGTTGCTGGAACACGTTCCGGTCACGGATGCCGTGGAAGAGCTCGCCGGCGAGCTGCCATCCCGACCTCGCACCGTCCCTGGCAAAGTCCAGGAGGGCGCGCTTTCGTTGCTCGTGATGCTCGCGGATGGCCTTGATGCGATCGCGATGGTCCTGGAATGGATCGCCGTGGGCAGGCAGGACGAGGTCAACGTCCAGCTGCTGGATGCGCGCCAGTGACTGCAGGTAATCGTCGAGCGGATCGGCTCCTGACTGTGGATGGAGTCCGATGTTGGGGCTGATCTTCGGCAAGAGGTGGTCGCCGGAAAACAACACGCGACGCGCCGCCCAATAGAAACAGCAATGGCCGGGTGAATGGCCGGGGGTCCAGACCACCTCGAGCTCGTCGCCACCAATCGGAAGGCGTTCCGCGCCCTCGAGGAGCGTATCGGGCTCGACGACCTTGACGAATTCGCGGGCGGCCATCGATGCAGATTTCAGAAACTCCGACTCGGCAGCCGGCACACCGTTCTTACTCAGCCACTCGGCCACATCATGCACGAGGTCTTCGGCTCGGGCGTAGCGCGGCTCCATCAGCGCGACTTCCAACCGATGGATGACGAGCTCCGCCCCGGCTCGCTCGCGCAGCTCGCCGGCCAGCCCGAAATGATCAGGGTGGATATGGGTGATGAGAATCCGATCGATTGCCTTGATCGGAATCCGCAGACCTTCAAGCTTTTGATTCAGCGCCTGACGCGACTCCTCGGTCTGCAGACCGGTATCGATGAGGGTGAAGCCCTGGCCATCGCGAAGGAGGAACACATTGACATGCCGAAGCTCGAACGGCATGGGCAGCTCGAGTCGAAAGATTCCGGGTGCGACTTCCACTCAGCAGTAACGGTACTGGACACCCCCTCCCCGGCCCTCCCCACAACGGGAGGGAGTTTAGGCGGCGGGCTGCGCCAGCTCTTCGGGCCGGGAGGGCAGCGGCTTCTGCCCCTGGTCCTTCGTGGGCAGCGGCAGATGGACCGTGTCTGTCGCGATTAGATCAAGGAAGGCGTCGACGACCTGGGGATCGAAATGTGTCCCGCGACCGCCCTTGATTTCCTCGAGCGCCTTGTTCAATCCCAACGACGGGCGGTAGATCCGGTCGGCGACCATCGCCTCGAAAGCGTCCGCGACGGAAATAATGCGCGAGCCGAGCGGAATCTCCTCACCCTTGAGACCCTTCGGATATCCGGTTCCGTCCCATTTCTCGTGGTGATGCCGGATCAATGGCGCGACGTGGTGCAACCCCTCGACGGGACCGATGATGTCGGCGCCAATTTGTGGATGGCGGCGCATCCAGGCCATCTCGTCTTCGGTGAGCGCCATCGATTGCCGCAGGATGCGGTCGGGAATGCCGATCTTGCCCACGTCGTGCAGGATCGCCCCCAACCGGACCGCGGCCACCTCGGTGCGCGACAAGCCCATCCGCTCCGCGCACGCGCCGGCGAGCTTCGCCAGCCGTTCGGAGTGCCCCCGTGTGTAGCTGTCCTTTGCCTCGATCGCATTGGCCAATGCCATGTTGACTTCCGTCATCAACTTGGCTTCCACGTCCCGGCGCGTGACCAGCTCCTGGTGCGCCGAGACGGCGCGCGCCATGACGGAGCCGAGCACGGCAACGACGACGAAGAGGAACATGCGTTGCAGGATCACGATCCGCTCCGAGGTGAAGGTGACGATGTAGGTGCCGCGCTGCAGGGGGGCGACCGCGCCGGCCGTCAGGTAGAGAACCGCCACCAGGCCGGCGCATAGCACCGACCCGGCCGCGCCGAATCGCAACGCCGAGACGGTAATCACCAGGAAGAACAGCGAGGCGAAGGGGCTGGTATAGCCACCGGAGGCGTAGGTGATCATCGTGGCCACCAGCATGTCGACGGCGGTCGTCGTGTAACTGAACGCTTTGCCCGGCTGATGATGCAGGTAGAGCAGGAGCAACGTGGTGAGGCAGACGATGCCCCAGGCGGCCAGGATGGCGTTGACGCGCCCCTGATCGTAGCCCGGGTTGCCGTTCAGGTTGTTGAGAATGACGGCGAAAATCAGCAGCGTCCAGCGGAACAGTCCGGTCAATCGCTCATTGCTGAGGTTGATGAGATTCTCGGCCGGATCCTGGGAGCGCTGCCGGCCCTTGCGCGATACATTTCGGGCGACGGCCATCGCCGAAATTATCTAGTGGCTTTGTAACGAGGGGCGTTACAAAGCGGTCGCGCACCTGGCACGTGATTGAGGAGACTAGCCTGGTAGGCGCACGCCGAGGTAATCGGACAGCACACCGCGCACGTCCTGGTAGCGAAGGAACGCGACATCGGCATCGCTCAAGGCTCGATCCACTTCCTCATAGGCGTGCTGCAGCTGGGGCAGCAGGTCCGTCGTCGTCACCTGCGCGCGCTCGGCGTGGGCGGCCTTGAGCTGTTCGCCAATCGTCGCGATCGATCCCTTGTAGGTTGTGGCGATGTTCTGGGCTTGCCGGAGCAGCGCCTGCAGGTCGTCCGCGGTCAGGGGCCGGCCGGCATATTGCCGGTTGAGGGCGGCCACCTGGATCGCCACCACGACGGCTGACTCGCCGGCGCGACTGAGGTCAGCGCCAATCGCCGCCAGATGAGCACTGGCATCGACCTGACCCCCTGCTCCCGGCAAGCCCCCCGCAACCCGCAGCGCCGGGTCGTGCCGCGCCCGGTCGCCAGCATCCGTGAAGTCCTGCTCGGCTTGCTTGAGCTCGGCATCCGTGCTGCGAAGGGCGGCCACATCGCCTGAGCGCCCCGCCAGCTTCATACTGGCCTGCGCGGCGACGAGCTCCTGTTTGCCGCTGTCCAGGCGCTGATAGACATTGTTTCCCGCGTAGGCGGTATAGCCGGCCCCTGCCAGCAGCGCAATCACGACCAGGAAAATCAAAGGGCGGGCGCTCAAGCGCCCGCCCCTACGACTACGAGTGCTCCGCTCAGACTCGAGCCCGGCCGCCGGTGACCAGTCGAACGATCCAGAGAAGAATCACGGCGCCGACGAAGGCCGCGATAAAGCTGATGATCAGGCCGCCGGTTCCTACGCCGAGGATGGTCGAGAAGATCCAGCCTCCGATGAATGCCCCGATGACGCCCACGACGATGTCCATGATGATGCCGTAGCCGTGGCCGCTAACAACGCGACCTGCCAGGGCGCCCGCGATCCCGCCGATGATCAAGAAAACAATAAGGTGCATCCGTCCCTCCTAAGTTGGTAATTGGACCCAGGAACATTTAAAACTGTTTCTATCTAACGTGTCAATAGGGGTATCAACAAGGCGGCTTCAGCTGGCCAGCTGTTCGAGTTCCGTCGGGCCGGGGGTTAGCGGGATCCCGGCGAACAGATCTCGCTCAAGAACACCCGTCAGCCATGGCTCGGGAAAGAGGCGAGTGAACAACTCGGGCGAGGCCCCGTCTC
The DNA here is from genome assembly GCA_964601135.1 of uncultured Actinomycetes bacterium. Classification (GTDB taxonomy): domain Bacteria; phylum Chloroflexota; class Dormibacteria; order CF-121; family CF-121; genus CF-13. The sequence goes on along the minus strand of CAZRMD010000135.1, from coordinate 232 downwards.
CGATTGAGACGGAGCTGGTCACGCCGACGCTTGGCACCGCGCCGGGAAGCCGAACATACAGTTTGGCAGGCAGAGCCGCCGAGCCTCCAGCGGCTCGCCGGACCTGGCTGAAGGCAGCAGCCGCGGCCTCCTTGATCGCCAAATCGGAGGAGTCGGCCACCACGACGTGGGGCTGAATACCGGCCATGATGTCGGCGAAAACGGCCGCCACCGCGCTCGCGCTCAGCTCATC
>CAZRMD010000134.1:0-8718 GCA_964601135.1 uncultured Actinomycetes bacterium | reverse complement strand
CGAAAGGGCCTTCGAACCCCCCAATCTGCCCCCCGGCGTCGGCGCCCGACGCAGAGGCGGCGGCCCGGCGCCACCGGGGTTGGCAGCCGCCCGCCTAGCGCCGAAACACCCCGGGAAGGCCCTTCCGGGCCTCGCCGAGGGTCGGGGTCCGCGTCTGGCAGAGTGGAGCGCTAGCTTCGACCACCTCCACCAAGAGGTGACATCTGCACTAGCTGCCGAAACAATCGGCGATCTGGACGAGATGTTTCGTGCAACCGGCAACACCGCCTGTCTCGAAGCAGGCGGAACTCTGGAAATCGCTCAGGCCATGGCCGCGCACGAGAGCCCCGCACCGCCAAGCTTTACGACCGCACTGGGGATGAGATCACATTTGATGAGGTCGAGCGCATTTCCATGGAGAAATCCGAATAGCGTGGAATAGGTTAACGTTCCGCGTTCGATGTTTCGATAAGGACGAAGTCCTCAGGTCACGACTTGCAGCCTACCGATCCGGAGCGACTCTAGTGATCCGCGGCTACCCGGACCAGACTACCGTCTTCCCCGGCGCCCACGTGACCCTCCGCGTGTCGACTGACGCGCCCCAGTTCCGGGTCGAGCTCTACAGACAGGGTGCATCACTTGACCTGCAGCTGACCTCGGATTGGCTACTCGGGCAGATGACGCCTGACCACACCTCCGACCAGGACTGGAGCGTAGACGGAATGGTCGGGGGCCGTTTCGTACCGGCTTGGGCCGCCTACCCGATCGACCTCCCCGCCAGCCTGCCGCCTGGAGTCTACATCGCCATGTTCGTGGAGGGCGATGGCAACGGCAACGAGCGGGGCAACACGCCGCCCCTCGATCGCAGCACTGCCGACGCGCGCGAGGCAAAGGCTCTTTTCGTGGTCAGGAACCCGGCGGCCGGGATCAATGCCCCGATCCTATTCAAGCTCGCCCTGCTTACCTATCAGGCCTACAACGCCGAGGGCGGTTGGAGCCTTTACACAACCCCAGGGCCGCCAGTGACCCTGCACCGACCGGGTGGAGGCACGGGCGGCACGCCATCGGACAGCTCGGTCTTCGATCCCAACGACAACGCCACCCCTCGTCAGGTGTTCGGCCATTGGGAGGCACCATTCGTTGCTTGGCTTGAGTCGAATGGATGGTCCGTCGACTACTGCACCGATCTCGACGTCGACGGCGATGTCAACGGCGAGCTCCTGGGTGCCTATCAGTTGCTCCTGAGCGTTGGTCACGACGAATATTGGACCGCCCCGATGCGCGACAACGTCGAGAGATACATAGCCAATGGCGGAAATGTCGCCTTCTTCAGTGGTAACACCTGCTGGTGGCAGATCACGTTCGACGATCCAGTGACCATTCGGCGACCGGCAAATTGGTGGCGTCCTGACGGCCCGGACCGCCCTGAGAACACCCTGACCGGCGTTAGCTACCGGAACGGCGGGGGTTGGTGGGGGGGATCACGCGACCAGGTCGGCTACACCGTTCAGAACCTCGATCACTGGGTGTTTACCGGCCTTCAACTGCAGGACCTGCAGGTAATCGGGAACACCCGTCGACCGCCGGCGGTAGGCTACGAATGCGACGGCGCTCCCATAAGCTTCGATCCCGACGGCCATGGCGTGCCGATCCCAGATTCCCCCTTGCTGCGGACCTATACCCCATCGAGTTTTACCGTACTCGGCGTCGGCCGGCTTACCCAGCTCGGCGACGGCACCACTGGTTGGTTGCTAGAGGCCCGTGAAGCCGACGTCGATCAGGCGGCAGGCGGGATCCATGCCGGCACCATGGGGGTCTATGAGAACAACGGCACCGTCTTCACCGCGGCCTCCACCGATTGGGCTCCCGCCGTGGCCAGCGGGCAGGAACCAGAGGTTGAACAGATCACGCGTAACGTTCTCTCGAGACTTTCGGCTTTGCGTCTGTCGACGTGACCGCAATCAACCGGCCGGACCGTCGTGTCGCCGCTGACCAGCTGGCAGACGCCCGATGGTGCCTTCAACGTCGAGCGCCTCGCCGGCGTAGACGCCAGCGGCAACGTCCTGGTCTTTATTCTGGTCCCCGACTGGCACCTGCCGAGCGACCGAAAGGACCGGATGAAACCTTCGCGATGCGCCGAGTTAGGTCCTTTCGTCGACCCATCAGAAGTTTGCAGTATTGGCTACCGCAACGACGAAATGGATTTCTTACTGTTCGGTGAAAGGTTGACGGCGCGCTCCGCAGTTTTCATCGCATTCGATGTCGACGTCGCGCCGACAGGGGCCATCCATCCATTGCTGCCCCGGTCGGGTGACACGTCTCGGGACAGAGGGTCCAGACGAGCTTGGGAGGGATCGTCGCGGGAGGTGGAGCGTGTCTGAGCCTGACTCGCTGCTCGCCCAGCGAAGGGCCGTTATCTGGGCCTGGTCTCGCACCTTGCGGTTCACGCCGGCCGTTGCGTGCTTCATGCTCGGCCTGCTTGGAGCCGTGCCCCTCGTCTTCCTGACGCCGCCGTTCGAGGTGCCCGACGAACAGCAGCACTTCTATCGGAGTTATCAGCTCAGTGAGCTTCGCCTTTGGGGCAGCGTGCGGGGGAACGGCGCCGGCGCAGAGCTGCCGTCCTCGCTGCCGGAGCTAGCCGAGACCTTTCTGCGCAGTCGCGAACTCTACATCTTTCCGTCTCAACCGCATCCGGATCCGCTCTCGGAGACCTGGAAGGCGCTCGGGCGAAAACTGGAACCGGACCGGCGAGAATTCGTCGTTTTCACCGGCGCCGCATTCTACTCGCCTCTCGCATACGTTCCGCAGGCGACCGCGATGGCAATCGGCCGGTCATTGGGCGCCGGACCGCTCGAGCTCTTGTACCTGGCGCGCTTCATAAATGCGGTGACGACGATAAGCCTTGTTGCTTTGGCGATCCGAATCTTACCTTTCGCGGGCGAGGCGGCACTGTTCAGCGCACTTTTGCCGATGGCGCTCTACCTGTATGCCTCTGTCTCCCCGGATGCTCTCGTGATCGCATCCGCCTTTCTTTTCACTTCCATTGCGCTGCGCGGCCTGCTGAAGACGCATTGGAGCCCTCGCGACCTGGTCTCCGCGTGCCTCACCGGCGCGATCTTCTGCTCGCTGAAGCCTGTCTACGTGCCGCTCTTGATGATCGGTCTCCCGGCGGCACTGCGACGCAAACGGGCCCGGCACGTACTGCTTGTGCACGCGCTCATCTTTGTGTTTGCCATCGGGGTCACGCTCGCGTGGTTCGGCTCGACAGCCCGGATGCCTGTGCCGGTGCCGTTTGCGAGCTCCGTCAGTCCCTCGACACAAGCTGACTTCATCGCGACCAATCCGCTGGGATTTCTCAAAACCCTGGCGCGCACGCTTCTCTCGAAGTGGAGCCTCTATCTTTCAGGAATAGTCGGGCGGCTTTCCTGGTGGCAGATCGTGCTTCCAACCCACATCTATTACTTGTCGATTGCGACCATGCTATTCTGCCTCACGGGACGGAGCGACCGAGATCGCGTTCTGTCGAGATTGGAGATCGCTTGGAACGTCTTGCTCATCAGTGCGTCGGCTATCCTGGTCGAGCTTGCGCTGTACCTGGCCGTCTCTCCTGTCGGATCGCCGTTCGTCGAAGGCGTGTGGGGACGCTACTTCGTTCCGTTGCTCGTTCTTTTTGCAGCAACGGCATATTCTCTGCTCCGAATGCCGAACTCGTGGCAGCGTCGGGCTTCGGCTGTTCGTTATCCGGTGGTATTGGCCGTGATCGTAGTCAACATCATCGCAACCGACACGACGCTTGCGCGTGTCTACGATCTGTTCGGAAGACCGCAGTGAGTCGCTTGCGACGGCAAGGCGAGGGCCTTGCCCCGAGCACATCTCTCCCGCTGACGATTGACAGGAGTGAGTGCATCGTACCGGCGGCTTTGCCGATGCTGCCGTTTGGGCCCTCGAGCCCGGCATGATCGAGACCGTTCTCCTCGCCCTCGTGGTGCTCATGCTCTCCTTGGGCCAACTGCTGTTCAAGCATGTGGGCGCGACAATCAGCGGCACGTCCCTCACCAAGGCTGTCTGGAAGATCATGACGCTCCCGAGCTTCTACGGCTCGCTCATCATCTACGGCGTCGCAACCCTGCTTTGGATCTACGTGCTCTCGCGAGTGCCGCTTTCGGTGGCTTATCCGTGGATGGCAGCCGCGATGCTGATTGTTCCGTTCCTGAGCTGGCTGGTCTTCGATGACGAGGTTGGTCCGCTATTTTGGCCAGGCTGTGTCCTCATCGTGGTGGGCCTGATCCTCACCCAATTGGGGCGTGCAGGTTGACCGCAGAATCTGACTGACGGGCAACCCTGCTACGGGTGACTTTCGGGGACGCTGCGTGGCGCAAATGGCCGGATCGGCGCGGTGCGGGGTCGAGGCGCCCGCGTCCGGAAACCGGCTTCTTGTTCCGGGGTGAGCCCTTGAGTTAATACAACCGCAAAAGCGGCGCGACGGAGGGTACTTCCGATGCGGGCGGTTTGGTTCGTTATCCCAGCGTATAACGAGGGCGAGAAGATCGCGGCGGTTGTGTCCGACGTGGTCCCTCACGGAAACGTCGTCGTCATCGACGACGGATCGACCGACGCAACGGGGGACCAGGCGCATCGCGCCGGTGCCCATGTGCTGCGTCACGCGATCAATCGCGGTCAGGGAGCCGGGCTGGGGACCGGCATCGCTTACGCCCTTAAGGAAGGCGCCACGCACATTGTGACCTTTGATTCCGACGGCCAGCACAGACTGTCGGATGCGCTGGCGATGCTGGCGACGCTTGATTCCGGTGGCTACGACGTCGTGCTCGGTTCCCGTTTCCTGGGCGAGGCGCGCAACATCGCGCGGACGCGGCGGCTCGTGCTGAAGGCTGCGACCCTGTTCACGAACTTCACGACGGGGCTCAAGCTCACCGACACACACAATGGGCTGCGCGCTATGTCGCGCGAAGCCGCGCAGAAGATTCATCTGCGCCAGGATAGAATGGCGCATGCGTCCGAATTACTAAGCATCATTGCCGATCTCAATATGCGCTACGTCGAGGTGCCGGTAACGATAGAGTACACACCCTATTCGATGCGGAAGGGCCAGCGTCTCGGTAACGCGGCACGTATCCTCGAGGACATCTTGTTGCAGGAGTTGGGTCGTTGATCCTGCAGGTAGTGCTCTCAGGTCTGCTGGCCGGCGGGCTAATCTTCCTGAGCCTCCGGACCTTTGATTTCCGCGGGCTTAAGTACACGCTCTGCATCTTCGCTGCCGCTGGCATCTTCTTCGTCTGGACGCCGGACACGTTAACTGCGCTCGCCAATGTGCTTGGTATCGGGCGCGGTGCCGATCTGATCATTTATGGGCTGACCCTGATCGTCTTCCTGATGACAATCAGCATGGCGCTTCAGAACCGTGCCACGAACGAGAAGATCACCGCGCTCGTCCGAGCGCTCGCGATCCAAAGCGCACGGCGTCCCGAACAGCGCTGAGCTTTGCACGGGCGGAGGTCGAGGCCGCCCTTTAAGGAGCGGCAAATCGACGTTTGCTGGGCGGAGGTTGAGCTAACGCGAAAGCGCTTTGCCGCTTCGGAGCTGCATGAGCGCGAGCGATGACCAGTTGCGCACCGCGTATTCCAAGTGTTCGTAGTCATTCTAAGAGACGTCTTTGCAATCGGAGCATATCTCCCTCGGCGATCTTTTCGCTGGCGAATGGACCTATACGGTTCCCTTATTTCAAAGGCCCTACGTCTGGGACGACACGCGATGGAAGCCCCTATGGGAGGACGTCGAGCGTGTCGCGGAGGAAGCCTTCCGCAACGTGCCGAAGGTACACCCAATCTGCCCCATGGCGTCGGCGTCGGATGCCGGCGTGACCGCGCAGCGCCGCCGCGGGATGGCGGCCGCTCGCCACCGTTGGTTTAGGGTGCTGCCAGACAGCCCTTGAGAAACAGCGCCGCACAGAGTTTTGCCCGCTCGGCGATGGCGGCCGCATCGGGGACAGGGGCCTGTCCCAACATGGCGGCGCGCTGTGGCTCCATGCTCATCATGCCGCGCAGCATTTCGGCGACAGTATGCGGGTCGTCGAAGGCAATGAGACCACGCCGGCGCTGGCGATCCAGCCATCCAGCCATGGCGTCACTCGTGCGCTTTACGGCCCCCTCATAGAAAGCCTGCGCGACTTCCGGGAAGCGGCCACATTCCCCGAGAACCAATTTGTAAACCGCGATCACCTCGGGATCGAGGGTTAGGCTGGCGTATGCGATGAGCATGCGCTCGAGCCCCGCGACCAAGTCGAGATGGCCACCGTCCGGCTCGTCGACGGCCAGCATGAATCGTCCAATCCGATCGGAGATGACGCTCTTGAAGAGGTCCGCCTTGGTCGGAACCAGCCGGTAGAGCGTCTTCGTCGAGACGCCGGCGCGTTGCGCGACGGCAGCCATGCCCGTGCCGGCATAGCCACCTTCCCGAAAGGCCTGTGCGGCCGCCTGGATGATCAGGCGGAGCGTCTCGTCGTCAGGACGGACCGACGGACGGCCAGGCCCCCGGCGGACCGCCTCCGCATTTTGGACCATACTCATTTTCCAATTTCTCCTTGACAGGCATCGGGCGAGGTGTAATTTGGAAACTACAGGTTTTCCTAAAAAGAGGCAAGCCCGTAGTTTCAACCCGCTGTCCGACAAGGAAAGTTCCCATGGCGACCTACGCAGACGTCCTGACCCGGCCAAGCCCAGCCCCATTTAGTGGAACAGCCGCGACACTCCGGGACGGCTCAGCATTCGACCCCGGGCCAGATACGTCCGCCGCCTCAGAGGCACCTCTCACTCAAGGCCAGGAGAGAGGAACGCCGGGCCCGGCGCGGGCGAAACGTCGGTCCCGCAAGCTGCTCCTGGGCGGCGGGGCGGTCTTGGCCCTGGCGGCGGCCGGGTATTTCGGCTGGCAGTACTGGACTGTAGGCAGGTTCGAAGTCTCGACCGACGATGCCTATGTTCAGGCAGACAACACGACTGTCGCGCCCAAAGTCTCGGGCTATCTCCAGACCGTGCTCGTCAACGACAACGAGCAGGTCAAAGCAGGCCAAGTGCTGGCGCGCATTGACGACCGGGACTTCAGGACCGCACTTGATCAGGCCAATGCCGACGTCGCCGCCGCCCGGGCGGTGGTCGCTGACAAGCAGGCAGCGCTCAAGACGCAGCAGTCGATCATTGACGCCGCCAAGGCGACGATCGCGGTCGATGTCGCAAGCCAGGCTTTCGCCGCGCAGGACGACAGGCGCTATTCCACGCTCGCGAAGGACGGCTGGGGCACGGTGCAGAACGCCCAGCAGGCCACGTCGCGCATTGCCGCGGCCCGCGCCAGCGTCGCCCGGGACACGGCGGCGCTCATCACCGCGGAGAGACAGGTCGACTCGCTCACGGCCCAGTTGGCGCAGGCACAGGCGACGCTGGCCCACGACCAAGCCGCCGCCCACCAGGCCGAACTTAACCTGTCCTACACGACCATCGTCGCCGCCGTGGACGGCGTGGTCGGCAACCGCACTTTGCGTGTCGGGCAGTACGTGCAGGCTGGCACCCAGTTGATGGCGGTCGTGCCGGTCCAGGCGGCCTACATCGTCGCGAACTTCAAGGAAACGCAGCTGACCCATGTCCGCGCCGGCCAGCCGGTCGCGGTCGAGGTCGACACGTTCCCGGGTGTCGTGGCGCATGGCCATGTCGACAGCCTGGCGCCGGCGAGCGGGCAGGAATTCGCCCTGCTGCCGCCGGACAACGCGACCGGCAACTTCACCAAGATCGTCCAGCGCATCCCGGTCAAGATCGTGCTCGACGCCGGCAGCCCACTCGCGGGCGAGCTCCGTCCGGGCATGTCGGTCGATCCGACGATCATGACCAAGTCCTTGCCCGCGATCAGGGCTGCCGCCGCGACGCCGGCGCACGCCGGCTGAGCGTCATCGAGGGTCCCGTCCAAGAGCCATCGTCAAGAGGCATCACCATGTCGACTGTCGCAGGAGCCGTTTCCTTCGGCGTGCCGCGCGCCGCTGCCGCCCCGGTCAAGGCGCCGGACAAGGCAAGCCTGACCGCCTGGATCGCCGTGCTCGCCGCCATGATCGGCGCCTTCATGGCGATCCTGAACATCCAGATCACCAACGCCTCGCTGCTCGACATCGAAGGCGGCATCGGCACCGGCATCGACAACGGCGCCTGGATCTCGACCTCGTATCTGATCGGCGAAATCATCGTCATTCCGCTGACCGACTATCTGAGCCGGGTGTTCTCGTTCAAGCGCTATATGATCGCCAACGCGATCCTGTTCGCGCTGTTCTCCATGGCCTGCTCCACGGCCCACGACCTCGGCACGATGATCGTCCTGCGCGGCCTTCAGGGCTTCGCCGGCGGCATCCTGATCCCCATGGCCTTCACCATGGTGCTGACCAAGCTGCCGAAGCCGCAGCAGCCGATCGGGCTCGCGCTCTTCGCCCTCTCGGTCACCTTCGCGCCGGCGATCGGGCCGACCATCGGCGGCTATCTGACCGAGAATTACGGCTGGCAAACCATCTTCTTCGTCAACACGCCGCCGACCATCCTCATGGTCATAGCGCTTGCCCTCACGCTCGAGGCGTCGCCGATGAAGCTCGCCCTGCTCAAGGAAGGCGATTGGGCCGGCATCGTCACAATGTCGATTGGCCTCGCCTCGCTGCAGACCGTGCTCGAAGAGGGCAACAAGGATGACTGGTTCGGC
>CAZRMD010000133.1:3473-8759 GCA_964601135.1 uncultured Actinomycetes bacterium | reverse complement strand
CTAATTAATTCCCCGTCCGAGCCTCCAGGTCGCGTCCCCGAAGACGAACCGGCGGGACGTACTCGCCGCGCAGCTCGCGTTTCCACCAGTTCCCCGTCTCGCGCCATTCGCGCCAGGTCGTGAACCGGTAGCGATAGAGTCGGGCGCGCACGTAGCTCGGCGCTCGATTGGGAAATGGATTCCGATGAAGTAGTCTGAGCGTTGGTCGATCGTTGTCGAGCAGCCGCATCAAAAACGGCACGAACCAGGAATGCTCCATCGGTGACGACATCGCCGCGAACCACATCAACCAGTCGAGCCGCAGGTGGTAGGGCGCGATTTGTGGAGGGACTCGACGGACGTGGCCCGGTTTGCCTTTAAACTCATACTCGATCCATTGCGTCGCCGGACCGAGCTCGGTGGCGGTGGTTCCCTCGATCACGATCTCGTAGCGGATCCGGGTGATGGCGCCGAATGCGCCGTACGCGCCGACCAGGTGGAACGGATTGAAACTGAAATTCATCAGCTGCCGGCGCGAGACCAGGTTGCGAGCCGGCCAGTAGCTCAGATAAAGAACAAACAGCGTCAGCGCCACAAGGATTGCCTGGTACCACAACGGAGGGGCGGCTAGCGAGGGGACCTGGATCGGCAACACCGCATGGATGGCGCCGTTGTCGAACGCGGAAATCGCGCAGGCGATCGTGATCCAGTTGAGCCAGGAGAAGTTGCCGCTCAGCACCAGATAAAGCTGGGTAACGACGATGACGACGCCGGCCACATCCGAGATCGGCTGTGGAAACGCCAGGCCGAGCGGCGCCACCAGCTGGGCGAAGTGATTGCCTGCCACCTCCACCTTGTGCAGGGGCCGGTGCAGGTTGTGAAAGAACCAGCTGAGCGGATTGGGCATTGGCTGCGTCTCGTGGTGGTAGTAGAGGCAGGTCAGGTCGCGCCAGCACGGGTCGCCACGGATCTTGATCAAGCCGGCGCCGAATTCCACCCGGAACAGGAGCCAGCGGAACATCGCGATGACGACCATGGGCGGGGCGACGCTGGCCGGTCCCAGGAAAATGGCGAGAAAGCCGGCTTCCAGCAGCAGGGATTCCCAACCGAAGGCGTAAAAGGTCTGTCCAATGTTGACGATCGACAGATAGAGAACCCACAACACAGCCCACACCAGCAACCACACGATCAGCGGCGCGGCGTCGACCACTCCGACGACGATCGCCGCCGACAGTACGATCCCAACCCCCGCCGTCAGGCGGAGCAGGCGGTCCGAATAGCGCCAATGAAACAGGCTGGGCGCCCGTCCGAAGGTGACCAGCTTCAAAAACTGGGGTGCCGGCAGCAGACCGTGTTCACCGAGCAGCGCCGGAAACTGATTGAGCGCCGTGACGAAGGCGATCAGGTAGATGGCTCCAATCCCACGGCTGATGAGGAGCCGGCTCAACCAGTAGTCGGGAGCCTGGAACAGTTGCGAGAGAGGCAAGGCGTCAACTCCGCGAGAGGTTGTTCACCTGATCATACGAGTGACGAACCGGCAGTCTGGGTACACTCTGGTCGTGAGCACCAAGATCTCGAAAAGCGACGCGGAGTGGCGGACGGAATTAACCCCGGAGCAGTACGAGGTGCTTCGCCAGAAGGGTACCGAGCGCCCGTTTACCGGCAAGTACGTCCACACCAAGGATGATGGCACCTACTGTTGCGCAGCCTGCGGTGCCGAGCTATTCAGCTCGAAGACGAAATTCGAGTCCGGCACCGGCTGGCCGAGCTTTTATGAGCCGGCCAACCGTGAGGCCGTCGAGCTTCGCTCCGACAACAGCTTCTTCATGCGGCGGACTGAGGTCCTCTGCCGGGCGTGCGGCTCGCACCTGGGGCACGTCTTCGACGATGGTCCAGAGCCGACGGGCCAGCGTTACTGCATCAATTCGGTCTCGCTGGACTTGAAGCGGGAAGCGCCAAAGAGCTAAAGCGCGACCGCCATCTCGATCCAGGTCACCTCGTCGTAGCCCGGATGGCGATGCTCGGCGATGACGCGATAGCCGACCTGTTGGTAGAAACGCAGGTTGCCGGGTAGCTGCCGGCGGACGCCGACCCGTACCTCCGGGTAGCCGGCGGCACGCGCATAGTCGTGAACCCACGCCATCAGGGCCTTGCCAATGCCCAGTCGCTGATACGCCGGATCCACGGCCACTCGGCGCACGTGCAGGTAGCCGGATTCCGGCTCAAAGCGTAGGCAGGCGACAGGCTCACCGTTCAGGCTGGCCAGGGCTCCGCCACCGTTCTCCAGATCAGCGCGGACCGATTCTTCGGACTCACGGACGGCGCCGCTCGGTGGGTCAAGCTTCCCGTGTTCACGGAACGCGACCTGGGTGAGCCGATGGACCTCGGCGGCTCCTTCCGGCCCGCAGCGTCGGATGTCGAGACCTACCAGTTGGATTCCCGGTCGATCAGACCCTGCCGACGAGCCAATCGATCTGCCCAGATGAAGAGCAAGTATGCCGCGGCAACCGTGATTGCGCTGCTGACCACCAGGCGCATGAGCACGTCCAGATCGGACATGGCGGGGAACATTCGGATCGCCTCAGATCCCAGTAGGCTCCGACGGATCAACTCCATCCAGTAGACGAAGGGAGAAAAGCTGGCCAGGCTGGCCAGAATTCCTGGTAGCACGGTGATCGGAAAAATCGCTCCCGAGACGACGTAGAGGACCGAGGCCCCCAGTTCCCCATAGCCGTGAGTGTCGACGCCTTGCAGCAGAAGCAGCCCGTAGGCCATCGCCATCGAAATCACCGTAAACAGAGCCAGCAGGCAGCCGACCAGCAGGAGGAGATAGTTGACGTGAACGGGGTTGATCGGGAGTCCAAGGGCGATGGTTGCCACGGCCAGCACGATCAGCGTCGACGTGGCCGCGCTCGCCAGCTGGGCGAAGCCGCGCCCGAAGAGATAGACGAAGAAACGTACCGGGCTGATGTAGATGTACTTCAGCATCCGGTATTCACCGCGGTCTTCGGAGATGCCGTTGCTGAGGCCGGCGAACCCGTACTGCACGAACGACCAGAAGGCGACGCCGCTCACCAGGAAGGCGAGGTAGGCAGTGGTGCGGGGGCTGCCTCCACTGATGATGCGATACATCACAACCAGGATGAAGGCACCGGAAATCGGTCGGAGGATCGAGTAGATGACGAACATCGTGGGCCGCGTCCAGTTGCTCGAGATCTCCCAGCCGAGCCGGACCGCTGCGTGGAACCCGCGCCATTGCGCGATGGCGATGCTCATGTCGAACGAAGGATCAATCGCGCATCCAGACGCGCCCGCTGTTCCAGGTATCGAAGACTGATCTGCGACAGCACCGCGTAGAGGACGATCTGGCCGGCAACCGCCATGACCTCCCAGCCCACCGGAATGAACTGGGGGGTTCCCGCCAGAATGACCTGGCGGATGGCGTCCAGCCCAAGGGTCGCGGGGATCAGGGAGCCGAGGCCGCCCACAACAGCACCGAGGCTACGGATCGGGAAGTAAAAACCGCCCAGAAAGTAGATCGGTTCCTGGAGCGCGTCGGCCAGGTGCCAGGCCTCCCGATGGTAGAAGAGGAATAGGCTGGCGAGCAGCATCCCAAGGCAGTAGAGGGCGGCGATGGTGAGGACGAAAATCCCGAGGGCAGGAAGCAGCCCTGCCAGGGAGTAACTGATGCCAAACAGCAACGACACCACCAGCAGCACCGTCAGCGCGCGGGTCAGGCTGAGGTAGGCGCCGCCCACCGCCATGCCCAGCAGGATGGCCGCCAGGCTGGTGGGGGCCATCGCGAAGAGCTCGAGGTTTCCTTGCCCTCGATCCCAGAAAAACTGGGTGGCCATCGCCCAGATCACGTTTTGCCAGAACGCCAACAGGACACCACCCAGCACCACGAACCCCAAGTATCGAGCCGGCGCATGGAGGGCCCGGTAGACGTAGATCATCGCGATCGTGCCGATCAGGGGGAGCAGCGTCTCGGTGACTATCCAGGCACGATTGCGGTAAGACCCGACAAACCGCGGGTAGGCTCGGGCAACGATCGTCTTGAAGAAGATCTGCGCCGCTGATGGTTGGTTCACGACTGCTCCTCTTCGGCCATGCCCCGCCCAACCAGCCTGACGAAGGCGTCTTCCAATGTGGGCTCCCGTTTTTGAACGCCGTGGATGCGCCGGCCGGATGCTTCGACGATCCGCATGACCCCCGTCAGTGCAGCATCGCTACCGAGTTGAAGACTGAACCGGTCGACGCCATCCTGCTCGGCCACGCTCGCTCCTCTCACTCCAGCAACGCCGCGCAGCGCATCGAGGAGGCGGCTGCCGGGACTCAGCTGAAGATCCACGATCGCGTTCTCCTGCACTTGCTGTTTCAATTCAGCCGGCGTTCCCATCGCAACGATGCGTCCGCGGTTGACGATCGCCACCCGGTCGCAGAGCTCGTCCGCCTCCATCATGTAATGCGTCGTCAGAATCACCGTCCGCTCGGGATCCTCCGCCATCCAGCGGCGCACTTCGTCGCGTACGTCGCGGGCAGCTCCGACGTCCAGGGCTACGGTGGGCTCGTCCAGGAAGAGGATCCGGGGATTCGTGATCAACCCTCGGATCAGGTTCATCTTCTGGCGCATCCCGCTCGACAACCCTGACACGCGACGGTCACGGGCCTCGCTCAGGCCCAATCGATCCAGCAATTCATCGATGCGCTGTCGTGCGGCTTTGCTCGGCATGCCGTAGAACTGGGAGAACATCCAGAGCTGTTCTCGGATCTTGAGCATCCCAAACCCGACGTTTTCGCCGCCCGAGACCATCGCGATCCGATGGCGCAGCTCTCGAAACTGGCGCACCACATCCAGCCCATCGACGCGCGCCTCACCCGACGTCGGGAGCAGCAGGGTGACAAGGATCTTGATCAGCGTGGTCTTTCCGGCGCCGTTGGGGCCGAGAACGCCAAAGCGCTCGCCGCGTCGGACCTGGAGATCGATACCGTCGAGTGCCACGACGTCCTGACCGCTGCTGCGGTAGAGGCGTCGAAGCGACTTGGTTTCGACCGCGATGTCCATGGGCTGGAGGATTGTAGCGCGGGCGGTGCGGTTAGGCGGCTTTGACGGCAGCGACCAGTTTCGTCAGCGAGTCCTTGGCGTCGCCGAAGAGCATGACGGTCTTCGGATCGTAGAGCAGCTCGTTGTCGATCCCGGCGAAGCCCGGGCGCATGCTGCGCTTCATGAAGACGATGTTTTTCGCCTGATCAACGTTGAGGATCGGCATGCCGTAGATCGGGCTGGACTGTTCGTTGCGCGCGGCC
>CAZRMD010000133.1:0-3463 GCA_964601135.1 uncultured Actinomycetes bacterium | reverse complement strand
GTAGATCGGGCTGCCGGGCGTATTCTTCGCTGCCGGGTTGACGACGTCGTTGGCGCCGACGACCAGCGCCACGTCGGTCGACGGGAATTCGCCATTGATCTCATCCATTTCCTTGAGCTGGTCGTACGGAACATTCGCCTCCGCCAGCAGGACGTTCATGTGTCCCGGCATGCGGCCGGCGACGGGGTGAATGGCGTACTCGACTTCGACCCCGCGCTTTTCCAGTTCATCCGCCAGCTCCTTCAAGGCATGCTGGCCCTGCGCCACCGCCAGCCCGTAGCCGGGGACGACGATCACCTTGCGGGCATAGGCCAGCATCGTGCCAACGTCCTCGGCGGTACCGGCCCGAACGCTTTTGCCCTCGGCCGTCGCCACGGCTCCGGCTGGCCCGGCGTGGACCTGGCCGAACGCACCGAAGAGCACGTTGGCGAGCGAGCGACCCATGGCCTGGCTCATCATGGTCGTCAGCAACGTACCCGAGGCGCCGACCAGCGTCCCTGCCACGATCAGGGCGAAGTTGTTGAGCACGAAGCCACTGGCGGCGACGGCGAGACCGGTGAATGCGTTGAGCAGTGAGATCACAACTGGCATGTCCGCGCCGCCAATTGGCAGCACAAAGGCCACGCCGAGGACCAGGGCCAGAGCGAGGAGCGGGACGAACACGATCGGTTCCGACCCGATTGCAATCGTGCGGATGGCCAGCACGAGGATCGCCGCGGCAAGGATCCCGTTCACGACCTGCTGCCCGCGGTACGTGACCGGGGTGCCGGTCATGAGTCCCTGAAGCTTGGCGAAGGCAATCGCACTTCCGGCGAAGGAAATGCCGCCGACCACCATGGAAAAGACGCTCGGAAAGGTGAGTTGAACACCCGGATGCACACCCAGGTGCAGGAGCTCAGAAATTGAGACCAGCGCGGCCGCGCCGCCACCGACGCCGTTGAAGGCGGCGACCATCTGCGGCATGGCGGTCATGTGAACGATCCGGGCGGAGATGGCTCCGACCGGCGCGCCGATGAGAATGCCGAGCACGACGATGATCACGCCCGCGGTCGTGAACTTCAGCAGCGGGATGGTCGCCAGCAGTGCGATCACCATGCCCACGGCCGCGGTCTGGTTGCCGCGGGCCGCCGTCTTTGGCCCACTCAATTGCCTGAGCCCAAGGATGAAAAGCACGGCGGCGAGCAGGTAAGCGAGCGCACTCCAGATGTTCATTTCGAGGGCGACTGGGGTGCCTGCGGCTGCTGCCGAGTCGGCGCCTGGCGGCCTTTGAACATCTCGAGCATCCGATCGGTGACCACGAAACCACCAACCACGTTCAGCGTCGCCAGCACCACGGCCACGAAGCCGAGGACGATCTCGAGAGGACTGCTGGCGTTGGAGGCGATGAAGATGGCGCCGACCAGGATGATCCCATGGATTGCGTTGGTCCCGGACATCAGTGGGGTGTGGAGCAGGGTCGGAACCTTGGAGATGACTTCGATGCCGACGAAGATCGCCAGGACGAAGTAGGTGAATTCGGTGAGCAGCTCGGAATTCATGCCTTGGTTGTCTCCAGCAATGCCTTGGCCTGCGGATGGACCAGCTCGCCGCCGTTGGTCAGGAGACTGCCCTTGACGATCTCATCGTTCAGGTCAATATTCGCCTTGCCATCCTTCACCAAGCTCAGCAGCAGTGTGCTCACGTTGCGACTGAAAAGTTGACTCGCATGAACGGGCATGGTGCTGGCCACGTTGCGGGTGCCGTCGATGGTGACGCCGTTGACCGTTATCACGTCGCCTGCCTTCGTGATATCGACGTTCCCACCGGTGTCGGCGGCAAGGTCGACGATGACGGAGCCGGGGCGCATCCGGGCAACCATGTCCTTGGTGACGAGGATCGGCGCTTTGCGACCCGGGACCGCTGCGGTCGTGATGACGACATCCGAGGCAGCAACGTGATCGCCGATCAGTTCGCGCTGACGGCGCAGAAACTCTTCCGATTGTTCGCGCGCGTAGCCGCCGGCGCCTTCCTGCGCCTCGAGCGGAAGCTCGACGAAGCTGGCGCCCAGACTTTTGACCTCGTCCTTGACGGCCGGCCGCACGTCATAGGCTTCAACCACGGCGCCAAGACGACGCGCCGTGGCGATGGCCTGGAGACCGGCGACCCCCGCTCCGAGCACAAGCACCCGAGCTGGCGTGACGGTGCCAGCGGCCGTAATCAAGAGCGGAAAAAACTTGCCGAGCCGATTGGCCGCCATGATCACGGACTTGTAGCCAGAGACGCCCGCCTGCGAGGAGAGCGCGTCCATACTCTGGGCGCGGCTGATCCGCGGTACCAGCTCCAGGCTGAATGCGGTGACCTTTTGCGAAGCCAGCGCCTTGACCACCTCCGCATGGGCCGAGGGTTGGAGGAAGCTGATCAGGATCGCGCCGCTCTTGAGCGCCTTGATCTCATCGAGACTAGGGGGCTGCACTTTGAGCACGGCATCGGCCTGGCTGAGGACCGCGAGCGCGTCTGGCGTGAGGGTCGCGCCAGCCTTCTGGTAAGCATCGTCGGAATAGAAAGCCTCATTCCCGGCGCCGCTCTGCACAGAAACCTCGAGCTGGGCGGCCTTGAGCTTCGTCACCGTGTCCGGCACGAGCGCGACCCTGCGCTCCCCAGGGAGTGTCTCTTTGACGACGCCGAGTCTCACGAATCTATCCTGCCCCAGCTGAGGAGGTACTAAGCAGGGATCGCGCGGTAGGGACCTGGCGGGCGAACTCGGCCAGGTCGAAGTACACGCGCTCGCCGGTGAACCGTCCGTCGCGGACCGGGAAGAAGATCACGACGCGATAGCGGAGCTCCTGGCCACTGGGCTCGACGCCAAAGAGTGGGCCGTCCATCCGGCCGAAGATCTCCGACTCCTCGACGATGCAATCGTCGGCGTCGACGCGATTGAGCAGCGTCAGCTTGACATTCGGGATGCCGCGCCACAGGCCGCGGTAGAACTCGCGGACTTCGTCCTTGCCCCGCCAGAGCCGGCGGAGCGGGATGACCTCGTATTCGCACTCGTCGTGCAGGGTCGCGATCAGACGCTCGAGCTCCCGCCGGTTTTCGGCCCGGGCGTGCTCGATCCAGAGCTTGTAATTGGCCTGAGCCAGCGGGCTCTGCGCCCGTGTTTCAAACGGGCTGGTGTGGAGGTCGACTCGCGCCACATAAGAAGGATACGAAAGGAGCCGCTGCTACCATTGAGTTCGGTTTGGCCGTCCATCGCGTGACCTTGATCCCGGGAGACGGGGTCGGTCCGGAAGTCAGTGAAGCCACCCGCCGGGTCCTCGAAGCCACGGGCGTGCAGTTCGACTGGGATGTCCAGGACGCCGGCCTCGGCGTAATGGAGCGCTACGGCACACCCATGCCGGATCACGTGCTCGAGTCGATCCGCCGCAACAAGGTGGCGATCAAGGGGCCGTTGATCACGCCGATCGGCAAGGGCATTCGTTCGGTC
>CAZRMD010000132.1:0-8784 GCA_964601135.1 uncultured Actinomycetes bacterium | reverse complement strand
CAACAACGCCTCGGTGCCGCATGAGGTCACGGTGAGTTGAAAGGTCTCGCCTCGATGCCAAAGCCCAGCGGAAACCATGGCTTTGGCAGGCGCCATCGGCCAGGCGCGTCCTCCCGCATCGCGGAAAATCGCTTCCAGCGCGTGAAGTCGAACTCCTCGAACCTGGTCAGTGTCAGCCCGGCGCCCAGGAGGGCCGTTATGACCGCGGACATGGTGTGTTGCCATTGCGACGTCTCGGTCTGGAAATCGTCCGGCGCATCGGTGTACGTACCGTGGATTTCGCGAACCGCCTCCGGATCGAAGTAGGGGTAATCGAATGTCAGGTCGGGCCCGAAGACGTTCGACTGAGGATGGAATTCGAACATCAAGAACCGCCCGCCAGGCGCGAGATGGCGGCGGATGGTCGCAGCCCACGCGCTGAGGTCTGGGAGCCATGTGAGGATCCCCCAGGAGGTGTACACGAGGTCAAAGCGCCGGTCCAAATCGACGTCGAGAACATTCGCCACGATGAAGCGCGTGTCCAATCCAAGCTCGGACGCCAAGGCTCTCGCGCGATCGATAGCAGCAGCGCTGAAGTCCACGCCCGTTGCCTGTGCGCCGAGCCGGCTCAGGGTCATGGTGTCGAGCCCGAAGTGACACATGAGATGCAGCGCGGACTGACCGCTGGGGTCGCCGATCCACTCGACCTCGGGCTCCCGGATCGTCAGCCGGCCGGCGCGGAAGCCTTCGAGATCGTAAAAACGCGACGCCACATGGACGGGCACACGTTGGTCCCAGCTCTTCCGGTTGAGCTCCATGCCGTCGCGAGCCTCATCCGGTGCACGGCTAACCTCGGGCACGGCTCAACCACGCACTCTGCAGCGACCTGCCGGCGCTAATTGCTGGCCGAGACATTCAGATGATCCGCCGCCGCACCGCTGCGGACGTGTAATCGATGGCTGAGGTGAAGGCGATCACCACGATCAGCCACATGGCCAGGTCGGGGTAGAGGAAGAGGCCGATGTACTGCTGGAGGATGAAGCCCAGGCCTCCGGCCCCGACGATTCCGAGCACGGTTGACGAATGGACGTTCACCTCGAACGTGTACAGGATGTTGGCCACCATGTAGGGCATCACCTGGGCCAGCACGCCGTGGCGGACGACCTGCAGCGGCGTGGCTCCGGTCGCGGTCAGCGCCTCGACCTGGCCCCAGTCGATCGCCTCGATCGCCTCAGAGAAGAGCTTCGAAATCAGCCCGACGCTGAACGTGGTTATCGCCAGCACTCCTGGAAACGGCCCGATCCCCACGATGATCACGAAGATGATCGCCCAGACCAAAGAAGGGGTCGAGCGGATCACGCTCATCAGGAAGCGGACGAGGAAATAGACACCCGTCCCGATCGGACCCCGCCGCATGAGATTGCGCGCGCCGAGAAAGCTCAGCGGTACCGCTATCACGCTGCCGACGCTCGTGCCCAGCACCGCGATGAAGAGCGTCTCCGCGGTCTTCGGGAGAATCGGGTCCCAAAGCGCCTTCCAGTCCGGATTGAGGAATGCGCGAAGCACGCGCAGCACCTGGCCTGACTGCGCGAACAGCAGTCCCGGGTCGACGTTGGTCTTGTTCCAGGCCACGGCCAGCACGACCAGAAGCACGAAGGCGGCGCCGGCGTTGCGGGCGCGGGCGGCACGGGCCACACGGTCGGCCTCTGCCATCAGCTCCGGCAGGCTCTTGCGGGGCGCCTCAGTCGTAGCCGAGACGGCCATAGATCCTCCGGTAGGCCGCGTCGTCCAGCTCGTCCGGCGGCCCGTCGTAAACGATCCTTCCGCTGCGCATCGCCACGATCCGGTCCGCGTAACGCTTGGCCAGCTCCAGGTGGTGGATCGCGCACAGCACGGTGATCCCGTCGCTCCGATTGACGTCGCGCAGGTAGTTCAGGACCACGATCGCGGTTTCGGGGTCGAGGCTCGCCACCGGCTCATCCGCGAGCATGATCTCCGGCTCCTGGGCCAGCGCGCGGGCCAGCGCCACGCGCTGCATCTGCCCGCCGGATAGGTTGTCCGCGCGCACCGTTGCCTTCTCGGCGATCTCGAGCCGCTCCAGGCTTCTCCAGGCTTTTTCGCGGTCCTCAGAGCTGTACGGCGTCAGGACCGTCCTGACGTAGCCGAGCCGCCCCGTAAGGACATTCTCGAGCACGCTCGAGCGGCGGACCAGGTTGAACTGCTGGAAGACCATGGCCGTCGATCGCCGCGCCGCCCGAAGCTCGCCGCCGCGCAGCTTGAGGACGTCGCGGCCACCTACCTCGATCGAGCCGGAGTCAACGTCGACCAGGCGGTTGATCGAGCGCAGCAGCGTGGACTTGCCCGAGCCGCTGGGTCCGATCACGCACAGGAACTGACCGCGCGGCACGTCGAGACTGACGCCGTCGAGCGCCCTGGTGCCGCGCCCGAAGACCTTGACGAGGTCTCGGGCGCGGATCAGAGGCTGACCGGCTTGACTAGCCTGCACCGCCCACGGGCTGTCCCGGCCCGACTAGCCGGTGAGAAGACTCGGGTTCACCGCCCTCACGACCTTGCGCAGGTCGTCGTAGTCCTTGTCGGTTGCGGGAACCAGCGCGTCGATCGTGTAGAGCTTCTTCAACGGATCCTTCATGGCCGGATCCGAGCCGAGCGCGATCATCGCGTCCTTCAGCTTCTTCTTCTGGTCCGGGTTCATGTTGGTCCGGATCATTTGAGGATCGCCCGGGATGGGCGGGTCGGTGGTGTAGATGACCTTGGTCTTGGTCATGATCCCGGGGCACGAGGTGTCGGCGCCGGCGTTGGTGCGGGCGTCGTCGTAGATGGCGCCGGCGTCCACAGTGCCTTGGCAGACGCTGACCGCGATCTGGGTCTGGTTGGAGATGTTCACCCCGGTCACGTCCTTCGCCGGGTCGAGGCCGGCGGCGATCATGGCCGCTTTAGGGTAGAGGCTTGAAGACGCCGAGAGGGGGTCGCCGAAGGCGAACTTCTTGCCCTTCAGGTCCTTGACCGAGTTGATGCCCGAGTTGGCGTTCACGATGATGAACGCCTTGTAGCTGGGCAGGCCGTTGCGCACCGACTTGGTCACCGCTTCGGCCCCGTTCTTCTGGTGGGCGATCACGTAGTCGAGCGGCCCCACCCAGCCGATGTCGACGTTGCCGGACGTCATGCCCTCGGTGACGGCGGCGTAGCTGGTGAGCACGGTGCCGGTGACGTGATAGCCGCTCTTCTTGGACAGGTAGTCCGCGATCAGAGTGGCGTTGGTCTGGACCACCGACGCGGTCTGCGAGGGCACGAAGCCCATCGAGATCTCCTGCTTGATCGGGATCGGCGTGGGGGACGGCCCCGTTGAGGAGGCCCCGCCGCAGCCGGCGATCGAAATGACCGCAAGAGCGATCGAAACAAGGATCCTGGTGCGCAATTCTCTCCCTCTGACGTGCAACTGGGTCCGGCCGGAAGCGCGCTCACGATAGCAGGGGATTGAGGTGAAAATCGCGGGTGGTGGGCCGGGGCCGAGTCGAACGGCCACAGCTTCGCGGGGGTATTACAGGTCCGAACGCGCGTTCCCTAATCGGTGTTCGCTGTCCATTCTGATCTCTGAGCGATGGGCTATAACCGCCGTGGCGTCCGCCCCCGTCCGCCAGATCCATGCTCGCTGCTGTCAGATTGGTGTCACCGCGTGCGTCATCGCATCTATATGACGCCGCGCGCACCGGTGATGGGCGGACAGGTCGAGGGATCGATGACGCGGCGCGACAAGCCGGCACCTGAGATATAGAAGGCACCGCGCCGCTTGCCCCGCCTCCATACCGCACCTGTATGACGCAGGGCCCTGACCGCGGACCCCGTTGGTGTCAAAATTGGTGTCAACCCGGCCAGCGGTTGAGTGTCGTGATGTCACGAACCTACCTAGCGGCGCAGGGGACTGCGAATACGAAATCGAGGGTGGTGGTGGGCCGGGGCCGAGTCGAACGGCCACAGCTTTCGCGGGGGTTTTATAGGTCCAAGCTCCCGTTCGCTAACCGGCCAGGATCATCCACCGCGATCTCGACCTTACGCCAGATAACCACCGCGTCGGGCGTTGTCCACAGAAGTTCATGCCCGTTGCTGACAAATTGGTGTCACCGCAACGCGTCATTCGCCCAATATGACGCTTGGCGTCAGGCGATTGATCCCAGCGGAGCGGATCGGTCTAGGTCCGGCACCACGCTGTCCTCCAGTTCAGCGTCAATCTCGTGTTCGCTGCCCATCACCTGTGGCGCTTAGCCGTCGTTGGCCCCGAACAGTCAACTCGGCGGCATGCGGCTTTATCGATTGGCTCGGCCCAGGATTTGATTCCGACACCGGCTCAAAGCGGGGATCTTCGTGCTGCTGACACGGCGATAATCGCGCTTTGACCGCGGGCCTCACCAAAGGCGTGCAGTTCGAGCGGGAGAGGATGACCGTGGAAGAGATCGAGGGCCTGAGACTCACTTCCCGTATGAAGCGCGTGCTCCATGCGACGGCCGAGGAGGCGCGCAAGCGCGGGCACGACTTCATTGGTACCGAGCACGCGCTGCTCGGGCTCATCGATGAGCCAGACGGAATCGCGGCCCAGGTGCTCAAGCAGCTTGGCGTGGACGAGGAGGTGCGGAGGCGTCTAGGCCTGGTCTTCGACAGTGTCGGCTACGACCGCAGCGCCGCCGATCAGGGCCTCCGACACGAGTTGCTGCGAAGGCGCGATGCCGACCAGGCCCCACGTCAACGTGACATCAGACACGCATCAATCGACCAGATGCTGACGATCGCCGTAGAAAACGCGGCTTGGCTTAAGCGCGTCATCGCCGATCATGGCTGGCCAGGACGGCGCCTCGTCGGGAATGACGGCGCGGAAGCGGCTTGGCTGATTGCGCAGCACGCCGACGACGACCTCGAGTTCCAGCGCGAGTGCCTGCGGCTGATCGAGGCGGCGGTCGAGCAGGGCGACGCGTCGGCCAGGAACGCTGCCTACCTCACGGATCGCGTGCGCATCAAAGAGGGTAGGCCGCAGCTTTACGGCACCCAGTTCAATGGCCCCGAGCCATTCCCGATCGAGGACCACGAGCACGTAGATGATCGCCGGGCGGCCATCGGGGTAGAGCCTCTGGCCGAGTACGCCAAGCACTTCGCTCACTACCCCAAGTCCCCGCCGCTCGGCTGAGTCCGCAAGGCCGCGCATCCTTCGCGGCCTGATCGACCATCCGGCGGCGCCAGTCCACCACGGTGCCGAAGCTGTCGAAGACCAGCGCCTTGACGGTGCTGCCGCCCAGAGTCGTCTCAGTTTCTCCGGATGGCGCGGTAGACCCGGGACCGCAGCTGCGCGAACTCAGGGAGGGCCTTGGTCTCGACCTGGTCGCGGGGCCGCGGCAGGTCGACCTCCACCACCTCGGCCAGGACTGTCGGGCGCGCTGTCAGGACCAGGATCCGATCCCCCAGGTAGACGGCTTCGTCGATGTCATGGGTTACGAAAAGGATCGTCACCGGGTAGCGCTGCCAGACCCCGAGCAGCAGGTCTTCCAGCTCGGCGCGGGTCTGGGCGTCGACCGACGCGAAGGGCTCGTCCATGACCAGGATCTGCGGCTCGTAGGCGAGCGCGCGCGCGATGGCGACCCGCTGCTGCATGCCGCCCGAGAGCTGCCAGGGGTAGTGGCGCGCGAACTCCGACAAGCCCACCGCTGCCAGTGACTCGGCGACCAGGCGGTCGGTCTCGCGCCGCGGCAGCCGCTTGCGCCCCAGCGGGAAGCGGACATTCTGATCCACGCGCATCCAGGGGAAGAGCGAGCGCCCGTACTCCTGGAAGACCAGCGCCATCTGCTCGGGCGGCGCGGCCACCCGCCGCCCGTCCAGCAGCACCTCGCCGGAGGTGACCGGCAGCAGCCCGCTCACGCATTTGAGCAGCGTGGTCTTGCCACAGCCCGAGGGCCCGACGATGCAGATGAGCTCGCGCTCGTGCACCTCGAAGCTGAGCTCCTTGATGGCCGGCGTCGCCTGGGCGCCGTTGCGATACGACTTGGCGAGCTTGCGCACCTCCAGCATCAGGCGGCCTCCAGTGCGCTGGCCTGAGCCGCGCGGTGCCAGCGCAACAGGCGCCGCTCGAGCTCCACGAAGCCCGCGTTCAGGAGGAAGCCAAGCAGCCCGAGCAGCAGGATGCCCGACCACATGTCGGGAATCGCGAAGGAGCGCTGCGACTGCAGCACGAAGAAGCCAATCCCGTTGGTGCTGGCCTCCATCTCACTGATCACCATCAGGATCAGCGCCAGGGAGAGGGCGGTGCGCAGGCCCGCGAAGATGCGCGGGCTGGCCGCCGGCAGGACGAGCCAGAGCAGTCGCGAAAGGCTCCCGATGCGGAAGACGCGCGCCGTGTCGCGCAGCGTGGCGTCGATGCCGCGCACCCCGTCCACCGTGTTCAGCAGCACAGGCCACACGCACCCGATGGCGATCACGAAGACCTTGAACTGGGGACCCACGCCGAAGGCGAGGATGGCGAACGGTATGAGCACCGGGGGCGGAATCGCGCGCAGGAATTCGATAGGCGGGCCGGCCGCCCAGCGCACCGGCCTGAAGGAGCCGATCAGCACGCCCATGGCCACGCCGCCTGCCACCGCCAGCGCGTAGCCGGCCAGCATCCGCTCCAGGCTCGGCACCACGTCGGTGGGAATCCTCGCGAACAGCCAGTTGGCCCGGAAGCGGGCGAGGATGTCGGTCAGAGGCGGAAAGAAGAAGTTGTCCGCCCGCGCCGACCACAGACCCCAGGCCACCAGCACCAGAACCGGCACCACGAGTTGGATTCCCAGCTCGCGGGCGCGCTTCACGCGGGCGCCTCTTCGCGCTGCGCGGGGTGCCAGCGCAGGACCCGGGCCTCCAGGCGGCCGAAGGCCGCGTTGAGCGCCAACCCCAGCAGCCCCGCGACCGCGATCAGCGCGTACATGAGGGCGTAGTCGCCGCTGGAGGCGGCCACGTTGATGCTGCGGCCCAGCCCGGGCACGCCCACCACCAGCTCCGAGGTGACGGCCAGGATCAGCGCCACCGAGGAGGCGATCCGCAGGCCGGTGGCCAGGTACGGAGCTGCCGACGGCAGCACCACGTGCAGGAGGCGCGCCGGCCGGCCGAAGCCGAAGCCGCGCGCGGTGTCCACGGCAACCGGGTCTACATCCTGCACTCCGTAGATGGCCTGGAAGAGCAGCGGCCAGAGGCAGGCGAAGGTGACCAGGAAGACCTTGTTCTGGAGGCGAGTCCCGAAGATCAGCACGGCCAGCGGGATCAGCGCCACCGACGGTATCGGCCGCAGGAACTCGATGGGCGCCCGCAGCATCTGGTAGCCGAGGCGGCTGGAACCGATCAGGATGCCGGCCGGCACCGCGATCAGCGCAGCCAGCGCGAGTCCGATGGCCCAGCCCTCGAGGGTGAGCCCGACATCGGCCCAGAAGGCGGGCGCCGGTAGCTGCAGCACGAGCACCTGCAGCCAGACCGAGGGCGGCGGGAACTCGCGTTGGGGCAGCACGTCGCCCCGGGCCAGCAGCTCCAGCGCCAGCAGGGGCCCCAGCACGCCGCTGGCGCCGACGGCAAGCCGGTCCGTCAGCTGAAGTACATCTGGTTGAGGTCCGGCTTGCCGGGCATCAGGCCGTACTTGACCATCAGGTCCGCGAGCTTGGCGATCGAAGGCTTGTTGAGGTCGTGCGACCAGTACGGCAGCACCATCGCCTGCAGCACCGCGTCCGGGATCTTCGCGTAGCTGTTGACGATCGCGCGCACCTCCGAGGTATGGGCGTTGGCATAGTCGAGCGACTTGTTCACGGCGGCGACGAAGCGCTTCACCACCCCGGGGTTCTGGGCTGCGTAATCGGCGGTCGCGAAGTAGGTAGCCACCGTCAGGTGTGGCGCCACCGCGACGATGTTGTAACTGAGCACCTTGGCGCCGGCCAGCTTGGCCTGGGTAGCGAAGGGCTCGGCCGTCCACATGGCGTCGATCTGCCCCTTCTGCAGGGCCGGCAGCATGTCGGGGAAGTTCATCTCCAGGAGCTTGAACTTGCTCACGTCGACGCCACCTGTGTCACAGGCGGCCTTGATCGAGACCTCGCCGATGTTCTTCAAGGTGTTGACGGCGATCGTCTTGCCTTCCAGGTCCTTGCACTTGCTGAGGGCCGGGTTGAGCGTCAGGATCGCCCAGGCGTCGCTGTTGGGATCGGATCCCGCCTGGACGCCCTGGGAGACGATCTTCAGCTTGAGGCCCTTCTGCTCGGCCAGGATCTCGGAAACCAGGTTCGAGAAGCCGAACTGGTAGTCGCCGGAGACGGCCGCGGGGATGACCGCTGCACCGCCCTGGCCCAGCTTCATGTTGATGGTCAGCTTCTGCTCGTCGAAGAAGCCCTGCTTGACGCCCAGGAACAGGGGGGCGACGTCCACGACCGGCAGCACGCCCACCGTCAGGGTGACCGGAGTCAGAGCCGACGCCGACGCGGCCGGTTGTGGACTGCCGCCGCAGGCCAGCGCTCCCAGTGGGAGCAGGCAGGCCGCTACAAGGAACCTCCGCAGCATCTCTCTTCCTCCGTGCTGGCTGATGGCGCAGGCTGGCCGCTCTTTATTCTCCACCCCGTGAGCCGCGGTGCCTGCGCAGCCTTCGTGGCCATGGCCCCGTTGTCAACCCGGCCGCGCCCTGGGTCCGCCGCTGTAAGGCAAGCGGACATCGCCTGGGGTGAGTTCGTATTCCAGAATCGAGGCTGGTGGGCCGGGGCCGAGTCGAACGGCCACAGCTTTCGCGGGGGTTTTACAGAC
>CAZRMD010000131.1:1190-8801 GCA_964601135.1 uncultured Actinomycetes bacterium | reverse complement strand
GCGCGGATGGGTCTCGAGGATCTCGGATGCCACACTGATGGTGTAGAGGGGCTTGTCGAGATCGAAGGCCCCGCTGATGCGCGGATCGCGATTCGGGATCAACGTCTCTATTCCTTGACCCAGTCCTGCACACCGCGGCTAAGGCTCGCGGGGGTGGTCTCCGACTTGATCAGGTAGTCGAGCGCGCCCAGCTTGAGGCCCCGATCGACGAGCTCTTTTTCTCCGTAATTAGAGAGGATGATCACCGGGATGTTCTTGGTGACGTTGTCCGAGCGAAGATTTTCCAGCACGGCAAAGCCGTCCATCTTCGGCAGCCGGATGTCGAGGAAGACGATGTCGGGCACCATCTTCTTGGCATTGTCCAGGCCCTCTTCACCGGACTTGGCGACGGTGACCCGGTAGCCGTCCAGCTCTAACTTGAGCTTGTACATCTCGGCGACGGCCGGGTCATCCTCGATGAAGAGGACGTTTACGTCCTCATCGACCACTTCACTCATGTCCCCTCCTTTTCGCCTGCGGCAAACGGCACATCAGCTCTGTCATCTTTCCCCCCTTTCCACCGGTGGTTAGTATAACCCAAGTTCGCCCCTTTTCCATAGTGTGGCGGCTGGTGACGGCATTCGGGCAGGGCGAAAGACACGTGCTACGATGGCGCTAGCCGCTGGCGACGCAAACGTCCGGCCAGGTGTGCGAGAGGAGCGCGGTTTTTGATGGGATATTTCCGAGGCCTCACCCACGGCGCGATCATCGGAGCGGTCGTGGGGCTGCTCTATGCCCCAGACTCCGGTCAGAACATCCGCCGGCGGGTGTCACAGCTTCTGGGACAGGCGGAGTCCATGATGGCCGCGGACAGCGCCTCAGGCACGCCGGCGACAACGCCCTCCCGACGGAGGGCCGTCGGCGGGACGGAAGGCCGGGCCCGACGGCCATGAGCGATGAGCGATAAGGAGGAGCGGATGGATCAGACGGTGGAGAAGACGATCGACCGGTTGGGAGAGCTGCTGGACCGGGCGACCAAGACGGCCCAGGACCTCGAGGTCAAAGAGCGGCTGGCGGATGCCGTATCGGCACTGCGCCGCACCCGGATCACGCAGGACGAGGATGCCGGCGTCGAGCGCTTCGTGACCGGCTTGCTGATCGGTGTCGCGGTCGGCTTTGGGCTGGCGCTGCTGCTGGCGCCGAAGTCCGGCGAAGAGCTTCGCGACGATCTGATGCAGCGCGGCATCGAACTGCGCGATCGCGCCGGCGAGCTGGCGTCACGGATGCCGTTCGGGGACGGCGACGAGGGTCGCACCCAGAAAGCCGGCGAACAGCCAGGGATCGCCTGAGCTAACGCACGTCGGAGCTGCGGGCCGGTCGCTCGCCGCCTCCGGCTAACGGCAACGTCGGCCGGCTCGCGACCGCACCTCCGCTCCAACGTGCGCCAGATCAGTCGTGGTTCGGCGTCGGCGAAGGCGTTGGTGAGGGTGTCGCTGCAGGTGCCGGCGGTGGTGTCGGAGGCTTCGGCGCGTTGAGCACGCAGTAGACGCCGTCGACCGTGATCTGCGCATAGGTCAGCGAGTAGGGGTTGTAGTGGTCGGGTAATTTGCACTGCGGCCAGGGCTGGGCCAGCGTCGGCGGCAGGTTCTCCGTCCCCGGCAGGTAATAGTTCTCACCCACTTGATGGACCCCAGCGGGCACCTGAAACCACTCGTCGGGCGTGCCCGCCAGCGCCTGCATCATGAACTTGTGCCAGATCGGCGCCGCGCCGACGATGCCGGTCGAGTTGTGGCTCAGGGGTTTGTTGTCGGGATTGCCCACCCATACCGCCGTGGCCAGGCTGGGGGTGAAGCCCACCGTCCAGTTGTCTTTGAAATCGTTGGTGGTTCCAGTCTTGGCGGCCACGTGCCGCCCGGGCAGGGTCAGGTCGCCGTGGCAACCGAACTCCAGGCAGCGGTTGCGGTCGTCCGACATGATCGACGCGATGATGAACGCGGTCCCCTGGTCGACGGCGCGATACTCGTTTTTGGTCGGCTCGTAGGTGAAGACGTCGCGACCCAGTCCGTCCTTGATGTTGAGGATCGGCGCTTCCCGGTGACGGACACCGAGCGTCGCGAGTGTCGACGCCGAGGTGGCCATGTCGGCGAGACGCACGGGGTAGGCGCCCAGGGTGAGGCTCGGTCCGTAGAAATCGGCCGGATGATCGACGGTGCAGGGCTCGCCAAGACAGGT
Source organism: uncultured Actinomycetes bacterium (assembly GCA_964601135.1). Lineage (GTDB taxonomy): Bacteria > Chloroflexota > Dormibacteria > CF-121 > CF-121 > CF-13. The sequence continues at coordinate 6,590 of CAZRMD010000131.1, read as the reverse complement.
GAGGCCCAACCGGTGGGCCATGTCGACGACGGCCGGGATGCCGGTGCGCAGCTCCACCTTCAGGGCGGGAATGTTCAGCGAGTTACCCATCGCCATCTTGAGCGGCAGCGTGCCGTGGAAGCGATGGTCGTAGTTCTGCGGTGTGTACTTGCCGAATCCCAATGGGTCGCCGCCGATCGGAAAGACCATCGTGTCATCCAGCACCGGGCTCATCATGTTGACCTTGCGGCTTTCGATGGCCGCGGTGTAGGTGAAGATCTTGAAGCTCGACCCCGGTGGTCGGGGAACGTCGTACGCGAGGTTGTATTGGCCGCCCGGCCGGTTGTAGTCGACGCCGCCCACCATCGCCAGCACTTCTCCGGTCTTGGGGTTCATGCTGACCAGCGCAGCATCGTGGAAGTTGTAGAAGTTCCCTTTCTGGGCGACCTGCTCCGTGACGATCGCTTCCGCCATGCCCTGTAGGTTCAGATCGAGGCTGGTATAGACGCGATAGCCGCGGCGATCGTCGGCCTTGATGTTGTACGGCGGGCCGGCCAACGTCTTCAGCACGTAGTCGACGAAGTACGGAGCCTTGAACTTGGTAGTGGGCGGATAGACCTTGAGGGGATCGGCGTATGCGGCCTGCGCCTGCGCCGCGGTGATGTATTTCTCGCCCACCATCCCGGCCAGCACTTGAGCCTGGCGCTGCTTGGCCGAAATGAAGTTGGTGAGCGGGTTGTAGCGGGTCGGCGCTTGCGGCAGCCCGGCCAGCATCGCCGCCTGCGCCAGCGAAAGGTCGTGTGCGTTCGTCTGGAAGTAGCTGCGGGCGGCGGCTTCCACTCCATAGGTCTGGCTGCCGTAATAGATGGTGTTCAGGTACATCTCGAGGATCTGGTTCTTGGTGTACTCGCGATTCAGCTCGATCGCGAGAATGGCCTCTTTCAACTTGCGCTGGATGGTGGGCGCAGGATTCGCGCCGATGTACACCTGTTTGACGAGCTGCTGGGTGATCGTGCTGCCGCCCTGGGTGTAGCCCTTATGCGTGTAGTCGGCGAGGGCGGCGCGGAAGATGCCGCCGACGTCGATGCCACTGTTGGAGTAGAAGGTTCGATCTTCCGTCGCCAGCGTCGCCTTGGTGATCCAGGGGGAGATGTAGGAGAGTGGGACCACGATCCGGTGGTCTCCCTCCTTACCAATATCGGCCAGCAGGTTGCCGTGGCGGTCGTAGATCAGGGTGTCCTGCTGCAGCGAACTCGATGACAGACCACTGACGGCAGGCAGCGGACCAACCGCCTGGGCAGTGACGGCGGGAATGCCCATCAAAGGGATCAGGAGCACGACCAGAACGCCAAGGATCAGCGCACGGCGCACGTCACGGCGGGCACGCTTGCGCCAGCGATGAACCTGGCGGTGGGTTCGGCGCCTGGCCGCTAGGCGGTCAGAAACCCGAAGATCCCCGAAAGCAGGAGCCACAGAGTGAGCAGAATAACTGCTCCCCACCCCGCTCCGTAGGCCAGAGCCTTGAGACCGGAGCGCCGCTGCCGCCGAATCTGGCGCATGCGGTCTGCCAACGGGGAGAGGCCGGTGAGGGGCGCGGGCTGGGTCGCGTGGTAAATACTGATCACGTTAGGCCTCGTAAATCGGACGTTTCCTGCTTCCGGAAATCTGATGCAGTCATTGTAACCTAAACGGACCTCCTTGCAGCAAACCGAGTCCGAAATTTCCCCTGGCTGCCTGTCGAACGCAGGGCGGAGGACTTTGGTTACGGGCGCTTCAGGATTGCTTCGTATTCGGCGTCGCAACCTTATAATGGGGCGGCTTTGTCGACCCACGTAGCCCCAAAGGGCGATACGGTGTTCTGCCGGGAATGCGGCAAGCCGATCGAGGCCGATGCCCGCTTTTGCCGATTCTGCGGCAAGGCGCAGGCTGACCGGCCCGGTTCGGCAGCGATGGCCGGCAGGTCCGGACCTGCCTCGCGCTCGACGTCCCGCGCCGCCGATGGGCTCGAAGCTTGGCTGCGTCGGCTGTTTCCCCGCCATCATCTCCAGGATGCCTTCACCCACCTGGGCACCATTACCGCCTTTTTTCTGGCAGTGATCGGCTTCGTCCTCGGCTTCATCACGCCGGCCCTATTCGGGGAGAACTTTCTGAGTATCGACTTTCTCCTGGCGTCGATCGCGCTCTTGCTCTTTCTCATCTTGCGCGAGTCAACGCTCAGCCACATCCGGACCCGGGGCGGCCCCGACGCCGGGTCGGCAGCCGGCTCCAACCGCTACCAGGCGGCGCGTCGCAGTTCGACCGACGACCTGCCAGCTGAAGCAGCCACCACCCAGTCCTCGCCGCCAACCGGCCGGCCGGCGAGCCCGGCGCCTCCGTCCTCAGGACGGCCCCCCAGCAGGCAATAAAAAGCCGGCCCTTTGGGACCGGCTCGTCGTGGCGCGGCGCGATCTACAGCTTCTTGTCGCCCTCGATCGGCTCGCTCGTGGCAGGCTCATTGCCCGCCATGTCTTTGCCGGCGCCTTCGAGGTCACCCTTCGCCTTCTGCGCCTTGCCTTCCCACTCCATCTTCTTGTCGCCCTTCAGCTTGCCGCCTTCGTCCTTGAGTGTGCCTTCGGCCTTGTCGCCAAGTTCGCCCACACTGCACCTCCGTATTGGATTCGGCGCGCTAAGGCGCCTGTTAGCAAACATGATATCGCAACACTAAGATTCTGTCTACATCATGAGGCCCGGACTGGCTGTTGAGATGAGTTCACATCTATTTACGAATCCTGTGTTGAGCTGGCCGATCTTGTCCCCATATACTCGGGTGGATATCGCCGGTCCGGGATGTCACGTCGTATTCGGGTATTCAGGCCGGACTAGATCTGGAGGGACGCATGGCAACCGCTGTCAAACGTGAAACCCGACGCGAAACGAACATCTCGCTCGACAAGCCGATTTACACCATCAGCGTGGCGTCGGAGATCCTGGAAACCCACCCCCGGACCCTCATGATGTACGAGCACCTTGGGCTGGTTGTGCCCAAGCGGACGTCGACGAACCGCCGGCGCTTCTCGCAGCGCGACGTCATGAAGCTGCAGACGATCCAGAAGCTGACGCGGCAACATTCGGTCAACCTGGCAGGGGTGCGCTACATCCTCAAGCTGCTCAAGCTGCTGCAGGAGAACGAGCTACCAAAGCCGGTCGAGCTCCGCGACATCGACGTCACGCAGCTGGAAGTCTAGTAAGGCCCGGACGGGCCCGATGGCCTGTTCTGCCCGCAGGCGCGGCACGGCGCGCGCAGCCCTCGGCAGGAGCCGACATTCGGGCGTGGTCGGCGCGGGCGGTGGACGATCGATGCATCGACGCCATGGACTTTTTGCATCAGCGATTGCGGTTGTTTCAGGATAGTGCGGCCGGGAGAAAGTCTGATGACGCTCCTGTTGACAGCGGCCCACCGCGTTTCTATAATCAGTCCCAGTTCTCTTGCCCCCCTCTTCGGGCCCTCCCTTCGGAGGGCCTTAACTTTTTCAGGAGCCGCCTAACGCTGGTCTTCGTATGGTGAGAGACCGTGGGCTCGTTTTGCTAACCATAGAGCCGTTGTTATTTCGCGGCTTCATCTATACTGCTTCGCGCCAAGGGGACTGTTATGGAAGGTAAGACGCGCCGCACCGCGGGTGCCACGAAATCAGACGAAGACCTGGTCGATGTGTTGCTGGTGGAGGACGACCCCTCGGTACTCGAGATGTATCGGCTCAAGCTCGAGCTGGATGGTTACCGGGTCAACACCGCGCTCGATGGCGAAGAGGGCTTGAAGAAGGCCGGAGATCTCGCGCCCGACATTATCTTTCTCGATATCCGGCTGCCCAAAATGGATGGGCTCGAGGTGTTGAGGAAGTTGCGGGCACAGGATAAGACGCGCAATATTCCGGTTATCATCCTTTCCAACTACGATGAAGAGGATCTCGTCGCGCGTGGCCTTCGTCTCGGGGCGCACGAATATCTCATCAAGGCGCGGACAACGCCCACCAGTCTTTCAGAGGGAATCGAGGATTGGCTAAAGGAATAGCGCGGCGCGCGCCGAGCGAGACGAGTCTCTCGCTCGACAAACCGATTTACACGATCAGCGTAGCGTCCGAAATTTTGCAAACCCATCCCCGGACGCTGATGATGTATGAGCATCTCGGCCTCGTTGTGCCCAAGCGGACGACGACCAATCGTCGCCGTTTTTCCCAGCGCGACATCCGCAAACTGCAGGCGATTCAAACTCTGACCCGTCAGCACGGCGTCAACCTGAACGGCGCCCGTTACATCCTCCGTTTGCTCCGCATGCTGGTCGATAACGGCCTGCAACCGCCGGCGGAGCTGCGCGAGCTTGACGTAAAAGAGCTCGACGTCTAGGGCGGTCACTGGCCTGACGAGGCCTGACGGCCCTTTCCTGATGCGTACGTGGCACGACCCGTCATTAGCGCGCGGGCATCTGGCACAACCCGCCATTTACGCGCAGTAACGCCCGGGCAACGGTCCTGCCGCGAAGCGGTGGCCGAAATGTTGTCGCAGATCGGCCTCGGTACGTTATGAGCACCCATGAGCTTTCGGCCAGACAGCCCGCTAAACCGGCTGGTGATCCTTTGGCCGGGCGTTCCAATCGCCGCCTGTGGGCTGGGTTTCCTGCTGGCCGTGGTCGAGATCTCGGAGAGCCACAGCGCAGCGTTCGCCGCGCTGGCCATCGCGATGGGCTGCGGGCTGGCATTTAGCCTGGGCCTGCTGTTCCACAGCTTTTTCATCGAGTGGACCGAGGTGATCATCACCCGGGAGGGGGTTGCTCTGCGGCCGATCGGCCACGCCTGGCTCAACCGTCAACCGCGCCTTGTTCCCTGGGATCGCGTGCACGGCATGAATCAGGTCATCACCCGCCAGGGTGGCCACCTGGAAATCGCGGCCGATAGCGAGGTCATGAAACTCGATCGAGCCCTGTTCCGTGCCGATACCTTTGCCAACCTGTGCGCCGCGTTGGCCCAGCGGACTCGGCAGTGGGGAGCCGCCGGCCACGACGATGGGCTCGCCGCGGCCGCCTAAACGATCGCTCGCTTAAGGCCGGTAATAAATCTGCGCCGAGTGCACCGCGCGCTCGTAAGCGCCGTAGCGGGCCTGCAGCGTGGTCCGATCACCAAACCAGGGATCGTTGATGAACAGCGTACCGCCGCTGTGACCGGTGATCACGACGAAATGCATGCCGCCATAGAGCCGCACCTCGGCGACCACCAGGTGTCCGGCATCGAGCTGTGACTCCACCAGCGACTGAGGCGGCAAGTCTTCGATGTCCTGGTCATCCGTTTTCAGCTGGGAGACCATCCCCGGAACGTGCAGCCACTTCCAGCGAACACTGCCCTGGGTGATGGCGGTCGCCTGGCGCCACAGGAGCAGGTCGTTTTCGATGTA
>CAZRMD010000131.1:0-1090 GCA_964601135.1 uncultured Actinomycetes bacterium | reverse complement strand
GTCCTTGCAATGGGCGCAGGTGACTTTAACCAGCGATTGCTCGTCGCGATGGACAACCATTTCGAGCTGGCAGTCGGCCATGCTTTGCCCGCACTGCGGGCACTGGAAGCGGCCTGCCTGGCGCCGGAGAATATCCAGAACGTCCACGCCTCATTTCTACCCCGGCGGGCAGGGGTCGAACCAGCAAAGCTGATAGCGCGGCTCCGGGGTAAGAGGCTAACGGCTGAGGTTCAGTTCGTGGCAGAACAACCGTTTGCCATTCCCGTTGCCGCTTCCGATACTCGCCCCGCATGCGTCTACCCCTGGTCCTCGGCTCCGCCGCCATGGGGACCGGGATCTTCCTGCTGGCTGGCCTGCTGGGTGCCGAGGTGAATCCGGTGCCGGTCGTCAACGTCGATGCCATGGACCTTGACGGCGTGCCCGTGCTGTCAGCCCGGGTTGCGCAGGTCTCGCCCCATCCCATGCTCGTCGTCCGGGTCAGCCATCCGCTCCGTGCCGGCGACTGGCACCTGCTGCTCGACGGCCGTCCCGTCGAGATCGCCACCACCGCGACGGCTGACGAGCTGCGCCTGAGACTGCCCGGACCGATGGCGATGAGCAGCCATCACAGCTTGCAGCTGGTTGCCGGCGCGATGCAGCTGCGAACGGCGTTCCAGGTGGTCCCACCGCTGACCGCCGACATCTCGATGCACCTTTCCCACGTGCAACTCACGCCGCCCGTGAGCGTGGCGGCCACGATTCGCTTCGCTCGACCGGTGGCTGAGCGGGAGCAAGCGCTGGCGCACCTGAGCATGAATGGAAATCCCGCCTTCACCTGGCGCGATTCACAGACCGTCGAGGTGCTCTCGAGCGGATTCCACTTCTCGGATCAGGTGGTGCTCAACCTTGGGCCCGGCATCCGAGCCGCGGACGGCACCTGGAGCGAGAAGGCGCAGCAGCTGAGCCTCGCGATCCCGCCGACGGTATCCCAGATCATTCCTGGCCGGATGGTGCAGATGTACTACGTGAACACTGATGATGGTCGGGCATCGTTGATGGCGCACCTGCATCAGATCGATGTCTTGAGTCCGGGATGGTACGACGCCAACGC
>CAZRMD010000130.1:0-8840 GCA_964601135.1 uncultured Actinomycetes bacterium | reverse complement strand
GGTAGTCCATGACCTGTGACAGCCGGGTGGGCGGCCGGTCGAGCATGATGTTTTCCGCCACCGTGAACGCGGGGATCAGGTTGCGCTCCTGGTGGACCACGCTCACGCCGGCTTTCAGAGCGGCGCGAGCGGAGCCAAATCGGGCGGGCTCGCCGCCCAGGAGCAGCTCTCCCTCGTCTGGGTGGTAGACGCCGGTCAAAACCTTGATCAACGTGCTCTTGCCAGCGCCGTTCTCACCCAGCAGCGCGTGGATCTCGCCCGCACGCAGCTGCAGTGAGGCTCCGTCCAGGGCGGTCACGCCGGGAAACGACTTCCGGATGCCGCGCGCCTCGAGAACGGGGGCCTCCAACAGGCGAGGCTCAGCCGCCATCTAGGTCCCCCGCTCGAGCCCGTAGACGCGGACGGCGTTGGCTCCCAACACCTTCGGGATGGCCTCCGGGGCAAGCTGCCCGAGCAACTCGCGCAGCGTGGCTACCCAGCGCGAGTAACTGCTTGCCAGCTGGCAGACCGGCCAGTCAGAACCGAAGAGCAGGCGCTCCTCCCCGAACCAGTCGAGGCAACAGCGCACGTATGGCTCGAGATCGCGCGCCCTCCACGTCTTCCAGTCGGCCTCAGTGACCAGGCCGGAGATCTTGCACGTCACGTTGGGGAGATCCGCAAGAGGCGCGAGCGCTTGAGCCCACTCCTGGTCCACCTGGCCGCCCGCGATCCGCGGCTTAGCCGCGTGGTCGACCACAAACCGAAGGTTCGGGAGATCTCGCGCGGTCTCCAAAGCAGCGGGCAGTTGCGGCGCCCGTACGAGGAGGTCATAAGCAAGCCCAGCATCTGCGACCGCCGCCAGTCCCCGCCGGACGTCGGGCCGGCACAGCCAGCGCGGATCAGCTTCATCGTGGACCTGGTGCCGGATCCCGACCAGGCGGCTTCCGCCTGGACCCCGCCGCAGGCGCTCCAGCTCCCCGGCCACGCCTGCGGCAGCAAGGTCCACCCAGCCGATGACCCCGGCCACGAAGCCTGTGGACTCCGCCGTCTGCAAGAACTCTTTGGTCTCCTCGAGGCTGGACCGGGTCTGGACCAGGACGGTTCGGTCGACGCAGTTCTCCGCCAGCAGCGGACGCAGATCGTCCGGGCCGAATGGCCTCCGGATCACAGCTAGCTCGTCTGTCATCCAGGGGTAATCGGCCCGGGACGGGTCCCAGAAATGGTGGTGAGCGTCAACGACCACGCCGTCGGTCATGGCACTGGCACCTCCTCGGACAGTAGCCGCTCGTGCTTCAGCTCCTGCCAGACGTCGGCGGGGATCGGATGGCTGAACATCTCGACGTTCTCCTTCACTTCCTCCGGCGAGCGGCATCCCACGAGGACGCTGGCCACGGCCGGGTGCCCGAGCGGGAACCGGACGGCGGCCGCCGTGAGAGGCACGCCATGGCGCTCGCAGACCGAGGCGATCCGCCGCGCCCGCTCCACGATCTCGGGCGGCGCGGGAACGTAGTTGTAGCGCGCGCCCGGTGCCGGGCCGGCAAGCACGCCGCTGTTGAACACTCCACCCGCGATGATCGAGATGCCCTCGGCCTGGCAAAGCGGGAGCAGCTCGTCGAGACCGGACTGGTCGAGCAGCGTGTACCGGCCCGCGAGCAGAAAGCAGTCGAAACGGCCTTCGCGGGCGAAGCGCGCGAGCATTGCCGCCTGGTTCATCCCCGCTCCGACAGCACCGATGCTGCCCTCCGATCGGAGGCGGTCGAGCGCCCGATAGGCGCCGGTCAGCGCCTCCTCGTAGTGGTCGTCCGGGTCGTGGATTTGGAGGATATCGATTCGCTCCAGCCCCAGCCGCTCGAGGCTTTCCTCGACCGAGCGCATGACCCCGTCGTAGCTGAAGTCGAAGACGGGGTTGACCGGCGGCGTTCCTTTATAGAAGGGCTCGCCCTCGTGGAACTGGCTGGGGTCGGGCTCGAGACCCGCCCGCAGTAGCCGGCCGACCTTGGTCGCCAGGGCAAACTCGGCGCGCGGCTTGTCCCGAAGATTGCTGCCCAAACGCCGCTCGGCGAGGCCGTATCCGTAGAGGGGGGCGGTGTCGAAGAGGCGAACCCCGGAGTCCCAGGCGGCCTGGACAACCTTGGCGGCGGCCTCGTCGGTCAGCTCCTGATAGAGGCCTCCAAGGGGCGCCGTGCCGAGACCCAGGCGCGTCACCCGCACCCCGGTACCGCCGAGCGTTACCTGCTTTTGTGGGTTCACCGGCGCCGGCCTCCGACCGCGGCCTGTACTTCATGCGCGGGCGCTGTGTCGAGATCGGCTTCTCCGCCACGGACCCGCCGCAGCAGACCGCGCACGCCGCCTAGCCGTACACGCCCGAGGACGACGCCGAGCAGGATGAGCACGCCGATCAGAAACTGGACCCAATAGGGGTTGGCACTGGTCAGGACCAGGCCGTCGTCGATCAGCGAGAGCAGGACAACGGCCAGCACCGTGCCGAGCACGGGCGCCGTCCCCCCGGCGAGCGCAGCGCCTCCGATGATGGGTCCGGCAAAAGACGGCAGCACCCAGGTGGCGCCGATCGTCGGCTGGCCCTCCGCCAGCTGCGCCATCAGCATGGACCCGGCGACAGCGGCCAGGAAGCCGGAGATGGCGTGGGCGAGCACGACCGAGCGCGTGATGGGGAGTCCCGAGAGCTCGGCCGCGCGGCGGTTACCGCCCACCGCCAGGATGCGGCGCCCGGGGACCGTCTGGACCAGAAAGAATGCGAGCGCGAGCGTGATCGCGATGGTCACCAGCCCCATGTCCGGAAAGGGCCCCGTCCGCGCCTGGCCGAAGGCGCCGACTGACGCGGGCAGGTGATAGAAGGGTGTGGCGTGCGTCAACCCGAGGTTGATGCCGGCGAAGACGTAAGAGGTGCCGAGCGTGAGGATGAAGCTGTGGATCTTGGTCCACTCGACCAGCAGGCCGTTGATCGCGCCCGCCAGGGCGCCGGCCGCCAGACCGGCCGCGACGGCGAGTGGGGTCGGGTAGCCGTAGCGGACCATAAGCCCGGACTCGACGATGGCGACCAGCCCGCCGATCGCGCCCACCGAGAGGTTCATCTGCCCCAGCGCCAGCACGATCATCTGGGCCAGGGCCACGAGCAGGACGATTGAGAAGTCACGCCCGGTGACGAACAGGTTGTAGGTCGAGAGGAACGCAGGGGCCGAAATCGCCAGGACGACGATTCCTGCCGCGTCGACCGCCAGCAGGCCGAGTGCTGCCGCCGGCACCGCTCGAAGTACACGCGTGTTCACTCGACAGCTCCGCCAGCGGTTCGAGTCAGGCGGTCCAGACCGACCGCCAGCAGAAGCACGGCGCCCAGGAAGACCTCGAGCCAGAAGTTGTCGACCCCGACCAGAAGGAGCCCGCTGCTGAGGGTAGCGACCAGGACGCCGCCCAGCACCGTGCCGAGCACCGACACCACCCCACCCGAAAGCAGGGTGCCACCGATCGCCGGCGCCACGAAGGAAGTGAGCACCCAGTCGCCGCCCAACCCGGGCGACGCTGTGTTGTTGGCCGCGATCGACATCACCCCCGCGAGCGCGGCCAGCAAGCCCGAAATGAGGTGCGTGATGAGCACCACGCGGCCGACGGCGAGACCAGACATCTGCGCCGCCCGGCGGTTGGCGCCGATCGCCAGCATCTCGCGGCCGAGGCTCGTGTTTCGGTAGAGCAGGAACAGGGCGCCCGCCACGACCAGCGTGATCACAAAGAAGGGTGAGATCGGGGTCCCGGGCAGCTCGACCTGGGCAGCACCGGTGAGCGAGTCCGGTAGCGAGCTGAATGGTTTGGCGCGAGTCAGGATGAGCATGCCACCGGTGATCAGGCTGGCCGTGGCCAGGGTCACGATGAAACTGTTGAGCGAGGTGAGGCGGATTAGGGCACCGTTGCCCAGCCCGAGAAGACCGCCGAGGGCCAGAGCCAGCACGACCACGACCGGAACCGGCAGCCCCAGGGCCTGTGCCAGCCAGCCGGCAAACATGCCGGTGGCGCCCCCCACCGCACCCACCGCGAGGTTCATGTCTCCGATCGCCAGCACCGTCATCTGGGCAAAGCCGATCAGAATCCCGATGGCCGCGAAGCGGAGCAGGCTGAACAGATTGAAGTCACTCAGGAAGCCTGAGGCGAACACGGCGAAGACGACCCAGAAGCCGGCCGTCACCAAGAGAAGCGCGAGCAGGCTGAGCGTGCGCAGGAGCTGCGTGCTCCCAAGGCCCGCCCTCACGCGAGAAGAGCTCGAGGCGATGCTCACTCGCTAGCCGATGCGCATCTGCTGGATCATTTCGCGATCCCAATCGATGCCGAGGCCGGGGGCGTCAGGCGCCACCGCCATCCCATCGACGATCTCGATCCCGCGATGGGTCAGGCGACGCAGCTGCGGGATGTGCTCGACGTAGAGAGCATTGGGCACCGCCGCGGCCAGGCTGACGTGGAGCTCCATCAGGAAGTGCGGCGCGACCTTCACGTTGAAGGTCTCGGCCAGGTGGGCCGTCTTGAGCCATGGGGTTATGCCCCCGACGCGGGCAACGTCTGGCTGTACGATCCCGGCGGCGCCGGCCGCCACGTACTCGCGGAAGTGGCTGGGTGAGTAGAGACTCTCGCCGACGGCGATAGGAATGCTCGTCGCCCCGGCGAGCCTGACATGACCAGTGAGGTCCTCAGCCGGCAGCGGCTCTTCGAACCAATACAGGTCCAGCCCCTCGAAGAGATGGGCGCGACGCTTTGCTTCGGCGTACGTCAGCGATTGGTTGGCGTCCACCATGAGGTCGAACTTGGGTCCGACGGCCTCCCTCACCGCGCCCAGCCGCTCGAGATCCTCATGTGGATGCGGTTTGCCGACCTTGAGCTTGACGCCACGCCAGCCCTGACTCTTCGAGTGCACGGCGGATTCGACCAACTCTTCGACCGGTAGGTGCAGCCAGCCGCCTTCGGTGTCGTAGAGCGGGACCAGCCGGCGCGACCCTCCCGCCAGCTTCCACAGCGGCTGCCCGAGCGTTCTCCCGCGCAAGTCCCAGAGGGCGGTGTCGACCGCCGCCAAGGCAAGGCTGGTGATCGCGCCCACCGCCGTCCCATGGGTGGCCCAGAAGAGCTTTTGCCAGACCGCCTCGATCTGGCCGGCGTCCTCGCCGGCCAGGAGGGGGACAAGGTCGGTGCGTAACAGCTCCAGCACCGCCCTTCCACCAGTGCCGATCGTGTAGGAGTAGCCAGTCCCGGTCAGCCCATCGTCGGTCTCGACGTCGACAAAGATCGTCTCCTGCTTGGAGAACGCCTGTATCGCGTCCGTGCGTGGCCGCTCCGGAAGAAGGTCGACGATGTAGGCGTCGACCTTCCGGATACGGCTGGACAGATCCGGCGGTTGGACATCCGGTTCTGTCATCAGCAGGAGAGGTACTTGGATTTGAAGCCGCTAACGAGGTCCTTGGTCATCTTTTTGAAGTCGTCCTGGTAGGCGGCCACCTTGTCAGGGCCGATGAGCATCGTGCCCGAGTCGATGAAGTAGGCAGCACCCGAAGCCGGCTTGCAGCCCATGTGCAGCTGGTTGACCGCATAGGCCCCGATGTAAGCCTGCCCGTATGGGTTCTGCCCCATGGTCCCGACCAGGAACCCGTCCTTGACCGCGGCCAGCGTGATCGGATCGTCGTCGATGCCGACCATCTTGATCCGCTTGTCGCCCATTGTCCGCAGGGCCTTGGCGGAAGCCACGGTCGGGTTGTACGCGGTCGTGATGATGCCGGTGATGTCCTTGTGAGCGGCCAGGGCCTGGTTGATTGCCGTGTCTGCGGTCTGGGCGTCCTTGTCGATGTCGGCGAGCGTGATGAGGGTCACGGCGCCGCTGGTCTCGGCCACGGCCTTCTTGACGGCGTCATCCCGTTTCACGGTGTTGGGGTCGGTGAGGTTGCCGGTGCCGTGCAGCAGCACGCCCTTGCCACCCATCGCCTGGATTACGGCCTTAGCGCCCTGGTAAGCGGAGGCGCCGACGTCGGTCGCGATACAGAAGGTGGTCTTGGTCGGCTGGTTCACGCAGCCGCCCACGGCGACCACCGGGTCTCCCCGGGAGACCAGCTGGGTGACGATACCGTTGGCGGCGTTCCCGTCCGTGGGAAAGATTCCAAAGGCGTTGTAGCCCTGAGAGGCGAGGCTGGTCAGCAGCTGATTCTGGAGATCCTGCTTCCAGTCGGTCGGCACCTGGAAGCTGCCCTTGGTCAGGTGGAAATCGGTGTTCGCGTCGGCGATCGCTTGCTTCACAGGCTCGAAGTAGGGGTGCGGTCCGCCGGGCACAATCGCCACCGAAGCCGCTGACTTCCCGGTTGTGTTTCCGGTTCCGCCACCACCACCGCCCCCACAGGCCGTGGCCAGCAGCGTGAGGGCGGTCATCGCCCACAGAACACTCTTTCGCGTCACGTTTACGCCTCCTGCTTTGTCTTGAGAGCCCGGCATCGGACCGCCAAGATCCTATAGGATATTGGCAGGCTGTCAAGCCCGGGCAACGCCGGGCAGGTCCCCACGGCCGCCTCGGTGGTCCTCACGGTTTCGCTGACCACACGATTCGTTCGGGAATTCGTAGTCCGCTAAAGAAGCGGAGCGCATCTGAGCCGAGAACCCCGGCGCAGCCGGCGCGAGGTAGCGACCGTCCTGAATGCGAACCGGATCCAGGAAGTGCTCGTGCAGGTGGTCGACGTACTCGATGTATCGACCGTCGGTAGTGGCCGACACCGCAATGAAGTCGAACATGGCGAGGTGCTGCACGAGCTCGCACAACCCCACCCCACCGGCATGCGGGCAGACGGGGACTCCGAACTTGGCGGCGAGAAGCAGAATCGCCAGGTTCTCGTTCACTCCGCCGACCCGAGCCGCATCGATCTGGACGAGATCGACAGCCTCGGCCTGAAAGAGCTGCTTGAAGAGCACTCGGTTCTGGGTGTGCTCGCCGGTCGATATGCGAACCGGCGCCACCGCCCGCCGGATGGCGGCGTGTCCGAGAACATCGTCCGGGCTGGTCGGCTCTTCGACCCAGCAGGGGTCAAAGGGCGCCAGCGCGGTGATCCACTCAATTGCTTGACTGACGTCCCAACGCTGATTGGCGTCGATCGCGATCCCGATGTCCGGCCCGCACGCTTCCCGGGCCAGCCGCATCCTGCGGATGTCGTCTTGCAGGTTGGCTCCGACCTTGAGCTTGATGATCTTGAAGCCCTGGCTGACCGCTTCGCGGCACAAACGGACGAGCTTGCGATCGTCATAACCGAGCCAGCCGGGGCTCGTCGCGTATGCCGGGTAGCCCACCTGGAGCAACGTTGCCTCACGGTCAGCGCGCCCAGATTCGGCGGCTCGCAGTATCTGCAGCGCCTCCTCGCGGTTGAGGGCGTCGCTGAGATAGCGGAAATCGACAAGTTGGACGAGCTCCTCTGGGGACAGGCCGGCCAGAAGCTTCCACAGTGGCTTGCCGGCCCGTTTGGCCAACAGGTCAAAGGCGGCGTTGAGCACCGCCGAGATAGCCATGTGGATGACGCCCTTCTCGGGCCCCAACCAGCGGAGCTGCGAGTCGTGCACAAGGCGGCGGGACAGGTCGGCCAGGTCGGCCGCGGTATCTCCAAACCGAGTCCCGACCACGAGTGGCGCCAAGGCGTTGATGGCGGCCACCTGTACGTCGTTGCCGCGGCCGATGGTGAACGCGAATCCGTGACCTTCGAGCCCATCTCCGGCATCCGTGCTGAGGACGACGTAGGCAGCCGAATAATCGGGGGCGCTGTTCATCGCGTCCGAGCCGTCCAGGTTGCGGGAGGTTGGAAAGCGCACGTCGCGTGCGGCCAGAGAAGTGATCATGCCTATTTCCTATAGGATGTACGCCAGGATGAACTGACTGATAGACTTTGTCAAGGTGGAACCAACGGTGCAGCCGGTGCCGCGCCCTTCGCGCAGGGTCCTCGCTGACGGTGTGTACGACGCCCTGCTGAGCATGCTGATGGACCACGTGATCGAGCCGGGGACGCGCATTAGCATCGATGGCCTCGCGCGCGACCTCCAAGTGTCGCCCACCCCCGTGCGCGAGGCTCTCGCCCGCTTGGAGGCCGAGGGGCTGGTCGCCAAGCGCTCCCTCGAGGGTTACACGGCAGCACCGCTGCTCGACGCGCGGGGCTTCGCCGAGCTTTTTGAGATGCGACTTCTGCTCGAGCCGGCCGCGGCTTTTCGTGCCGCCGCCCGCATAACCACCGAGGTGCTCAGCGAACTCGACCGCCTGGTCGCAGAAGCGCGCGCCTTTGTGAACAGTGCCGAGGCAGGACGTGATCGCTTCGTCGACTACCGCGAGTTCGCGGCCAACGACACGCACTTCCATGCTTTGATCACCGAGGCCGCCGGCAACCGGCTTCTAGCCGATGCCGTGCTCCGGTTGCGCACTCATCGACACACCTTCCGCCTGTACTTCACTCAGGGCATTGCCGCAAGCACGCCCGATGAACATCAGGCCATCGTGCAGGCGCTGGCGGCGCGCGATGGTGAGGCGGCGGCGGATGCGATACGTGCCCACATTGAGGCGTCTCGGGATCGCTTGAGCTCTGCTTTCAGCGCCGTCTGACCTAACGCGGCACAGGCGCGCTCGTCGCGGATTACACCGAGTGGGGCGCCGAACTCGTCGGAACCCGTCCGATGGAGGCGAGCAATAGAGCCAATGGCAGAGCAGACATCGAGAATGCCGGTTGCGGTGCTCACTACCGTCAGCGCTCCGGTGCGACCTGAACGAGGAAGCAGGATCGCGTTCAGCTGAGATCGCGATAGCTTCCCCTTTTTAAGATCAACCGCGCAGCTCCAGGGGGCTATTGGAACTGGTTGGG
>CAZRMD010000129.1:0-8866 GCA_964601135.1 uncultured Actinomycetes bacterium | reverse complement strand
CCGAGTGGAGCGCTGGGCGAAAGCTCTATGGGAACCTCTTCGACGACGTTCTCAAAGTTCGCTCAGTGTCTGAAGTGGCGCTCGCCTGTGAAGACCATGGCGACGCCGGCGGCATCTGCGGCCGCGATTGCCTCGCTGTCCTTTACCGAGCCTCCGGGTTGGACGATGGCCCGGATACCTGCCCTGGCCGCCACCTCGACGCTGTCGGGATAGGGGAAGAAGCCGTCGCTGGCCAGCACCGAGCCCTGGGCGCGATCACCGGCGCGCCGAATCGCGAGTTCGACCGCCTCGACCCGGCTCATCTGGCCCGCACCGATGCCGATCGCCGCCTGCTGGCATGACAGCACGATGGCATTCGAGCGGACGTGCTTGACCACGGTCCAGGCAAACTTCAAATCGGCCCATACCCCCTCATCAGGTGTTTCTGTCGTCACCACCCTCGCCTCTCCCAGGTCACGGCCACTCCGGTCCGCCGTCTGCACCACGAAACCGCCGGTGAGCGCCCGAACATCGAGGGGCGCTTCGGGAGGGCCATCGCCCGGTTGCAAGACACGAAGCTTGGGCCGTTTCGTGAACACCGCCTGCGCGGCCTGGTCGAACGACGG
Source organism: uncultured Actinomycetes bacterium (assembly GCA_964601135.1). Lineage (GTDB taxonomy): Bacteria > Chloroflexota > Dormibacteria > CF-121 > CF-121 > CF-13. The sequence continues at coordinate 8,261 of CAZRMD010000129.1, read as the reverse complement.
CGCGAGCACCACTTCGAAGAAGGGTGCCACGACCGCGTCCGCAATCGCTTCGTCGACCGGACGATTGAAGGCAACGATGCCCCCGAAAGCCGAGCGCTGGTCGCATTTCAGGGCGCGCTCGAACGCCTCACCGGCGTCGTTGCCGGTCGCCACCCCGCACGGGTTGGCATGCTTGATGATGGCAACCGCCGTGTCGCTGAAATCACCGACGATGGACCAGGCCGCCTGGGCATCGAGCAGGTTGTTGTAGGAAAGCTCGAGGCCCTGCCACTGCTTGGCGCCGGCGATCCCGCCGCCCTGCGCGGTGCGATACAGCGCCGCCGCTTGATGTGGGTTCTCTCCGTACCGCAGGTCGCGGAGCTTGTGTCCACCCAATGCGAAGTCATCGGGCATCGACGCATTCGGCTGCAGCCCGCGCAGATGATGGCCAATGGCCGCATCGTAGGCCGCCGTATGCGCGAACGCGATGGCGGCCAGATGACGGCGCAAGGCGGGCGAAACGCCGGCAGGATCTTTCAACGCCTCGAGCACCTTGGAGTAATCGCTCGGGCGCACGACCGGCAGGACGTGATCGTGGTTTTTCGCGGCGGCGCGCAGCAGCGTGACGCCACCGATGTCGATCGACTCGATGGCTTCGGCGTGATTCGCACCCGCGGCAACCGTCTCCACGAATGGATAGAGGTTGACCACGACCAGATCGATCAGCTGCATCTCGCGATCGGCCAGCTCCTGCAGATGCCGCGGCTCATCACGGCGCGCAAGGATTCCGGCGTGCACGTTGGGGTGCAGCGTCTTCACCCGGCCGTCCAGCAGCTCGGGGAAACCGGTCAGCTCGCTGAGCGATCGCACGGGTAGCCCGGCATCGTGAAGGGCTCGCTCGGTTCCCCCGGTCGCGTACATCGTCACCCCCAGGCTGGCGAGGCCGCGCGCAAAATCGACCAGACCGGTCTTGTCGGAGACGCTGAGCAGCGCGTTCACACAGATAGAGGCAGGGGCTGGCCGGCGATCCGCTTCACCACGACCGGTAGCAAGATATGCTCCTCAGCCTGGATACGCTCGCGCAGGCTTTCAACCGTGTCATCGGGACGGACCTCGACGCGGCGCTGGGCAATGATCGGGCCCTGGTCAACGTCGTTGGTCACGACGTGGATCGTACAGCCCGTCTCGGTCACCCCCGCCTCCAGGGCCATCGCCACCGCATTCATCGTGCCGCTGAACTCCGGCAGCAACGACGGATGGATATTGATGATCCGGCCGGGAAAGGCACGGATGAAGGCGCGGTCCAGAATGGCGTCGTAACCCGCGCAGACGATGAGATCCGCGCCGTGGAATCGCAGCATCTTGGCCATGGCCAGATCGCGATGCTTGCGGTCTTCAAAGTCAACCAGGCGGAAAACCTGCCGCGAGATTCGATGCTTCTTGGCGATTTCCAGGGCCGGGCATTCATGGTTCGCACACACGGCAACAACGCGGGCGGGGTACAACGGGTCTTTCGTCGCCTCGATCAGCGCCCGCAGGTTGCTGCCCTGGCCAGAGACCAGGACGCCAACCCGAAGCTTCACTCGATGATCTGCACGCGACGCTGGTCGGAGGGAACGATGTCACCAACGACAAAGATGTCGCCGTCGAGGATGCGCAGCGCCGTCGCCGCGCTGGGCTCATCGCATACCACGAGCATGCCGATCCCCATGTTGAAGGTCCGCCACATTTCGTCGTCGGCGACGAAGGGCGCGAGATACGAAAAGATTGCGGGCTCCGGCCAGGTGCCGCGCTGGATGCGCGCTCCGAGCCCAACCGGCAGGATCCGGGGCAGGTTGCCGACGATGCCGCCACCCGTGACGTGCGCCAGGCCCTTGATACTGATCGCCTCGCGAAGACGCCGGACTGGTTCGAGATAGGGACGATGCGGCGCAAGCAGCGCATCCAGGACGGTCTTGCCCGTGCCGGGAACCGTCTGGCCTAAGGCCTGCCGAGGGATGACCCGCCGGGCCAGGCTGTAGCCATTGGTATGCAGGCCGGTCGAGGGCAGGGCGAGCACCGCGTCCCCTTCACGGATCGCCGTGCCATCGATAATCGCCTCCCGCTCGGAGACACCAACCATGAAGCCGGCAACGTCATAGGTCTCGGGCTGATAGAGACCCGGCATCTCGGCCGTCTCGCCGCCAAGGAGCGCGCACCCGACTCGGCGGCAGGCATCCGCCATCCCGGCGACGACCTCGGCCACGACGGGCGGCTCCAGCACATCCGTGGCCACATAGTCGAGGAAGAACAACGGATCGGCGCCCGCCGTCAGGATGTCATTGACGCAGTGATTCACCAGGTCGGCACCGACCTGCCCGTGCCGGCCGGCGGCACTGGCGAGCAGCACCTTGGTCCCCACCCCGTCCGTGCTGGCAATCAACACCGGCTCGCGATAGCGGCGAGTGTCGAGGGCAAACAATCCGCTGAACGGGCCGATACCGGCCAGCACCTCGGGCCCCTGGGTGGCGGCGGCGAGTGGCTTGATCATTTCCACCGCCCGGCTACCGGCGTCGATGTCCACGCCGGCGTCGCGATAGGTCGTCAACCGACCACCGTCTCCAGCGCCAGCTTGTCCATCTCGAGCTGGACCGGCACCGGCACCGGATAATCGCCGTCGAAACACGCCATGCAAAAGCCGGTGACATTTTTGACGGCGCGGAGCAACGCGGCTTTGCTGAGATATCTCAAGGAGTCGGCGCCGATCAGCTCCTCCACCTCCTGCACGCTGCGGCCCGACGCGATCAGCTCGGAACGGGTGGCGATGTCGATGCCCATGAAGCAGGGCCACTGAATCGGCGGGCTGCTGACCCGCATATGGACCTCTCTCGTTCCGGCGCGGCGAAGTTCCTCGACGATCTTGCGGCTGGTGGTGCCGCGAACGATGGAATCGTCGACCAGCACCACCCGCTTGCCGTCGAGGATTTCGCGCAAGGGATTGAACTTCAGCTTGATGCCGACGTTGCGCAGGCGCTGGTTGGGCTGGATACAGGTGCGGGTGATGTAGCGGCTCTTGATCAAGCCCTCGCTGTAAGGGATACCGCTGGCTTCGGCAAAACCAACCGCCGCCGGCGTTCCCGAATCCGGCAGCGAGATCACGATGTCGGCCTCGGCGGGCGACTCCCGCGCCAGCTCGCGGCCCATATTGCGACGAGCCTCGTACAGCGACTGTCCGTGCAGCCGTGAGTCGGGCCGAGCGAAATAGATGAACTCGAACATGCAGGTCGCCTTGCGCGGCGAGGGCAACAGCTGCTCGGCGGCCAGCACACCATTCCCGATAAGGACCACCTCGCCCGGCTCGACTTCGCGAACCAGCTCGGCGCCGACCGTGTCCAGGGCGCACGTTTCCGAGGCCAGGATGGTGCCGCCGTCGTGCAGGCGACCGAGGCACAGCGGTCGAATCCCCAGCGGATCGCGGACGCCGACCAGGCTTTCCCTGGTCAGCACCAGCAGGCAATAGGCGCCCTGCAAGTGCGGGAGCGCGCGACGCATGACGGCGATGAGGTCAACTCCCGGCGTGTGGGCGAGCAGCTCCGCGATCACCTCGGTATCACTCGAGGTCTTGAAGCGGACACCGTCGTGCTCGAGGGTTCGACGCAGGCTCTCCGCATTGGTGAGGTTGCCGTTGTGCGCGATGGCCATTGCCCCCAGCTGTGGATGCTCGACCATGATCGGTTGCGCATTTTCGAGCCGGTTCGATCCGGTGGTCGAGTAGCGGGTGTGGCCCAGCGCCAGGTGCCCGGTCAATCGTTCCAGGGCGGGTTGATCGAAGGCCTGCGCCACCAGCCCGATGTCCTTGTGCATCCGCAGGCTGCGCCCATCGCTGGTCGCGATGCCGGCGCTTTCCTGCCCGCGATGCTGCAGGGCGTAGAGGCCGAAATACGTGAGGTTCGCGACATCTTCGCCGGGAGCGTCGATGCCGAACAGCCCGCATTCCTCGTGCATGCGTTCGTCCGCCAGCCAGCGCGGCGCCATCAGAACGGCGTCTCCCACACCTGCCGCAGGGCATCGAGCGGAATCCGAATGTCCGAGCCGATCTGAAACTGGTCACCCCCCACCACCCCCATCGCGTGGATCGGAATGTGCGCATGCGCCATCAGCTTCTGCAGCTCCGGGACCTTGCGCGGTGCGACACTCACGATGGCCCGGCCTTGCGACTCACCGAAGTAGAAGGCCTCTCGGCCGACCGGCCCGATGATCGTCGGGCAGCGCAGCCCCCGACCCCCGAAGAGGGCGCTCTCCGCAAGCGCCACGAGAAGCCCGCCGTCGGATACATCGTGGGCGGAGCGTAGCACTCCCTGGCCGATAGAGTCGAGCAGCGCCACTTGCAGGCGAGCCTCCATCTCCAGACTCACCATGGGTGGGCGGCCGACGAGGCTGGCGCCAAGGAGTCGCCAATACTCGCTACCGGCGAGTTCGTCGCGGGTCTCCCCGAGGAGAAACACCAGGTCACCGTCACCCTGGAAGCCCGCCGGGCACCGAAGCGAGAGATCGTCGAGCAGCCCGACCATCCCGATGACCGGTGTGGGTGGGATGTTGCGCTCGCTGGTCTCGTTGTAGAGGCTGACGTTGCCGCTGACCACGGGAAGGCCAAAGGCGCGACAGGCGTCGGCCAGTCCCCGGACGCTCTCCTGCAACTGACCGAAGACGGCGGGCCGCTCCGGGTTGCCGAAATTGAGGCAGTTCGTCACGGCCAGGGGCCGCGCCCCGGTACACGTAAGGTTGCGGGCGGCTTCCGCGACCGCCGCTTTCGTGCCCTCGTAGGGGTCGAGCGCGACGTACCAGGGATTGCCGTCAGTGGTCAGGGCCAGCCCCTTGTTCGTTCCCGGAACGCGCAGCAGGGCCGCGTCGTAGCCGGGACCGATCACGGTGTTGTCCCCCACCTGATGGTCGTAGGTTCGATAAATCGGTCGACGGCTACGCAGGTTTGGCCTGGCCATGAGATCGAGGAGGACGGCCTCTGGCTCGTCAATCGCTGGCAAAGCCGGTGACGGACGCTTATCAGGCGGGCAGGCGCGTGGTGATCGGAGCGGAACACCATCGACGAGGGCGTTCAACGGCAGGTCGGCAACAACCGCCCCATGCTCGTGAATCCGGACGCGACCCGTTCCGGTGATGGCGCCGATCCGATCAGCATGCAGCTCGAATCGCTCGAACACCTCGCGCGCGGCGTCTTCCGCATCCGGCCGCACCACGACCAGCATCCGTTCCTGCGACTCGGAGAGCATGACCTCGTAGGCCGTCATGCCTTTCTCGCGGCGGCTCACCTGATCGACCGCGATGTCGATGCCGCGCCGGCCGCGGTGGGCCAGCTCACTGGCGGCGCTGGTCAGTCCCGCAGCCCCCAGGTCCTGGATGGCCGTGACGCCGTCGAGCTCGTTGAGGCGAAGACAGGCCTCGCACAGCAGCTTCTCGAGAAATGGATTGCCGACCTGAACGGCGGGACGGCGCGAGGCCGAGCGCTCGTCCATCTCCACCGAGGCAAAGGTGGCGCCGTGAATGCCGTCACGACCGGTATCGGCGCCGACCAGCAGCACGATGTCGCCGGCTCGGTCGGCCTTTGCCCGCCGCAACCGCTCGTGGGTCACGAGACCAACGCACATCGCATTCACGATCGGGTTGTCGCTGTAGGCCGGGTCGAAGTACACCTCGCCGCCTACCGTTGGACAGCCAAAGCAATTGCCGTAGCCGCCGATGCCGGCGACAACGCCATTGAACAGGTGGCGGTTCCGTCCGCTCTCCAGTGGTCCGAAACGCAGCGCGTCCAGGATGGCGATGGGCCGGGCACCCATGGCGAAAATGTCCCGAAGGATGCCACCGACGCCGGTCGCGGCGCCCTGGTAGGGCTCGATGGCAGACGGATGATTGTGCGACTCGATCTTGAAGACCACCGCAAGCCCGTCGCCGATGTCGACCGCACCGGCGTTTTCACCCGGGCCTTGCAGCACCTGGGGGCCCTCGGTCGGCAGCTGGCGCAGCAACGCCTTCGACGTCTTGTAGGAACAATGCTCGCTCCACAACGCCCCGAACATGCCGAGCTCGAGATCATTGGGCTCGCGACCGAGGGTGCGGACGATCGCCCGGTACTCATCCTCAGTGAGCGCAACCGCCGCCAACGCGAACCGGCCAATAACGGCCGCCATTAGAACGTCACCCTTGCAGTGGCCATCAGGCGGCCACCCGCGAGAGCGCGCGAACCGCCGAGCGGAAGATCATCAGCCCATCCTCGCCGCCGAGCAACGCCTCGCAAGCACGCTCGGGGTGCGGCATCATGCCGACCACGTTGCCCCTGGCGTTGGAGATCCCCGCGATGTTGCGCAGCGAACCGTTCGGATTCGCATCCATCGTGATCCGCCCGTCGGGGGTGCAGTAGCGAAAGACGATGCGGCCCTCGCGCTCCAGCGAGTCGAGCGTCGGATCATCGGCGAAGAAATTGCCCTCGCCGTGCGAGATCGGGATGCGGAGCACCTGCCCGGGGCGGCAATCGAGAGTGAAGGCGGAGTCGCTGTGCTCGACGCGGAGATGGACCCACTCGCAGCGAAACTCGCAAGAGGCATTGCGCAGCAGCGCGCCCGGCAGGAGGCGCGCCTCCTGCAGGATCTGAAATCCGTTGCAGATGCCCAGCACGAGTCCCCCACGATTCGCGAATTGGGTCACGGCGTCGACCACGGGGGTGAAGCGGGCGATCGCCCCGCAGCGGAGGTAGTCGCCGTACGAGAATCCGCCCGGCAGGATCACCAGGTCCAGGTCGTCGAGGCGCGTCTCGCGATAGTCGACATAACGAGCCGGTTGCTCCAGGACCTCGAGCACCGCATGGGCGCAGTCCCGGTCACTCCAGGTGCCGGGGAAGACAACGATTCCTGTTCTCAAGCCGGACCTTCACCCACGGCGACGGGTTCTGCCACGGGATGCAGGTCAATGCGGAAGTCTTCGATCACCTCGTTGGCCAGCAGCTGGCGCGCCATGTCCTCGACGTGGGCGCGTGCCGTCCGCTCGTCGGCCTCGTCGAGGGTGACCACCAGGTACTTGCCAGCGCGTACCTCGGTCACCGACTCGAACCCAAGAGCGTGCAACCCCGCACGAATCGTCAGCCCGGCTGGATCATTCACAACGGGCTTCAAGCTGACGAAGACTTCAGCTTTGAACACGAGCTCCCGACATCACTGGCTGCTCGGTCAGCCGGCGCAAGGCCTCGAGATAGCGCGACGTGGTGCCAGCCGCGACCTCGTCCGGCAGCGGCGGCGCTGGCGGCTCTTTGTTCCAGCCAACCCGTTCCAGGTAGTCGCGGACGTATTGTTTGTCAAACGAGGGCTGCGGCCCTCCCGGACGGTACTGCTCGAGATCCCAGAATCGCGATGAGTCCGGCGTCATCACCTCGTCGATCAGCATGATGCGATCGCCCAGCCAGCCGAACTCGAACTTCGTATCCGCCAGAATGATGCCCGCCTCTAACGCGCGTTCGGCGCCGAATCGATAGAGCGACAGGCTGAGCCGCTCGAGCGTTTCGGCCACATCAGTGCCGGCGTGGTTGGCGAGCTCGGCCTTCGAAATGTTCTCGTCGTGCCCGGTAAGCGCCTTGGTTGCCGGCGTAAAAATCGGCTCGGGAAGGCGGTCGCTCTCTTTCAGTCCAGCCGGCAGTCGCTCCCCGGCGATCGCGCCTGTCCGCTGATAGTCCTTCCACCCGGAACCGGAGATGTAGCCGCGAACCACGCACTCGAACATGATTGGTTCGGCGCAAACGACCCGCATGCTTCGGGTGGCAAGGTCGGCCTGATGCCTGACCAGGTCGTGGGGTATCGACTGATCCGCGGCCAGGTGATTCGGAACCAATTGGGTGGTGGCTTTGAACCAGGCAATGGATAACTCGTTCAGGACGCGGCCTTTCTCGGGGATCGGCGTCGGCAGCACAACATCAAACGCCGAGATCCGATCGGTCGACACCATCAAGAGCTCGCGCTCACTGAGACGGTAGGTGTCGCGCACCTTCCCCCGGGCATGCAAAGGCAATGGCAAGGTCGTGGTCAGGATGGCGGTCATGACTCCCTCCCTAACCCTCCCCGCAAACCGGGGTCCCCGCGAGCCAGCGAGCGGGGTGGAAAGGGGGAGGAAGATGGTGAAACGGGCGCTAATCCCACTCGTTCGAACGTCACGTCGAGGTGCCGCAGGTAGAACGCGGGGTCGAACAACTCAGCGAGCTCATCCGCGGTCAGCCGCTCCCGGACTTCTGGCGCCTGACCGACGAC
>CAZRMD010000128.1:0-8948 GCA_964601135.1 uncultured Actinomycetes bacterium | reverse complement strand
AACGCCCGGCAGAAGGGCGCAGAACTCATCCGCCGGCTGCACGGGTTGCAGCAGCGGGTGCCGGGTATCGGCGAGGTGCGCGGACTGGGCCTGATGGTCGGCGTCGAATTGGTGGACAGCCATGCAAAACCGGACAAGGAGCTGCAGAAGAAAATTCGGCATGTGTGCCTCGATTCGGGACTGGTCATCCTCAGCTGCGGCACCGAGGACAATGTCTTGCGACTGGTGCCGCCGCTGAACATTTCGCAGGAAGAGCTCGACGAGGGTTGGGAGATCTTGCAGGCAGCCTTTCAGGAGGTGGCAGCGTGAGTCAGACGATGACACGGACAGGGGAATCAAAGACCGAGGCGAAGACCTATAAGAATTACATTGGCGGCCGCTGGGTCGAGTCCAAATCAGGCAAGACGTTCACGTCGACCAACCCGGCGCACAAGGACCAGGTGCTCGGCGTGATGCAAGCCTCCAACGCCGACGACGTCAATACGGCCATCGAGGCGGCGCAAAAAGCCTTCCCCGGCTGGCGCCTTACGCCGGCCCCGGCCCGGGGTGAGATCTGCCTCAAGGCGGGGCTGATTCTCGAAGCCCGCAAAGAAGAGCTGGCTCGTCTGATGACGCAGGAGATGGGCAAGGTCCTCAAGGAAACACGCGGCGACGTCCAGGAAGCGATCGACATGGCGAAGTACGCGGCAGGCTTCGGCCGTCGGCCGCACGGCGAAACCGTGCCGTCCGAGCTGCGCAACAAGATGTCGTGGACCGAGCGGGTTCCACTGGGGATCGTGGCCTGTATCACTCCCTGGAACTTCCCAATGGCGATCCCCTCCTGGAAGATCTTCCCCGCCGTGATGGCGGGCAACGCCGTCGTGTTCAAGCCCGCATCCGACACGCCGATCGTCGCGACGAAGCTGGTCGAGATCTTCGAGGAAGCCGGTCTCCCGGGCGGCGTTCTGAATCTCGTCACCGGCAGTGGGGCCGAGGTGGGAGACGTGCTGGTCAAGGACCCGCGCATCCAGGGCATCTCGTTCACCGGGTCGACGGCCGCCGGCAAGCATATTGCCGAAATCGCCGGGCGTCATCTCAAGCGGCTGGGGCTGGAACTCGGTGGCAAGAACGCCATCGTCGTTCTGGACGACGCCGACATTCCGCTGGCGGTCGATGGCGCGCTCTGGGCGGCGTTCGGAACCTCGGGCCAGCGCTGCACCGCCGCGTCCCGGCTGATCGTCGATCGCAAGGTGGAAGCCGATTTCGTCGATCTGCTGCAGGAGCGTGCCGGCAAAATGAAAGTGGGAGACGGCCTCCAGCCGGATACCGACATGGGCCCCGTCATTAACGAAGGCGCGCTGAAGAAAGTCCACGAGTACACCGAGATCGGCAAGCAGGAGCACGCCCGCCTGGTCCACGGCGGCGATTTTGCCGGCTCAGAGGGCTGGTTCTACCGGCCGACGATCTTTGCGGATGGCCGAAAGGACATGCGCATGGCGCAGGAGGAGATCTTTGGTCCCTCCACCCTGGTGATGCCGGTCAGCAACCTGGAGGAGGCGCTCGACGTGGCGAACTCCACCCAGTACGGCCTGTCGATGTCGATCTATACGAACGACCTGCGCAAGGCCTTCCACGCGATGGAGGAGATGCAGTCGGGCATCGTGTACGTCAACGCGCCCACCATCGGGGCCGAGATCCAGCTGCCCTTCGGGGGCGTGAAGAACACCGGCAACGGGCATCGCGAGGCCGGGACGGTCGCGCTCGACGAGTTCACCGAGTGGAAGACGATCTACGTCGATTACTCGGGCCGGCTGCAGCGGGCGCAGATCGATACGGGAGAATAAACGGCCGCGCTCAGCGCAGAGAATATTCGATTCGTCGACGTCGGGCAGCGGAGGGTCCGGTACCTCGATCAGGGCTCGGGCCATCCGCTGCTTCTGTGTCATGGTTTCATTGGGTCCCTCGAGAACTTCCACACGTGGGGACCGGCCTTCGCCGAACATCGGCGGGTGATCATTCCGGATCTGCCGGGCTGCGGTGAGACGCCCGCCGGCGAACCCCCCTTCACGGTGCCCCGGCATGCCGAATTCCTGCAGGCCTTCGTCGATCGCCTTGCGATTGGGCAGCACGACGTGGGCGGCATCTGTCTGGGTGCGACCGTCGCCCTGGAGTATGCCTCGCGCTGGCGCGATCGCGTCGCCCGGCTCGTCCTTCACACCCCGATCTTTTCGCCGCGGACGCTCCGGGCGCGCTTCAAAAGCCAGGTACGGGCTTTCACCGCGGCGCCGGTCTTCTGGGTGGTCGACCGGCTGCGCCGGAATCGGGTGGTGTCAGATCTCTACAAGCGCTTTCTGGTTGAAGGGCCCGGCGTCGATCCGTACGATGCGCAGGTGAACTTCGACAATCAATTGCGAGCCGACGGCCGCGCTGCCCGCCAGTGGCTACGCGATGGGATCACCCGGGATTACCGCGAGTTCCTCAAAAGCTGGCGCAAACCCGCGCTGGTAGTGGTGGCGGCGGACGATCGGATGGTCGACGTGAATGGGATCCGGAAACTGCGCGAGCTGATGCCCCAGGCCGAGATCCGGGTGATCGAATCCGCGGGCCACGGCTGGACCCCGACGCTGATCGCGGCGCAGGTTGAGGCGATCGGGGCGTTCTTGAAAGTATGAGCGAGCATTTTTTCAACACGGATGGGTTGCTTCCCTGGGCCGGGCTCAAACCGCCGGCACCCGGCGAACCTGCCGACATTCGCATCCTGGGTGTGCCGATCGATCGTGGATCGCTCTACCGGCCGGGAGCGGCCAAGGCGCCGGCGGAGCTGCGCAAGCTTTCGGCCATCTTCGCCCCCGTTACCGAGCAGGCCGAGCTCTTCGCCACGGCCACCGTCCAGGACGACGGCGACCTGAAGCTGGTGGATGGCGATATGGGCGCCAACGTCGACGCGGTGGCCTCGGCGATCGAGCAGACGCCGGCGGAGACCACCCCTATTGTCCTGGGCGGTGACCACACGACGGTGAGTCCGACCCTGATGGCGCAGCAGCGGCGATTCAATGGCCGGCTCAGCATCCTCTATATCGATGCCCATCCCGATCTGAACGATGTCTCGCGCCACACCCGCTGGTCGAATGGCTCGGCCTTGCGCCGCGGGCTGGAGTTCGGTGACATCGATCCGCGCAAGGTCACGCTGCTCGGCTGCCGCGACTACGACTGGGAAGAAGTCGAATTCATCCGCAAGATGGGCGTGACGCTGATCAACGCCGCCACCGCGCATCGCTGGACCGGCAATCAGCTCGCCGATGAGGTCGGCTCCCGGATCGGTTCTGATGCGTTGCATGTCTCGCTCGACATCGACTCGCTCGATCCGTCGATTGCGCCGGGGACCGGCGTGCCGTCATCGGGCGGCCTGACCTCTCGCGAGCTGCTCGACCTTCTGCACCAGCTGCGTGGCGTGCGGCTGGCGGGGCTCGATGTCGACGAGGTCGCGCCGCCCCTCGACGTCGGGCACGTCACCAGCCTGGCCGCGCTGAAGTTCATCTTCGAGTACATCGGGATGGTGAAGCTCGCCAAAGACCGCTGATTTAAAACGTGGTCTAATGTCGATCGCCGTGCGGCGTTGCACCCTGGCCTTGCTCATCGCCGCGATGCTCTGCGGCTGCTCCCCACCGGCCGTTTCGACCCCTTTCTCGCAACCCGTGGCCGCCGTCGTGGACGGTCACGATATCTCGCTGGCGGCATATCAGCAACGGTTGGAAGTGAGCCGGCATCGCGATCCGTTTCTCGGCATACCTGAGGCTGCCGCGACGCCGTTGCCTTCACAGCGGCTGGAGAACTTCACGATCGAACAACTCATCCATGAGGAGATCATTCGAGAGGAGGCCGAGCGGCGGGGCATCGCCATCAGTGATCAGGCTGTGCAGTCCAGGATCGACGGGCTGAAAAGACGGGCCGGCGACAGTACATTTCGGGCGGCGCTCGATCGCAACGGCTTCACCGCCGAGAGCTTCAAGAGCTACGAGCGCGCCTTGTTAACCGAAGTGGCCCTCCTCGACGCGATGGCGAAGGAGCGCATCCACCTGGCGGCCCAGGACCTCGAGAACGGGCAGAGCTTCGCCTCGGTGGCGACGCGCTGGAGCGATGACACCGGGACGTCGGGCCGGGGCGGCGACGTGGGATGGTTGCGACCGGCTGACATTCCCGAGCGTCCGCTCGCGACCGCCGTCGAGTCCTTAGCGACCGGAAGCGACAGCGGCATCGTGCGCACCAATCGGGGCTTCACCATTGCCAGGGTGCTCGAGCGCCGGAGCGACCAGGTCCATCTGGCCGTCATCCTGACGCTTGCCCCGACGGTCGATCTTTTGTCGCCGCAGGGGACGCCCGCCTGGTTTACGAAGTTTGTCGCCGACCGGGAAGCCGAGCTGCAGCGCGACGGAAAACTGGTGGTCAAGGTGGGCAGCCACGCCGGAGGGTGAAGCAGAGCGCTGGCGTGTCTTTTTGGCGATCGATCTTCCCGATGCACTGCGAGCGAGACTCCAGGCGCCGATCGATGGGCTGGAGCCGCTCCACGAGTGGGTTCGCGTCAACGAGGTGGCGCGGGTCCATCTCACACTGGACTTCCTGGGCCATCTCCCACTGGCCAAGGTCGAGGCCTTGCAGGCCGACCTCCCGCCATTGGTGGGGAGGCACCGCCGCTTCCGGCTCGAGGCGATCGGCGTTGGCGCGTTTCCAAACATCGGCCGGGCCCAGGTCCTCTGGGCAGGAATCGCGGGTGCCGCCCTGCCTCAGCTCACCGCCCTGCAAGCCGAGCTGACCCAGCTGCTGCGCCACGCCGGCATCCGCATCGAAGACCGCTTCCATCCCCATCTGACGCTGGCGCGAGTCCGGCGGCCGATCCGGGGACCGTCACGGAAATTGCTGAGCGAGTGGCACACGCGGTGGCGGGAAGCCTCGTTCGGCGAGCTCGACGTCGATGACGTCCGCCTGATGCGTAGTCAGCTGGGCGCCGGACCGCCTCGTTACACGACGGTCGCGACCTTCTCACTACAATAGGTTCTCCGCGATGCGCCCATAGCTCAGCCTGGATAGAGCGCCGGGCTACGGACCCGGGTGCGGGGGTTCAAATCCTCCTGGGCGCATTCGACCTCCATCGGGACGGCCACGGGCTGGTCGCAGCTCGTAACGGGATAATGCTGAGTCCGCTTAGCCCGTTTGGTTAACGGCAGGCGCAACGTTAGCGGAACACTCTGAATCCATGGCGACAGCCATGGCGGAGCGTCTGGTCAGGTTCGTCGGGGCGCGCAGCCAGCGCGGTCAGGCGATGGTGGAATATGCCCTCATCCTGGTGCTGGTCGTCATCGTGGTGCTGGTCATCCTGATCGTCATGGGCAATACCGTGAAGAACATGTTCTGCAACATCGCGGGCTCGCTGAACAACTAAAGAATGCGAAGCGCGCCCGATAACATTGGCCGCGATGCCGCGCGCCGTCCGCACCGAGATCGTCCAACCGGACGGCCGGCATGTCTATCTCTACGGCGATTTCGCAGCCGCGCCCGAGGGTTATGTCGCACCCGCCATGCCCAGTGGCGTCTATCAACGACGCTGGAATCCGCTGCGCCGGGAATGGGTCCTGGTCGCGGCTTCCCGACAGGGTCGGACGTTCCTACCTGGACGCCAGGAGTGTCCGCTGTGTCCATCACGACCCGGTCACTCGACCGAGATTCCGGCGACGAAATTTCAAGCGGCCGTCTTTGAGAACCGCTTTCCGGCGATGGTACCGGCGAAACCCGCGGGTGGCATCTGCGAAGTGGTCGTCTATACCGACGAGCACGAAGGCTCATTCGCCACGCTTCCATCCGCGCGGCTCGAGCTGCTGGCCGACGTCTGGACCGATCGGCTGCGCGCGCTCTCGGCTCGGCCGGGGATCCGCTACGTCTTCATCTTCGAGAACCGCGGTGAGCAGGTGGGGGTGACCCTCCACCACCCGCACGGACAGATTTACGCGTATCCGTACATCCCGCCGGTGCCGGCCACGGAGCTGCGGCGTCAAACCGGGGGATGCCTGCAATGCCGGTTGATCGACGACGAGCTGCGAGGCAAGCGCCGCGTCTTGATCAACGGCGGCGGGATGGTGGGCTATGTTCCTGGCTACGCACGCTGGCCCTACGAGGTGCACGTCATGCCGCGCGCGCATCGATCGGCGTTGACGGATCTGTCGCCCGCGAGCCGCGTCGCCCTGCTGACCTCGATGCAGCGGATCACGCGAGCCTATGACCGGCTTTTCGACGTCCCGATGCCCTACATGATGGTGATGCATCAAGCGCCGACCGGCCAATCAACGGCGCAGGCACACCTGCACGTCGAGTTCTATCCTTTGCTGCGAGACAAAGGCAAACTGAAGTACCTGGCGGGCTCCGAGTCCGGCGCCGGCGCCGTCATCAACGACACGCTGGCCGAGGAATCGGCCGAGCGGCTACGGGGGCTCCTCGAGTAGCGACGCCGTAACAAGTGCACGGCGGCTTCAGGGAAGCTGCCGGCCCGCCGTTGCTCTGACATGGACCTGGTGCGCGGACTGCTCAGCCTGTTCGCCCTGGTCAATGCCGCCGCTTGGGGCGCACTGGCAGCGGCCTGGGCGTTTCGGCCCGAATGGGCGGAACGCTTGCCCCTCCAGCTGGGTACCCACGAGCGCTACCTGAAGGCGGCTCCAGCGTGGGCTCGGCTGGCGGCTGCGCTGACCGGCTTCTGGACGCTGGCGGCCGGGCTTTACTTGACTGCAGGACACACGACCGCTCCGCTGATTGTGGTCATTCTCTTCACCGCTGCCGCCGCTTGCCTGATCGTGGCGATCGGTGCCGCAACCGCGGTCTTCCGGGTCCTGCAGCCCGATCCGCTACCCGTCACGCCGGAGAACGGCTAGAAGACGTTCGAGGCGGCCGACCGCCTCGTCCAGCTCATGCGTGACCGCCGTCAGCTCGGCAACCGTTCCGCCCTGCCACTCGCCCGATTCCGCCATCTGGCGAAGGCGGTGACTGGCACCCATGACCGTGTTCTTCAGCCGGCGGAGCTGTTCCTCGCTGGCCGGTCGCTCATCCATGGATGGAACCAGCGTGCGTCCTATCGCGGCTGAGCGCGAGTGCCAGCGATCCTGCCAGCGCGGCGTTGCGCTCGAGCAGCGCGATATTCGCTTCGATGACCCGTTCACCGAGCCGGCCCTGGAGAGCCTTCAGCTCCGCGGGCGTCCGGTCGGGGCCGTGGACCGAGGGTTGCGAGTCCTGCGCTTGCTCGAGCTCGGAGCGCGCGATGGCGAGGTCGCCAGCCAGCGGTTGACTGACGATGGCGCCCGCGCCGCCGAGCGACCAGTGCTGCCGCACGATCGACGCCAGCGTTTCGATCGAGTCGGCGCGGAGCGGAACGCGAATCCCGGCCGACGTTGCGAGGAAGCCGGCGAGGAGCGACGAGCGCCAACCGATCACCGGGACACCCGATGTCTCCAGGCGCTCCATGGTGGCCGTCGCATCGAGCGTGGATTTAGGTCCAGCGCAGACGACGCACACCGGGCGCCGGCTCAGCTCGGTTAGGTCGGCTGAGACGTCCTGGCCATTGTTTCCCGGATGGACGCCGCCAATGCCGCCGGTGCTCATCACGGGGATGCCGGCTATCGCCGCAGCAGCGATCGTCGCCGCCACGGTGGTGCCGCCAAAGCCCGGCGCCACGACTGCGGCGGCCAGGTTCCAGGGCGAGACCTTGACCGCGTCAGCATGCTCGGATAGGCGGCGGCAATCCTCGAGCGAGAGACCAACCCTCAACGACCCATCAAAGACCGCCACGACGGCGGGCTCACTGCCCGCCTTCCGGCAGGCGTCCCACTGCCGCCTGACCGCGTCGATCGCCGCCGGTTTCGGCAGACCATGGGTGATGACAGCGGATTCGAGCGCAACGACAGGTCGACCGCTCTTCAGCGCTTCCCGAATCTCGGGCGCGATCGAGACCGCGCTCACGTTCGCGATCTTACGTGGGTATAGTCTTTGGTGCTCGCGCGGGCGTAGCCGAATTGGTACAGGCGCACGGCTTAGGACCGTGTGGCGTAAGCCATGGAGGTTCGAGTCCTCTCGCCCGCACGAATACGATATAGGCTCTCATCGCGTTCGTAGTAGGAGCAGCGTGTCTACAATTCCGGCAATGCCCGGCCTTGTCGTCGAAAAGGTGATCCACGAGCGCGACGGTGACTACACGCTCTGCGGGAAGTACACAGGCGGCATGGAGGATGCGACCGGCGCGGATGCGGCCATAGGGTCAAGCTGCGCGGGTTGTCGGACGAAGTCGCGGGAACGAGAGAAGGCCGAGCAGAAGACCGGGTAGAGGTCTACTGACCGGGATGGCTGTAAGGGTGCCTGTCGTCCGAGTGCGGCGGCCCGGTAAATATCTCCACGAGCGCTCCGAACAACCAGAACATGGCCCACGCGCCGCCAGCGATAACGATGATGGCCCCGATGACCGTTCCGACCGGCTGCCATGCGCCAAGGGTGTGATCCTGCGAGGCGAACAGGAATCGCAGGAACAGTCCGAAGCCACCAACCACGACGACCAGAGCGACCGCACAGCCTGCCAGAATTAGGGCGTTCCGCGCCAACCGGCCGACCATAGCCCTGACGGTATCCGACGACTGGCGGCGTTGCAAGGCTGAGGAAGCGGGCCGAAGCGGCCGAAGCAGGTTGAGCGTCAGCCCGTTATCGGCCTCCGCAGGGGCCAATCTCCGACACATCGTTCTGATGTCACGGAGCCGAGGCCTCCTTTCCCGCGCTGAACATCAAGCGGGCGTAACGATGCCGTCTGTCACGAAGCAGATCAGCACAGAGTCACGCACCTGGCTCGACCGATGCCGTCGAGCCAAAGAAGATATTAAGCCAGCCCCAAGGATGCACGCGGTTCGATCTAGCCCTCTCAGAGGCGGATAGCATAGGTTGGCTATGCC
>CAZRMD010000127.1:0-9064 GCA_964601135.1 uncultured Actinomycetes bacterium | reverse complement strand
AGGAGGACTTCCCCAAGCTCTTCAACAAGTTCACCCGCCTCTTCGACAAGCGGGCGATGAATATCGGCGGCTCCGGGCTTGGGCTATTCATCAGCCGCTCCATCATCGAGGCCCACGGCGGCCATATGACCGTCGAAAGCGAATGGGGCAAGGGCTCGACCTTCGGCTTCGTTCTACCTCTGTGGCCGAACCCATCCGAGTCCTCATCGTCGACGACCACGCCGTCTTCAGCGACGCCCTCGCCACCATCCTGAAGACCGAGCCTGGCTTCGAGGTGGTGGGGAAGGGAGGCACCGTCGCGGGCGCCATGGCGTTGGCGCGCCAGCTCCAGCCCGACGTCGTGCTCCTCGACGTCCATATGCCGGACGGCTCGGGGATCGATGCGGTTGCGGTCATCAAGAAGGAGCGGCCGCAGACGCAAGTCGTCATCCTGACGAGCGACGAGGAAGAGTCCGTCCTCCGGTCGGCGGTCCAGGCAGGCGTCACCGGCTACCTGAGCAAACACGAGTCGGCGGCCCAGGTGATCCAGGCGGTGCGCAGCGCAGCGGCGGGTGAGGCGTTGATCGCGCCCTACATGCTGGCCCGGCTGCTCCGCGGCATGAAGCAGGGCGAGCCGTCGGCACCCATGACGCCGCTGACGCCGCGGGAACTGGCGGTGCTGCGGGAATTGGCGCTCGGCCATGACAACCACACGGTCGCGACCACCCTGCGGATGTCGCCGAATACCGTTCGCACCCACGTCCAGAACATCCTCTCCAAGCTCGAGGTGCACTCGAAACTCGAAGCCGTTTCGCGGGCGATCCGCGAAGGCTGGATACGGATTCCGCAGCAGCCTGCTGCCTGACGATTCCGTAGCAGAACGGGCCGTTTCGCTGATCGTCGGGACGTCACACGCGCATAGCATGGAGCGCGGTGATCCTGATGAGGTTATTGCTGACGCTGCTCCGCCGCGCCGATTCGGCGCACAGCCAGGCGGGGCAGGCGTATACCGAGTACAGCCTGATCCTTGTGCTCATCGGCATCACCGTGATCGGCGCGCTGACCATCATGGGCCAACAGGTTCATACGATGTGGCACACGATCAGTGCCGCGATGCCGCGCTAACTGACGTCTGGGGCGTTCATGAACGGGCCGTCTCGCTCCGGCCCGTTCGTTTTACGTCTGCAGGGCGACCCTATACTGTGGGCGCACTGGGGCGTGGCCAAGTGGTAAGGCAGCGGACTTTGGATCCGCCATCCCAGGTTCGAATCCTGGCGCCCCAGCTCATATGCGAAATTGCCGGCGCAGCACATCCTCACTTGCTGGCTCGGCTCGACCGCGACTCGGTTGCCGCGAACCGCTTGTTTTCCGGTCAGGATCATGCGTTGTACTCGCCCTCCCAGGGCGCTCAATGCTCCCAGGGGTGCCACGCCAGCAATGCGATCGCGCTCCCAGCGATGGTCGCTAGGCCCACCGCCCACCACATCCATCTGCGCAGCCAGGACTCTTTGCGTGGCTCCGAGGCGGGCAACATCGCCGCCGATGAGCCCGTCGCCACCGCGCTGCGAACCTGGACGCGGTTGCGATTGCCGTAAATGACGACGCCCAGGGCGCGGTCGGCAGTCTCCTTGTCCGGCACCGCGCCTGGAGCAGGCAGACCGGCCCTGATCTCAGCAATCAGCTCCACAAGATTCGTCTGGACCGCGTCCAGCACGCCGATGATGGATGTAACCGCGACCTCGTGATAGATGCGCTCGACCATACGGCCTTGGCCTGACTGCTGCATGTGTGCGGTCATGAGCGCGGCTAGCGCTGATCCTCCGGGCATTCCGAGCCGGATTGCAGTCTCCCCTTTGGCGGTCGCCCGCTTGACCATGTCCGAAAGCTCGGCGATCGGCCCCCAGAACTCGAACTCCTCCTTGATCCTGCCCCGAGCCTCGGGCGGCAAAATCGCGGGCGAAATCTGCTGTCGCTCGATTCGGTGCGTCATCGTCATCCCGTCGACGAGTAGCGCCGCGGTCACGATCCGGTAGGGCGGGAGAACGTCGCCCTTCTCGCCCTGATATCCCTTCAGCTCGCGCACCGCCCATTCACGAAGCGCCGCACTGCCACTCTGGCCGCCAAGCGCGATGCATTTGCGCAGCAGAGCCGGAAGATCCGGATCCTCCTTCATCGCCCCGCGCTCAATGTCGTTCAGGAGGGTCGCTGCCTGGCGAGAGTCGTCGCTCACGTCCTTAGCTCTGGCCTCCCGGGACGGGACGGAAGGGTGCCCGCAGGTCCTGGTCGGCCATGGCCTCAGCAGTTGTCGTGTCAAGCACGCTCACGGCCTCCACGCCAGGCCTAGGGTTGTGGCGGCGGCAGCGGCATTGGCATCACGCGGTCCCGGACCTGGAACCGCACGACGACCGGAGCCGGCGCGCTCTCCATCTCGCCGCGCAGGGAATAGGATCCCGCCTCGGGGAAGTTCATCAGAACTGGGATTGCCATTACTGCGCGCAGTGGATCGCCTCGAGGCATGTCGGGCGGACGACCAGCGGTGATCTGGGCTCGGACCTCGAAGAGTGGCGCTGTTGGCGGCTCCTGCTGGCGCTCGACGGCTACCCGGATGTGAAACGGTCGGTTCGCGTCGTTCCAGTCGATGAGGAAGCCCGCGGCGATTGCGAACTGGGTGGGAGGCGGCAATTGGCCGGGCTGAAGCGTCATCCCGGCTGGCAGCACGTTCCGGAAGATCCATGACCAGCCACCACCGAGGATGTAGAGCTTGCCGTCCGGTGCCGCCTGAGCAGCGTCGCAAAGCAGGAGAAACTCGATGCCGGTGTCGCTTCGGTAGTCCCCGGGTCGTAATGCGCTCGTCATACGCGTATAATACACTAACCAGAAGCGTAACGGAGACGCGATGCTCATTGTTGAGTTCGAATGGGATGATGAAAACATCGAGCACCTGGCGCGGCACGGTCTTGACGCCGATCAGGTGAATGCTATGCTCAGCTCCCGTATTACAATCATCCAGAACAAACGGGCGGGCTCCGGCCAATACAAGTTTATTGGTCGGGGAAGAGGAGGCGAGTTGATTACCATCGTGGTAGCGCGCACCGCGATAGCCGGCCGGTGGCGTCCAATCACCGGCATGAGGAGCCAATGAGTCAGCAGAAGCACGACATGGACGGCAAGAACGTGGTCCGCGACGCGGCATATCACGATGCCCATCTGCAAGACCCAGAGGAGTGGGATGAGCAGTCGGCGCAGACAGTGCAGCCGAAGCCATCCGGGATGGTGGTCTTCTCGTTGCGCCTGCCTGGGGAAGAGTTCAACCTTCTGAAGCAGGAGGCGGACCGCCGCTCTACGACGATGTCGGAGCTGACGCGCACCGCCCTCCGCGGCTACCTGCAACCGCGCGTCTATGTCAGCCTTTCATGGGCCGCTGAGATCCGCGAGCTGCGGATCTTCACGAACACCGACGCCTGGGTCGGCGGCGTGGGGTGGTCCGGCGAAACGACGCCGCTCCAGGTGCCTGCTCCTCAGTCAGCGCAGGGCCTCCTTTCCCTGTAGTAACCGCCTGGCCGCCGCGGGAGGCGCGGCCCACACTGGGTGTCAGCTCAGGCATCGGACGATAGCCGTCATGTTTGCGACTAAAGCCTTTTCGGCGCAGTGGTGCGCAGCGCTCTAAATCAACCGAACCTTCTAAACGGGCGAGCGCCCTGGCGAAGACAACGCCTAAATGGGAAAGGGTTGTTGCCAAACCCGTCCAGATGACCCAGCCATTGTTCTGTCTCAAGACATCGAGGACGCCTGTCGCAAGACATTATGGACAGGCCAGCGTCCGTTGAGGGGCTGGTGATCGCGGGAGGCGTCGATCGTGAGCGCACGGAGGAGCTCGCCGTCCTCGCTCACGATGCGGACGTCAGCGCCGGCCACGAGGATGAGGACCGGCTTGTGGCTGTGCGCGGCTCCGACGCGGATGTGTCGGAGCCGGCTGCGATAGCACAGGGTGACGGTGCCGATCTTGTCGATCCGGTCATGGCGAATGCGGTACTGGATGGAAGCGGGCTCAGCAGCAGGGCCGGCCTTGAGCCGAGCGGCGAAGGCCGCGGCCGGTGTACGGCCGTCAAGCGCGCGGTGCGGCCGCGACTGGTTGTAGTAGAGGCGGAACGCGTCGAGCTGCGCCGGGAGCTCCGGCAGGCAGCGCCGCCCGGCTAGAGAGCGAGGTGCAGCCGCAGTGCCTCTTCGATCTTGAGCATGACGGTCGCAGGAACCGTGCCAATTCGATCGCCCAGTCGTTCGATCGCGACCGACCTGATCTGCTCAGCTTGCGCCTTCGAGTCCTGCCGAAGACCTGTCGCTCGAGCGGGCAACCGTACTTGAAACGGGTAGATGCGTTGGATGTTGGAGGTGATCGGAACGACGGTTATTACCCCACGCCCAAGGCGGGTCGCGACGGCGTTGGCGCCGTCGTTGCTGACGATGACAGCCGGCCGGCGCTTCGTGGCTTCCGAGCCGCGGCCAGGATCCAAATCGACGACACGGATTTCTCCACGGCGCATTAGGACGTCAGGCCATCAGCCGAGGTGGATTCCCACAATTTCTCCTCGCCGCTATCGGCCCATTCCCGCCAGGCCTCTTCATAGGCGGCTCCGAGCTGGGAAGCACGCAGGAGCCTAACAGCCTTATGGAGGACAGCGGAGCGCGATTCATAGCCCTCTTGTTTGGCATAGCGATCGACGAACTCGACATCCTCGTTAGGCAGGCTCACGCTCACTTTCATACTATGATGCTACCACAGGTGGGAATAAAGTAGTCCGCCCCGCCGGGCCCACTCGCCCATAGAACGCGGATTTCGCGGTATCGTTTCGGCCGTCGTGTGGGCTTCAGCACTCCGGCGACTGCACGGATTCAAGGTTGCTAAGCTGGCGCGGGGAATGACGGCGAAGCTCAGAGTTCCTGCTGCCGCGCTGGCCATTGCTGGCGGGGTCTTGCTTGCAACGAATCTCGGTGCTTTCGCCTATAGCAGCGGCAGCATCGGGTATGACGTCAGTTACCTCCAGTGCGGGCAGTATGGAACGGCCCTCCGGCCCATGAGCGTCTCGACGGTCGGGACCTCGACGACGACGAAAACGACCAGGGCGGCCGCTTCCGGTGCGACTGCTTCGCCATTACGGCAAGCTCTGGCTACGCCGCGGCTCGCGACTCAGACTTCGAGCTCTCGTGCGCCATGGTGGAGTCAACCACGAAACGTCACGCCTCCCAGCAGTTCCATTCGCGTCTGGTACAGCCAGTTCACCTGGGGGATCATTGGCGTCGATTCGGGATATCCGTTCATGTCCGCGGCCCATCCAGGAAATCCCTGCCTCGCCAGCGAGTACCGGCATGCGACGAGCCCGGGCCTCTATGTCAACACGGGCTACGACCCGATCTACACCGATAGCAACCACACAACGGCCTCCTGCAAGAGCCAATCCGCGACCGTCGCCGGAAACGCTGGGCAGCAGGCCGCCTGGGCCGTTGGCTGCAGCGAGGCTCAGGGAGACTACGGATACGCCACGAGTCAGGGCATCAGCAGCGCGCTGGCCTGGTGGCTCGACGTCGAGACGGCCAACAGCTGGTGCAGTCCGACCGGTCCAAACTGCACCGATCTGACCCTGAACCAGTACACGATCCAGGGCCTCATCGACACGTTCACCCACATCGGCGCCGTGCCGGTCGGCATCTACTCGAACACTGCGATGTGGACGGCGATCACCGGAAGCTTTCAGCCGACAGGCGCCTCAATGGATTGGTACGCCAGCGGAACGACCACCGCCCAGACGGCAAAAGCCTATTGCAGCAACACCAATAGTTTCTCGGGCGCGCCGGTGACCATCGTGCAGTTTGTCCCCAATTCCTCGACCGATCGGGACTACGCCTGCTAGGACGCGATTTAGCCATAGCGGATACGTTCGCTGACGTAGTCGTCGTAGCTCTCGGTCGAACCGTCATCGAGCGGTAACCGATCGATCGTTGCCGGCTCAACGCTAAGGCCTCTTACTCAAGGTGATGGCCTTTCGGCCCGTCCTGGTGCCGCTGCTGGTTGCGCCACTGCTCGCAGTCGGTTTGTCGGGTGGCCTGCGAGCAGACGCGGCCGCCCCGCCATCGACCAGCTGTCAGGTCTTTCCCGCGGACAACGTCTGGAACGCCGACATCTCGAAGCTGCCGGTCCACCCGCAGAGCGGCCAATGGCTCAGCTCGATGGCCGCCGCCACCACCAACCTGCATCCCGACTTCGGGGCGCCGCCCTACGGTTTTCCATACAACATCGTCGACAACACCCATCCGACCGTTTCCGTGTCGTTCCTGTACGCCAGTGAGAGCGATCCGGGTCCTTATCCGGTTGGCGCCGACACCAGCATCGAGAACGGCAGCGATCGTCACGCGTTGATCATCAACAAGGACAGCTGCACGCTCTATGAGCTGTTCGATCTCTCGGGCAGCGGCTCTTCGTGGACCGCGGGCTCCGGTGCGATCTTTCACTTGAATTCCGATGCGCTGCGTCCGCTCGCATGGACATCGGCCGATGCCGCGGGCCTGCCGATATTCCCCGGTCTGGTTCGCTGGGACGAGGTGCAAGCCGGCGCCATCACGCATGCCATTCGCTTCACCGCCCAGCAGACGGATCAGAGCTTTTTGTGGCCGGCCCGCCACCAGGCCGGTGCGGCGGCGAATCCGTCGCTGCCGCCGATGGGCGCGCGCTTCCGGCTGAAGGCGAGCTATGACATCTCACATTTCAGCAGCCAGGCGCAGGTGATCCTGCTCGCGATGCAGCATTACGGCCTGATCCTGGCCGACAACGGCAGCAACTGGTTCTTCAGCGGCACCGAAGACGCGAACTGGCCGGACAGCCTGCTCACCGAACTGAAGTCGGTGCCGGCCGCGCAGTTCGAAGCGGTGGATGAATCCGGGCTCATGGTCGACCCAAACTCCGCCGCGGTGCGCTCCTGTAGCGCCCCGGCGCCGACGCCGGCATCGGGGCTACGTCTGTGGTGGCGGAACGCGAACCTTTGCAGCGCTCGGGGACTGAGCCGCATGCCATCCCCATGGCAGGTTGCGCCGGTCGGCGCGCCGGCACCAAGACGCTTCACGCTCTAGTGGATCCGCTAAGCAGCCTACATCTGAGCTAGCATCGATTCGGACAGGTCCGATGCCACTTTCGATATGGTCGACGATTGCTGCCTTGATTGCCGCGATCCTGGCGCAGCTTGGCGGCGTCGGTTCGGGTTCCCCAGTCACTCGGCCATCGCTCGAGCGTTCGGCGCCCTCGGGTCCCTCACTCGCCGCCAGACCGCACGCCTCAACTGCGGCCCTGCCGCACGCCTCGACTGCGGCGATGCCGCACGGCTCGACTGCGGCGATGCCGCACGGCTCGACTGCGAGCCCGCACGCTTCCACGGTTACGTCCACCGATCCGGCAACGGCGCTGATGATCAATCCGGCGCATACCGGTGCACAGTCTGCGGATTCGTTGACTCCACCGCTGCGCCGCTTGTGGCAGGTCGACCTTGGTGGCGCCGTCTCCTATCCGCTGATCGTAAACGGCGAGGTGATCGTGACGGTGGGCAACGTCGATGCCTCCTGGAACTCCAGCGGTGGCGCGCGCGTCGTGGCCCTCGACGCCGGTTCCGGCAACCTCCTCTGGTCCCACGACGTCCCGACCGGGTATTCGATCGCGAATGCCACCTACGACAACGGGCGAGTGTTCGTCCAGGGGTTTTCGGGCGAATTATTGGCGTTCGACGCGGTCTCGGGCGCCCAGGTATGGGCCCACGACCTGAGCAGCAGCGGCCTCTACTACATCTGGGATGCTGCGCCGACGGCGAGCAACGGCATCATCTATACAGTCGGCCAGCGATCAAGCACCACCACCATTTTTGCCGTGGATGAATTGACCGGAAGCGTGGCGTGGCAGACCGACATGCCTGCCGGCAGCGGCGAGAGCTCCCCAGCGGTCACCGCAACCGACCTCTATGTCACCTGGGCCTGTGACGATTACCGGGTCTCGCTCGCGAAGGGAGCGATTGTCTGGCGTTATTACCAGAACTGCAGTGGTGGCGGCGGGCGCTCACCGGCCGTTGTCAACGGGCTCGTCTACGACCACCTGGCCGACGTCGTCCTGAACGCGAGCGACGGCACCGTGGCGGGCCACTTCAATGCCGTCGATCTTCCGGCCTTCGACGGGTCCACGATGTTCGAGCTCGTCGGCGGGCAGTTCACGGCCGGCGAGATCGACGCGGTCGACGCCAACGGCAATATCCAGTGGCGATTTACCGGAGACGGCTACCTGGCTACGCCGCCGATTGTTGTCAACCACGTCGTCTATGTCGGATCCGCCACCGGCATGCTGTACGCCCTCAATGAGAGCTCCGGCGCCGTACTGACACAGGACTGGGTGGGGGCGCAGATGCGCGAGAGCGCCGAGCGGCGAAGCATCATTCCAACGGCGGCGCTGGGGGCCGGTGATGGGATGCTCGTCGTTCCGGCGTCGAACCTTCTGTCCGCCTGGACGAGCGCACCGGCAGGCACGCCCCCCGTGGCGGCTCCGGGGCAATCACCTCCAGCAAACGGCTACGTCGTCACCGACCTGGGTACGCCGGACGGCGCCTGGCAGAGTCACGGAAACGCCCTGAACGCATCGACCGTGGCCGGCGCCGTCACGTATGAACGCCAGGTCAGCGGGCCGATCTATCACGCCGTGACCTGGTCGGGCAGCGGGCCACCGGTCGACGCCGATAGCCAGCTGCCTCAGGGCGCTCCCTGGGGCGCGGGGTTCAGCGGCATCAATGCCGCGGGAACGCTGATCGGCGATCTCGGAACCCAGAACGGCGGGACGCAGGCCTTCATGATGAAGTCGGGATCGGCGACCACGATCACCGGAATGACGACGGCCAAAGGCATCAACGCCACCGATACCGTGGTCGGCTGGGGTTCGGGCAACAATTGTGTCCGCGCGGTGATGTGGCAAAACGGGACGCTCACCGACCTTGGCACACTGGGTGGCTGCATCGCGAGCGCGCAGGCGATCAACGACAGCAACCAGGTGACCGGTCAGGCCCAGGCG
>CAZRMD010000126.1:4907-9099 GCA_964601135.1 uncultured Actinomycetes bacterium | reverse complement strand
TGGCTATGGTTGAGACAGCGACGCAGACCGCGCTTCAGCAGACCGGCGTCCGTCTCACGCCGCAACGCCTGGCCATCGCCGGCGTCCTGGCGCAGACCGGGAAAGAGGTCTCGGCGCAGGAGCTCTACGACCGCGTTCGCAAGAAGCATCCCTACATCGGACGGGCCACCGTGTTCCGCTCGGTCGACCGGCTGGTCAGCGCCGGTCTGGCGCAGCGGCTCGAGCGCCCGGGCCATGTGTCCGCCTACGTGTGGTGCGAGCCGGGGCATCATCATCACCTGATCTGCACCACCTGCCGGACGGTGGAGGAACTGGACGAGGATGCGGTCGCACCGCTGGCCGAGGCGATCGCGCACCAGCATGGCTTCCGCGTGGACCACGCCACGCTCGATTTCTACGGCGAATGCCGCAACTGTTCGTCGCGCCACATGCGCGGTCGCACGGTCGCCCGCCGGACGGCGAAAGCACTCACCGTCCGCGCCACGAGGTAGCTCCAGAACGCAATCGTGGAGATGAAGAAGCCGACCGGGTACGGGATGTAGTAGGCGATCGTCAGCCCGGCCCAGGTGAACAGGACCGCAAGCCCGGCCGACAGCAGGACGCCGCGGCTGGGACGGGTCGTGAAGCGGTCGGCGATCGCCGCCGGCGCCACGATCAAGGCGAAGATCAACAAGACACCGACAGCCTGGACGGCCTCCGAGACGGCGATCGCCAGGATGACCATGAAGCCTATTGATAGTGCTCGCACGGGAACGCCTTTGGCTTCGGCGACCTCGTCATCCAGCGAGGCAAACAACAGCGGCCGGTAGATCGCCACGAGCGCCAGCATGGTGAGGGCGCCGGCGAACAGGGTCACGTAGACCTCCTGGATCGTGATCCCGAAGATCTGACCAAACAGGATGCCGATCGCGAGGTTGGCCGACCCCTGGTAGAGGCGGGTGAAGAGCAGTCCCAGTCCCAGCGACCACGCCATGACGAGCCCGATGGTTACGTCGCGGCCGCGCAGCCGCTGCCCCAGCGCACCCATGACCATCCCGGCCGCCGAGGTAAACACCAGCAGCCCCACGATCGGTGCCGCGCCCAGCAGGACACCGCCCGTCGCCCCCGCGAACCCGATGTGCGAGAGCGCATGGGCCGCGAACGACAGGCCGCGCAACACCACGAAATATCCGATCACCCCCGCCGATAGGGCGACGATGGTTCCCGCCTCGAAGGCATGTTGCATGAAGGCGTAATGGAAGAGCTCCTGGAGATCGCGGAGCACGTCCCAGCCGAAGTAGGGCGCGACGGCAAGGACGTCACTCATCGTGATGCGCGCTTTCCGCCTCCAGGCCGACGACGAACATATGGCCGTGGCTGTCGTGGAGGACTTCCACCGGAGAATCGTAGAGCCGGCTGAGGCGTTCGGTCGTGACGACCTCGGCCGGCTTGCCGATCGCGACGCCGCCATGGGCGACGTAGATGACGCGGTCGACGATGCGCAGCAGCGGATTGATGTCATGGGCAATCAGCAGGACCGTGAGACCATTCGCCTTTGCCAGGTCGGCGACCAGCTCCGAGATCACGATCTGATTGCGCAGGTCGAGGCTGGCGAGCGGCTCATCCAGGAGAAGCATCTGCGGTCTGCCGGCCAGCGCTTGGGCCAGCAGCAGGCGCTGTTGCTCGCCGCCGGACAGCCGTCCGATGGGACGGTCGGCGTAATCGAGCCCATCGACGGCAGCCACCGCCTGCTCGACCCGCTCCCGGTTGGCAGCCGCGCGGCCGACGGCGACGCCCCAGCGATTGCCGTCGATTCCCAGGTGGACGAAATCGCGCCCCCGAATGCGCAGGTCCTGGTCGATGCTGCGCCGCTGGGGGACGTAACCAATCGCCGCCTCCCCGCGATGCGGACGCCTGCCCAGAACCTGGAGCGTCCCGGCGGCGGGGGGGATGAGGCCAAGCAGCAGGCGGAACAGCGTCGACTTGCCGCTACCGTTCGGTCCCAGGATGGCGACGAATTCGCCCGCCTGGACGGTGAAGCTGGCGTTCTCCCACACCAACCGGTTGCCGTATCTCGCTGCCACGCGGTCGGCGACGATGACCGGACCGCTTGGGCTGGGGGGCGCCATGACCCTTTTAGTGTGTCAACGCCTCCGCGTTCAAGGCATTCTGCAACGTCAGCAGTTGGGCGTCTTGCCACTCCTGAAAGGTTGCATCAACCGGCTGCAGCGTCTCGGAGACGCCGACGACGGGAATCCCATTGTTCGCGGCCAGCCGCTTCAAATCCTCGGTGATGCTGGTGCTCGTCTGCACGTTGTAGACGAGAACCTTGAGCTTCTTGCCGGCGACCAGCTCGTGAAACTCGGCCACCGTCTGGGCCGGCGGATCATTGCCCTCGGCGACGGCCTTCATGAATTCCGGAGGCGAGATGAGATTCAGGCCGAGCGCCTTCGCCTGGTACTCGAAGATGCTTTCCGTCGCCCCCACGGGGACATTGCGGAAGGACGACTTGATCTTGGCGATCCGATCGTGGTAGGGCTTGAGCGCATCATGGAAGGCGGCCCGCTGCTGGTCGAAATAGCCGGCGTCGGCAGCGTCGATCGCCTTGTAGTCCGCGGTGATATGGTCCGCCACCTGTTCGACCCACTCGGGGTTGTACCAGAAGTGCGGATTGTCCCCGGCCTTCTTGTGCAAGAGATCGGCGACCGTGAAGACCTTGCGGTTCTGATTCGGGTTCCCAGACAGTAGCTTGCTGCCCCAGTCGTCATAGCCGGCGCCGTTGAGGATGACGTAGTCGGCCTGGGCGAAGGCGCGAGCGTCCTGCGGGCTGCTCTCGTAGTCATGGGGATCGGCGTTAGGGTTGGTGACGACGCTCGTGACGGAGACATGGCTGCCGCCGAGCTGGGCCGCGATGCTGCCCCAGAAGTTCTGCCCGGCGACGACCTGCAGCGTCTTGCCTCCGCCGCTGCCGGCCGCGGGCGCGCCGCAGGCAACCAGCGTGGTTGCAAGCAGCGTCGCCAGAGCGATGAGCGGCGGAAGCCTGACGGGCCGCAGGTTGATAGTGCGCATCAGCTGAGACTGAGTATCACATATGGCCGCGCCGCTTGTCCAGTCCGAGTTGCGAACAGGCCCTCACGAATTCGAGGCCTTCCCTCACGCGGTCCCTACGGCCTAAGGTGGGGAAAGCGATTCCTTCTCGAAAACTTAGAAAAGGAGGTGCAGCGTGTATTGGGGCGGAGGCGGTTTGCTGATCGTTCTCGGGATTCTTGCTCTCTTGTTCGTCAACACTCTGCTTGGGGTCATCCTCATCATCCTCGGCCTGCTCGCTGGCGGCTTCGGTTTCTATAGCGGCCGCCGACTGTAAGGCGATCCCTTCACTCAACCCCGACGGCCCCGCCCGGGACCGTCGGGGTTTTTGTTTGCTAGCCGCTCGTCCCGGCGAGCACGTCGCGCGGCGTGTAGCCCAGGATGCAGGGAAGGCCATTGACGATCAGCTGCGCATCCGTGAGCGTGTAGGGATTGTAGTTGCGGAAGCGGCACACCGGCCAGGGTCCGCCGAGCACCGGTGGCAACGTTTCGGTGCCGGCCAGATAGTAGTTGTCGCCGATCGCATCGACGCCGTCCGGCTTCGCATACCACTGATCAGGCTGCTGGGCCAGCGCCTGCATCATGAACTGATGCCAGATCGGTGCCGCGCCAACGATGCCGGTGGAGTTATGCGCCAGCGGATGCCAGTCGGGATTTCCCACCCAGACGGCGGTCGCCAGACTGGGGGTGAACCCCACCGTCCAGTTATCACGGAAGTCCTGCGTCGTCCCGGTTTTCGCGCCCACGTGCCGGCCGGGGAGGGTCAAGTCGCCGCCGCAGCCGAACTCCATGCAGCGGTTGCGGTCATCGGACATGATCGAGTCGATGATGAAGGCGACCTGCTGGCTGACGGCGCGGAACTCATTCTTGGTCGGGTCGTAGTTGAAGATCGAATTGCCCAACCCGTCCTGGATGTGCAGCACCGGTGCGGGGCGATGGCGGACGCCGAGCGTCGCCAGGGTTGCAGCGCCAGTCACCATGTCGAGGGGCGAAACGCCGTAGCCGCCCAGCGTGAGACTCGGCCCGTAGGTGCCATCCGGCTTGTCGAGGCTGGTGACGCCCATGCGCCGCGCCACATCCAGCACGTTCGGGATGCCAGTCACCAGTTCGACTTTCACCGCCGGGA
>CAZRMD010000126.1:0-4897 GCA_964601135.1 uncultured Actinomycetes bacterium | reverse complement strand
CGGGATGTTCAGCGAATTTCCCATGGCCACCTTCATCGGCAGCGTGCCGTGGAATCGCTTGTCGTAGTTGAGCGGTGCCCAGGGCTTGTCACCAAGAGGCCCGCCGCCGAGCGGAAAAATCATGGGCTGATCGAGCACCGGGCTGGTCATGTTGAGCTTGCGGCTCTCGATGGCGGCGGTGTACGTGAACATCTTGAATGAGGAGCCGGGTTGCCGGGTGTTGGTCGTGGCCATGTTGATCTGACCGCCCGGCCGGTAGTAGTCGTCGCCGCCGACCATGGCCAGCACCTGGCCGGTCTTCGGATCCATGGCCACCAGCGCGGCGTCGTGGAAGTCGTAGAAGTTGCCGTGCGTCGCGATCTGGTTTTTCACCACCTGCTCGGCGAGGTGCTGCAGGTTCAGGTCGAGCGTGGTGTAGACCCGATATCCCTTGCGGTCGCTGGGTCGGATGTGGAATTGCTTGTCGAGCACGCTGAGCACGTAGTCGACGAAGTGCGGCGCCTGCAGGGCATTGGTGGGGTAGAAGTACTGGAGCTGTTCCTGTTCGGCGGCGATTGCCTGCGCCCGGGTGATCATCTTCTGAGCGACCATGGCGTCGAGCACTTCGACCTGTCGGAGTTTCGCCGTCGTCGGATTGAACAGCGGGCTGTTTTCGGTGGGCGCCTGCGGCAACCCGGCGAGCATGGCCGCCTGGCCGAGGGTGAGGTCATGCGAGTTGGTGTGGAAGAATCCGCGCGCCGCCGCTTCAGCCCCATAGCTCTGGCTGCCGTAATAGATGGTGTTGAGATAGAGCTCGAGGATTTGATCCTTCGAATAGCGACGGTTCAGGTCCATGGCGAGCACCGCCTCCTTGACCTTCCGCTGAATGGTCGGTGCCGGGTGCGGACCGATGAAGACCTGCTTGACCAGCTGCTGGCTGATCGTGCTCCCGCCCTGGGTGATGTGATGGTGCGAGTAGTCGGCGACGGCGGCGCGCACGATGCCGCCCAGGTCGACGCCGTTGTTCTGATAGAAGCTGTGGTCCTCGATGGCGATCGACGCTTCCTTCATGTAGGGCGACATGTACTTCAGCGGCACCACGATCCGGTGGTCGCCGTGGTAGCCGATGTCGTCGATCAGCGTCCCGTGCCGGTCGAAGATCAGCATGTCCTGCTCAAGGCCGGTCGAGCTCAGGCCGTCAACGGCGGGGAGGCTGCCCACCGATTCAGCGGCGATTGCGGGGACCGTCATCACCGGCAGGGCGATCGCGATCACCAGGATGATGAGCAAGGCCCGCCGGAATTTCGTCCGCCGCTGGGCCTGCCGCAGGTGTCGCAGCCGGCGATAGAAGACGTAGCGGGAGCGGCGGCGGCGCGGCACTAGATGCCGGCCCAGAGCGGGCAGAGCCGTACCGTTGGGGACATCATCAAAGATGATAACGGAAATGTAGGCAAATAGGTACGGTCAAGCACCAAATTCGAATTTGCGCAGCCTTTGGCGGTGTCAGAATGAGTTCCGTGAAGGGCCGGGCTGTGCTGGCTGTCCTGCTGACGGTCGGGTTCTACCTGCTGGCGTTAGGAATTGCCGTTGCCTTGCTGACGATCGCGTGGCTGCTCTGGGTCAACGGCCACCATGTCAACCGTTTGACCTTCTTCTGTGTCGTTGGAGCGGCGCTGATTCTCTGGTCGATCATTCCGCGCCCGGAGCGGTTTCACGCTCCTGGGCCACTGCTCGATTCCGCCGCCAACCCTCGCTTGTTTCACGAACTGACCGACGTGGCCACGAAAGTTGGCGAACCAATGCCGCATGAGGTCTACCTGGTGGCCGATGTCAACGCCGGTGTACGGCAGCGGGGCGGCTTGATGGGCCTTGGCGGTCGCCGGGTGATGCTGCTCGGGCTACCGTTGCTGCAGGTCTTGACCATCTCGGAGATGCGTGCGGTGCTCACGCACGAGTTTGGTCATTACCACGGCGGCGATACCCGGCTGGCGCCGTGGATCTATAAGACACGCGAAGCCATCGCCCGCACGATCGGCCATCTGGCCCAACAGAGCAGCCTGCTGCATTTGCCCTTCCTCCTGTACGGGCGCATGTTTCTTCGCGTGACCCAGGCGGTTTCCCGCCGGCAGGAGTACGCCGCCGATGCGCTGGCGGCTCGCGTGGTTGGTGCTCGGCCGCTCATCAGCCGCCTCCGCAAGACCTTTGGCGCCGCCCTCGCCTTCGATAGCTACTGGCGCAACGAGGTGGTGCCGATTCTGAGCGCTGGTTATCTTCCGCCGATCGCCGGCGGCTTTTCCCATTTCCTGGAGCAGCCGCAGGTTGAGTCAGCAATTGCCAAAAGCCACTCGGGATGAGCTCAGCATGCGAAACGTTGATCCGTACGACAGTCACCCCTCACTACCCGATCGCATCAAGGCTCTCGAATCGATGCCTCCCGGTGCCGAGCCTGAGGGCGAAATGGCGGCGCTGAGCCTGCTTGCCGATGCGGCAGCGGCCGAGCCCCGCCTGGTCTCGGCGATATCGAAGCCGGGGTCCCCGGCGCTCCATCCAGTGTCCTGGGAGAAGGTTGGTCCCGACGTGTTGATTCCACTGTGGGAGGCGCGCGTCGGGCGCGAGGCCAAACTCGTGGCTGGCCAAACCGTCGCCGACATCCCGCGATTGATTCCGCCCGGGCAGCTGGGACGAGGACTCGCGTCAGGTCCAGGTCGGAACGATCGGCGCCGCGCTTGCGGTTGCGCTCGCCAGGAGCGGCTGGGCCCTCGAATCCCTCCCCGGAGAGCCGGTGAAGCTACGGAGGGGAAGCGACACGCTCGAACCGTTTGGGATGGTTCACGAGCTTGCCGTTGGCGCGTTGAGTCCGGATGCGTGGCAATCGCGCTGCATCGCCCTGGGCATCGGGGGCCTCCAGCTACAGTGAAACTGTGAACATCGTTCGAACCGTTGCCCGGCCCCTGCTGGGCGGCATCTTCGTGCTCAGCGGGCTGGATGTGCTCGCCAACCCGGAACCCCGGGCGAAGGCTGCCAAGCCAGTCGTCGACGCGGTGGCGGACGCCGTTCCGATCGCACCGCGCGATCCGGTGACGGCGGTCAGCCTGAACGCGGTCGTCCATGTCGGTGCCGGAGCGTTGCTCGCCGCCGGCATCGTTCCGCGACTGGCGGCGACGTCGCTCGCCGTGTCAATGGTGCCGACCACCTTCGGCGGCCATCGTTTCTGGGAGATCTCGGATCGGGCACAGCGAGCTCAGCAGCGCGTGCACTTCCTCAAGAACGCCGCCATCCTGGGCGGGTTGCTGATCGCCGCCTTCGACTGATCCAGGATCAGCCAAGCGCCGCGAGGTTGGCGCAGCCGACGATCACCTGCGGCAACGTGCTGGCGTAGACGATCACGTAATGCCCGGCTGAAACGTAGACGGGGGCAAGCCGCGCGGTCAGCGTGCCGGCTCCGACGGCATTCGTCCCAAGCACGCCGAGCACGGTAAGGTGCACGCCCGCGTACGGATTGGCACAGCTTCCGAGGTGGACGTGGACCGTATGGAGCGTGGAGCCGCCCGAGGGAAGTCCGCCGGCGCTGACGGTCGCCGTGAAGACGCCATCGCGAGCCGTGACCTGCACCACGCCTCTCACGAAGCTGCCCCCGACGGCCATCAAGGCGAAGCTGCCAGTCATCATCGTTGCGGCTGGCGCGACCGCCGGGGCAGCTGGGGAAGGAGGCGCGGCCGATGAGAGAGCGGCCGGTGGGGTGGAGGTGGGTGGAGGGGACGTGGGCGTCGGTTCGGGCGTGGCGCTGGCCCCCTCGGCGGTCGGAGAGAGGCTCGGCGGCGTGATGAAGGGAACGGGTGTCGGACGGCTCGCGGTTCCGGACGTGGAAACGCAAGCCGTGAGGACCGCCGCGATCATCGTCATCACGAACGTTCGCTTCACGCAGGTAGCTACCGCACGGCGTTACGCTGAAACCCAATGGAATGACCTGGTCAGATCGGCGATTCCTATAAGCACGAACCCAGCCCCAGGCAGGAGGTCAGATCATGGTGAGAGCTGTTGAGGACGTTGTCTTGACCGAGGACCAGCGCCCGCTTGGCGCCGATCTCGTCTTCGAACCAACGCAACGGCGCGTGCGGGTGATGCTCGGCGGGACCACCATCGCCGACAGCCGAGCCGTGATGTTGATGATCGAGAAGAAGCGACTCGCCGTCTATTACTTCCCGGCGTGCGACGTACGGCTCGACCTGCTGCAGCCCACCGACTACAAGCGCGACCACCCGGGTAAAGGCGAGGCGCACTTTTTCTCAGTGAAAGTCGGTGACCGCGTCGCCGAGAAGGCCGCCTGGCGTTACCCGCAGCCCGAGCGTCGAGACCTCACCCAATACGTCGCCTTCTATTGGGACAAGATGGACGCCTGGTTCGAAGAGGATGACGAGGTCTTCGTGCATCCGCGCGATCCCTACCATCGCGTCGACGTTCTGAACAGCTCACGGCATGTGAAGGTGGTCATCGGCGGTGAGGTGGTTGCCGAAACCAACCGGCCGCGGCTCCTGTTCGAGACTGGACTCCCAACCCGCTACTACATTCCCAAGCTGGACGTGCGGCTCGACCTGCTGACGCCGACGACGACGACGACCCGCTGCCCCTACAAGGGCAAGGCGTCGTACTGGACGGTCACGGTCAACGGCAAGGAGTACAAGGACATCGTGTGGGCCTATCCGGCGCCCATTCCGGAATGTCCGAAGATCGAGAACCTCCTGTGCTTCTACGACGAGAAGGTGGATGCGGTCTACGTCGACGGCGAGCTGCAGAAGCGACCTACCACGCCCTGGTCCTAGGCTTCATCGCCCTCCCCTTTATGGGGGGTGTCAGCTGCTCATACCGGAAGCATCGGACGACATGATCGTTGACCATTCCGACCGCCTGCATGAACGCA
>CAZRMD010000125.1:1865-9137 GCA_964601135.1 uncultured Actinomycetes bacterium | reverse complement strand
GATCAAGTCGGGGTCGCTCACTGGTGCCGCGGCGAATTGCCGTACCACCCGGCGTGACCTGAGCAGCGCGAGGAGCGCCTGCGGGTTCACTTGCACGTCGTTGAGAGTGGTTGTCACTGGACCACTGGCCTCATGCTGCGCTCCCGGAGCCGCTCGGCCACCCGCTTGCTCACGGTTGGCAAGTACGCGAAGTAGGCCTCACGGTCGCTCATCAGCAGCAGCTTCTTCACTTCGATGTCGCTGTGCAGTTCATCGAGCCACGCCTCATGTCCCGGCTGCGTGCACATTGCGGCCAGCAGCTTGGCAGCGGCATTCAGCAGACGGAACGTGCCGTAGTAGCCGGGCTCCACCGCGCAGATCTCGGCGCTAGCGACAAGCTGGGCAAGGAGCTCCAATGCCTGGTCCTCGGTGACGGCGCATTTGGATTCACTCATCTCTGGCCCCATCAGATCGGTTGGTGACGCGCTCGGCGCAGGAAGCGCCCACGACCCGGCTGGCTGCGAACCTTTCCGTCGGCCACTATCAGCTCGCCCCGCGAGAACGTCATCACAGGCCATCCTGAGCCCTCATAACCCTCGTAGGGATCGAAGTCCGAACGCGACTCCATCTGTGGGCCCTGCACGCGGAACTTCCGATTCGGGTCGATCAGCATCAAATCGGCGTCAGAACCGACTGCGAGCGTTCCTTTTTGCGGATAGAGACCAAAGAGCTTCGCTGGATTGGTGGCGGTAACGGCGACGAATTGGTTCAACGAGATGCGGCCGCGCCGGACTCCTTCTGAGTAGAGCATCCCGATGCTCGTCTGCACATTGGAGATGCCACCAGGGATGTCCGCGAACGTCTTTGCCGGGTCCATCTTCTGCGCGATGAGCCAGGTTGTGTGATCCGTCGCGTACGTCTGAATCTCGTTGTTACGCAGGCCATCCCATAGAGCCTCTTGGTCATCGCGCTCGCGCAGCGGCGGCCAGCAGACGTACTTGTTTCCCTCGAGGTTCGGAAGGTGGTAGCGGTCCGCGGTCAGGTACAGGTAGGCCGGGCGCGTTTCGACGTGCACTCGCGCCCCGCTCATCCGGGCTTGCCGGACGGCATCCAGCGCCCTTCGGCATGAGAGGTGAACGAAGTAGACCGTAGCGCCCACCTGCTTGGCGTACGCCGCCACGCGTCCGGTCGCGATTGCCTCGGCCTCCGGCGGCCGAGCCTTGACAAGATTGTCGACCGACGTCTTGCCCTGGTGCAGCAGCTCGCTCGAAAGGTGGTCGACGAGCGCCCCGTCCTCTGCGTGCACGTTCACCATGACGCCCAATCTGGCCGCGGCGCTGAGCACAGTCAGCACCTGCGAGTCCGAAAGGGCGACGCCGTCTACCGCCGTGAAGATCTTCAGACTCGAATAGCCTTCCTCGACCAGCGCCGGTATCTCGTCCAGGAGACCGTCGACGCTCAGGTCTGAGACGACGAGGTGGACGCCATAGTCGAGATGGGAGCGGCCACGGGCCTTCTCCTGCTCGGCTTCGGCGGCCTCGCGCAGCGTGCCTCCGGGCGATTGGAAAGCGAAATTGACGAATGTGGTGATGCCGCCGGCCGCCGCTGCGCGCGAGCCGCTCTCATAGTCGTCTGCGGTGCTGCCGTCGCCGATCTGCGTGTCGAAGTGGGTGTGCACGTCGATGGCCCCAGGCGCGACCAGCAGCCCCGACGCGTCAGTGACCTCGGCGCCATCCGCCTCGACCGTTTCAGCGATTACCGCTATCCGACCGTTCGAGATGCCGACGTCTGCGCGAGCCGTTCCCGCGGCGGAGACCAGAGTGCCGCCTTTGATGATGTGGTCCAGTTGTTCAGCCATCACGCAGTTCCTACTGCCACGAACTTGTACTCGGCCGCCAAACCGAACGCCTTCGGACCGAACACCTCTAACGCGGCGGACGTGCGCATGATCTCCGGCGGCGTGATCGCGACCACCCGCACGCGCTGGCCGTAGCGCATGCCCTCGGTGGTGATGGGTTCCGCGGTCTCCATGTCGAGCACGCAGATCAGGTCTGGGACGACTGCCAGCGGTTCGCCGTCCGCCTCAGCGATCAGATGCTCGTTCTGGAAAGTGAGCTTCAGAGACGGCCCGTGGCCGAGCGGCCTGATGGTCGCGGAGCCCTTCACGAATCCCTCTGTGGTGCGCCTCAGAACGTCCTCCACCTTGCCCTCGAAGAGCAGGCGCGGCTCGCCGTAGATAGTCGGCTGCAGCGCGTCGGCGAGGTAAACGAGTGAATCGCCATGAGCTTGCCGGGCTTCCCGAATCGCCCTCCCGAGCCGGATGCCCAGGCTCAGCGTCCCTGGTATCGACACCCGCTTTGCAGTAGCCCCGTCCATCGGGTACTCGGCGATCAGAGACGCCCCGCCCATCTTGACCGTGATCCCACGAGCCAGCCACTCCATAGCCCAGTTGTCACGCGTGGTCAGCAGCGTCACGTCTCCGTGCTCGTTGGCTATAGCCATCGGCGTCCCAGAGACGCCGAAGACGTGGAAGGTCTCCATCTGGAGTTCCGGAAACGCGCGTCCCATGCCGTCAGCGTCGACGACCGGGATTCCCGTTTGCGCGGCCACGACCAGCGGCATGGTTGAGTTCAGACCGCCGCACTCGATGGGCATGGTGGCAGTTGCCTTCCGGCCGAGGTGCCGTTCCAGGTGGCGCAGGGCGAGAGCTCCCTCCTCACCGGAAGGCACCTTCTCGACCATGACTGTCGGCGCGCCCATCATTGCCGTGGGCACGACGAGGGCATCATCGGGAACCTCTGCCAGCTCCCAGATGCGAACTTTGGCGCCACCCTTCAGCGCCCTCTCTACGATGAGCCGGCCGACGTAGGGGTCGCCACCCCCTCCCGATCCGAGAAGGGCGGCGCCTCGCGCGAGGTCTTGCAGGTCCTGGACGGTTAGGTCCCACGCCACTGTCAGCGGACCCCCGTGGCTATGCGCTCTTCGAACGGCGCGTAGTCGAAGTCGTAGCCGAAATAGCGCGGACCGACTACGTCGAGTCCGCGAGGAGTTCGCCACCGAGGGTCGCAAGGCGCGGCGATCATGGACACGCGGTAGCCGTAGCGGACGTCTTCGGTCGTGACGGGTTCGGCCGTCTCGGTGTCCAGCATGATGATCAGGTCGGGCACTGAGGCGACGACCTTCTGGTCGCGGATCGCCACCAGGTGCTCGTTCTGAAACTGGATGGTCAGGTGCGAGCCAGAGTACTCGCCCAATCCTTCTATGGTCGCCACTCCACGTGCGAAACCGGCTTCAGTCCGCCGGCGAACATCGGTCACCCGGCCCTGGAATAGCAGCGCGCCGTTCATGCGCTGTACGAGTGCCTCGATCGCATTGCCGTGCTTGGAGCGCATTTCCCGGATCAGAGCTCCGAGTTCCTGCGCCAACGTCAGGGTCCCGAGGACCATCGAGTCCTTCAGCTGCCGTCCCGTCATGGCGTAAAGCGCGATTAGCGCAGAACATCCCATGTCGATCGTCGCCGAGCGGGCAAGCCGTTCCGTCCAGCGGTTGTCGACGGTGTTCAGAACGACGCTGTTGCCCTTCTCGTCGGAGATGGCCATTGGGGTCGCCGAAACCCCTTCCATGCTCGGGATGATCATCTGGAGCTCGGGGAAGGCACGCCCCATCCCGTCCGCATCCACCATCGGAATGCCGGTCCGGGCAGCCACCACGAACGGGATCGTCGAGTTCAGCCCGCCTGCCTCGGCCGAAGTCGTGTGGGTGATCTTCCTCCCCAGGTAAGCCTGGATGGTTTCGAACGCCTCGACCACCTCCCCGCCAGCCGGGATCTTCTCGACCATGACCGTCGGGGCGCCCATCATGGCGGACTGGATGATGAGAGCATCGTCGGGGACCTCGTCCGCTGCGACCAGCTTTACCGGCCCATGGTCGCGAATCGCCCTCTGCGCGAGCAGTTTTCCAATGTAGGGATTGCCACCCCCGCCGGTACCAAGGACGGCGGCGCCTCGTGCGATGTCATCCAGGTCCTCTTCATGCACGAGCCGCATCTGTCACCCCCAGCTTGAGATCGCCGACGGCCTTGACCCGAATGCGCACCGCGTTGCTCGGGAGATACGCGAGCGGCACCTCCTCGACGTCCACCACCTGGATGCTCTCTGGCTCGGCACCGGCCGCAATCGCCTTGTCAACGGCCTCCTGGCGCGCCATCTCGAGTGCGCGTTCCCTGCCCATTTCGGCGAGCGAAAAGACCTTGTCAGTCTCGCCGCCAACCTGGGCGATGGCGGCACCGATGGCGTTGGCGACTGCGAAATGATCCGGCTTAATTACCCTTGACGCGCCTTCCAGCCGGTTCTTCAAAAGGACGCTGCCGCCGCCCACGACCACTACGGGAAGGGCCTCCGCGCTCGTCTTGACACGATCGATGAGCTCGGCCGCACGGTCCTGCATCAGCTGTATCGCGGAGTCGACCAGCGCCCGGTCGAGATTCCTCACCATTGCCGGGTCGCCGATCTCGCACATGCCGGCGGCGACCGCAATGTCGGTCGCGGTCAGCGTGTCGCCTCCGAAGACGAGCGCCTTACGGGATATCTCATAGCCGACGCTTTGGGGACCGATCTTGAGCCCCGAGGACTCCTCAACCACCAAGCTGCCGCCGCCCAGGCCTACCGACAGGACGTCGGGCATGCGGAAGTTGGTCCGTACACCAGCGACCTCGACTGCGACCGACGCCTCTCGAGGGAAGCCGTGAATGAGGGCGCCGACATCGGAGGTGGTGCCGCCGACGTCGACCACAACGCAGTCGGACTCGCCAGACAGAAAAGCGGCGCCTCGCATCGAGTTGGTCGGGCCTGAGGTAAAGGTGGCCACCGGATAGTTGCGACAGTAGTCGACGCTCATCAGCGTCCCATCGTTTTGGCTGATGAAAAGGGGCGCATCGATACCGAAGCGGCGCACCGCCGATTCCAGCGCGGACGAAATATGCGCCGCGAGCTCGCGCAGGCAGGCGTTGAGAATCGTGGCGTTCTCACGTTCCAAAAGGCCGACTCGGCCGATTTCATGGGAGAGGCTGATGGCAACGCCCGGCAGCTCATCGGAGACGATGCGCGCAGCCTCGAGCTCCATCTCGCCGTTGACTGGCGAGAACACCGAGGAGATGGCGACCGTTCGGATGCCTTTGGCTCCGATGTCCTGCGCCACCTTCCGGATCTCTTCCGGGTTCAGCGGCGCGATGTGCCGGCCGTCGAATTCGAAACCTCCGTGACATAAATAGGTGTGCCCGCCGAGGGCCTCATGGAGTTCCTGCGGCCAGTCGGTCATCGGCGGCAGAGCGGCGGTCGCCGGCAGGCCGAGGCGGATGGCGGCGGTCGCCGTAAGGCGCCGCCGCTCCACCACCGCGTTCGTGAAATGAGTGGTTCCGATCATTACTCCGGTGACGTCGGCAGGGCTGTAGTTGCGCCCCTGCTTCAGGCCCTCCAGCGCCGTGACGATGCCGCTGGTAACGTCCGGTGTGGTCGGGGTCTTGAATTCGGCAAGAACCTCGCGCCCGTCCATAAGTACGGCGTCCGTGTTCGTGCCGCCGACGTCGACACCAATCCTCACTGAATGACCTCCGCTGGTTTTGGCTGGCCGAGGCCGACTGTCACAAAGACCTTTGCCAGCACGTAGTACGCGATTGCTGCGATTACGAGCGAGTTGACGGAACCGAGGCCCCACTGGATGTACCAGCCGGAAACCGCACCGATCACCCAGGCCAGCAGTCCAGCCGGATTCCAGCCGGGGACCGTGGTCGGGGTCGTACCGCGCGCCTGGCTCTCCGCCAGCTCGCTTCGGTGCGATTTCAGTATGAAGTAGTCGACGATCATGATGCTGGCGACCGGCGGGAAGGCGACGCCCAACAGGATTAGGAAGTTGACGAACTGCTGGAGGATGCCCATGGCCGACAGCAGCGTTCCCAGCGCCCCGACGACGATGGTGAGAACGCCGCGATGAATGTGCCGGCCGCTCAACGTGTGTATGAAGTTAGCGAGCCCGAGAGAGCCCGAGTACAGGTTCCAGTCGTTGATCTTGAGGGTGGCGGCGATCAGGATCAGGACGCCGACGACGCCGGATGTGGTGGTCACGATGCCGATGACGTCGGCGGTCTTCGCGACGTGAGCAAGCAGCACTCCGATCAGGCCGATCGTGTACTCGCCGAGCGTGAAACCGAGGACCGTCTGCTTGACGACGTCCGCCCCGCTGCGGTTGAAGCGTGACATGTCAGGGGTGATGACGGCGCCGACGATAAATCCGCCGGCGACCAGCGTCGCGCCGGCCGCGACACTCATCCCGGGACCGGGATGCGCGGAACCAAACACCTGCCCGATCGGATGTTGCGTGAAGGCGACGCCAATCGAATAGAAGCAAAGGCCGACGAAGGCCGGAATCGTTATGTAGGCGGTCCAGGTCATCGAGAGGAAGCCCCATATGACGATTACTGATACGGCGGCGCCGGTGATGATCTGCCAGCCCCAGATTGGCAACGTGTGCGGCAATAGAGAGTCCAGACCGGCAGCAAACACGGAGTTTTGGATACCGAACCAGCCCATCAGGCTGATCGTGATGATCAACCCCAAGACGGACGATCCATAACGCCCGAAGCCAGTCCAGCGCGTGAGTAACGCTGTGTTGAGGCCCTCGCGCTGACCCGCGATGCCTGTGAAAATGCTGACGATCTCCAGAATCACCGCGCCCAGCGTGAAGGCCCAGAACGCCTGCCAGAAATCCATTCCAAACCCGAGCGTGGCGCCGAGCAGGAACTGGGACAGGGCCGAAAGCTGACCGTAGCGCTGGAGAAACACCACAAACCAGTTGTGACGTGCCGCCATAGGCACTCTTCCTACGGCATAGTCGTCGTGGCCGATGTGTATGTGCCCTTCTACATCGTCTGGTTCGATCGTGGTCGTCGAAACGCTCATGACTCCTCCTCCATCCGAATTCGCCGGTTTAGAGTGCTCCGAGCGCCCCGGCGGCTTTAGCTCGGATCCGCAAGACGGGGCTCGGCAGGTACGAGATCGTCAGCTCCTCAAGGTCGACGATCTCTACCGACGGCGGATCGGCCCCGGCCTTGACCGCCTCGTCGGCTGCGAGTTGGCGAGCTTCCTCGAGCGCCGACTTGCGGCTGACGGCGCTGAGGTTGAACAGTCTGTCGATCTGCCCGCTGACCATGCCCATCGCCGCCCCAATCGCGTTTGCGACATCGCAATTGGCCGGCCGGATGACCTCGCTCACCCCATCGAAGTGCCGCGGCGCAATGAT
>CAZRMD010000125.1:0-1855 GCA_964601135.1 uncultured Actinomycetes bacterium | reverse complement strand
GACAAGCGGCAGTGGCTTCCGTGATTGCCGCGCGCGGTCGATCGCGTCTTCGAGGAGGCAGTCCACCTTAGTCATCGCCTCATGCCAGGGCATGTCTGCCAACCGCGATTCAGCGCCGGTGTTGCCGATCTTGGCGCGACCCGTGTACGCCGCAGCATCGGTGACCGTCGGCGTAGCGCCGCCAAAGACAAGAGCTTCCTCGGCCAGCCGATATCCAACACTCGCCGGGCCGACCCGCACCTGGCCCGAGCAAGCCTCGATGCAGGTGCCGCCACCTAAAGGAATCGACACGATGTCAGGCATCCGGAAGTTGGTCCGAATGCCGCTGACCTCGACCGGCACCGCCGATTGTCGTGGAAAGCCATTGACCAGCATTCCGACATCGGTCGAGGTACCGCCGATGTCAGCCACCAACCCATCGGAGATGCCGGTCAGGGTTTCGGCGCCTCGAAGGCTGTTCGCAGGACCGCTGGCGATGGTGAGCACCGGATGTTCAACGACGTAGTCGAGCGCCATCAACGTGCCGTCGTTTTGCGTGAAATAGGTGACGGCGGAGAGACCGGCGGACTCCAGAGATGCGCGCAGGGCATCCGCGAAGCGCGCCGCCACGCGCATCAGCACGGCATTCAAGACGGTCGCGTTCTCTCGCTCGAGAAGCCCGATCATGCCCACGTCGGCGCTTAGAGAAACCGGCACGTCGCCCAGCACCTCTCGCACGACATCCTGTGCATGCCGCTCATGGCGATCGGAGACGGGAGCGAAGACGCTGGTGATCGCCACCGCGTCCACCGTTCCGGCAACGCTCTCCAGGAACCGCTTCAATGGATCGGCGGCAAAGGGAGCCAGCTCCGAGCCATCGAGCTCCAAGCCACCGTCGACTATCACTTCGCCGACAGAGACGGCCTGTCGCAGCTCGGCAGGCCAAGTGGCGAGCGGCGGCACGCCGTGAGTCGCGGGACCGCCGACGCGGACAACGGCAACGCGTTGAAGACCCTTCCGCTCGACGATTGCGTTGGTGGCGTGCGTCGTCCCCAGCATGACGTGAGTGATGCGCTCGGGCGCCACATCGCCGTCCGTCACCACAGCGGCGATTGACGCTGCGATGCCGGTGCCAACGTCAGCGGTCGTCGCGACCTTTGCCTTGGCAACGAGACGGTCGTCTTGGTCGACAACTACAGCGTCCGTGTTGGTGCCGCCCACATCGATGCCCAACCGAAGATCAGCTCGCCGCACGAATCTCCTCCAGCCGCTGGTAGTCGACGTCGTAGCCGCAGGCCCGTGGACCGACAAGCGCGAGACCGGCGGGAGTGCGCCAGGCTTGATCGCACGGAAAGGCGATGAGAGTGACGCGCTGACCGTAACGAAGGCGCTCATTGACTACCGCCTCGGCGGAGTGCACGTCGAGAACTGTGATGATGTCGGGCACCGACGCCAAGACCTGTCCGTCAGCGAGGACGAGCATGTTTTCGTTCTGGAACTCGAGCCTGACCAGCGAACCCTGGGTGTCCTCGATGATCGCGGTACCCTGCGCAAATCCCTGGGTTGTCCAGCGCTCGACCTCGGTTATCTTTCCTTCAGCCAATCGGACGCCACCAACAGCGCTTAGAAGCGCCTCCACGCAG
Organism: uncultured Actinomycetes bacterium; assembly: GCA_964601135.1. GTDB lineage: Bacteria > Chloroflexota > Dormibacteria > CF-121 > CF-121 > CF-13. The sequence goes on along the minus strand of CAZRMD010000125.1, from coordinate 233 downwards.
TCCCCCGCCGGCTTGTGCATGGCGACGCCAACCCTTATCGCTCGGCTCAGCGAGCCCTTGACGGTGACCTGCCTTGCCTGACGCACCGTCATCGGGTAGATGGCCATCGAGGCTGCGTTACCCATCGCGGCACAGGTGGCCCGCACCAGCCGCTCAGCCCAGCGCGCGTTGATCGACGTGAATCGGACGACGTTGCCGCGTACGTCGGTTACGAACACCGGGTCGATCGGGAG
>CAZRMD010000124.1:0-9150 GCA_964601135.1 uncultured Actinomycetes bacterium | reverse complement strand
TGCAGCACGTGCTGCCGATCGCCAAGACGCTCGACGACATCGGCTATCACGCGCTCGACGCCTGGGGCGGTTGGACCTTCGCCGCTTCCGTGCGCGCTCTCAACGAAGATCCGTGGCAGCGCCTGCGGGCACTTCGCGGCGCCATCGAAAAGACGCCGCTCCAAATGTTGATCCGCGGGCAGACATTGATCAGCCAGTCGCATCAACCCGACGACGTCGTCCGGGCCTTCATCGAGCAGGCGGTCCAGGACGGCATTCGCGTCGTGCGCATGTTCGACCCGCTCAACGATCTGCGCAACCTCGAGGTACCGATCGAGGCCGCGCGCAAGGCTGGGGCGCGCGTGGTCGCGGCGCTGGTTTTCAGCCCCAGCCCGGTCGAGGACGAAGCCTGGCTGGTCCGTTCGGCCAACCGGCTGAAGCAACTCGGCGCCGACTGGATCGGCATCGAGGACGTGGGCGGTATCCTGGCGCCGGGGACGGCGCGCGCGCTGGTCACCGCCCTCATCGGCGCGACCAAGCTGCCGGTGAGCATCCATACGCATTCGACGACCGGGCTGGCACCGATCACGTATTACGCGGCTATCGAAGCCGGCGCGACTGGCGTCGATACCGCATTGTCAGCCCTGGCCTGGGGCGCGTCACAGCCCGCCACCGAGACCATCGTTGCCGCGCTCCACGATGGACCGTTCGATACGGGCTTGGACCTCAGCCTGATCAGCCAGGCCAGTCGCTACTTCGACGAGATCCACGACGAGTACCTCGAGTTCCAGGATCCAATCGCATTCCGCAACGACGTCTTCGTGCTCGAGCATCAGCTCCCCGCGCCGGTGCTGGCGATCATGATCCGCATGCTGCGCGAACGCAACGCGATCGATCGCTACGACCGCCTGATCCAGGAACTGGTCCACGTTCGGCAAGAGATGGGATATCCGCCGATGGCGGCCCCGATCAATCGCATTGCCGCGAACCAGGCACTGGCGAACACGCTGAGCGAGAAGCGTTACCAGCACATCGAGCAATCGTTCCGGGATTACGTCAAGGGCTTGTACGGAGCCTCGCCGGCGCCAATCGACCGCGAGGTTCGGAAGCGCGCACTGGGTTCGTCGGAGGCGATCACCATGCGGCCCGCCGATCTGCTCCAGCCAGGGCTTGATCGGGCCCGTCGCGAGATGCGCAAGCAGGGCATCACGCCGACTGGAGTCGACCAGGTGCTGACCTACATCCTGTTTCCGGATGAGGCCCCCGGAATTCTTCGACCGTCCCTTCGTCGAGTGGAACCGGCGCCCGCATCGGCGCCACCGGCAGCGCCCACTCCGGAACCAGCCGCCGCGCCCTCGGCAGTGGCGACCGCACCCGAGGCGGCGCCCGCTGCGGAAGTAGCGGTGCGCGAATTCACGGTCGAAGTCGATGGCGAGCCATACAAGGTACGGATCCTGGGCAATGGCGTCGCAGCCGGAGCGCCGGCCCCGTCACAAGCAGCTGCGACGGCCGCACCGACGCCGGTGGTTGGCGGGAACGGCGCCATCCAGGCGCCGATGCAGGGCATGGTCGTCAAGGTCAAGGTCGGAAAAGGTGACAAGGTTCGGCTCGGTGACGTGGTCGTGGTGCTGGAGGCCATGAAGATGCAGAACGACATCATCGCGACCGTCGCCGGGACGGTGCGGGAGGTCTTCGCCAAAGAGGGTGCCATCGTGGCGCCCAACGACGTGCTGATGACGATTGGCTAACGTCACCAAGGTCCTGGTCGCCAACCGCGGCGAGATCGCGCTACGAGTGATGCGGACCTGCCGCGAAATGCGTATCCCAACGGTGGCCGTGTATGCGGAGCCCGACGCGCGTGCCCCCCACGTCTACTTTGCCGACGAGCGTGTGGCGTTGAGTGGGTCCTCACCTCGCCAGGCATACCTCGATATCGAGCAGCTGGTCGAGGTGGCCCGGGCTCATGGTGCGGATGCCGTCCACCCCGGATATGGCTTTCTGTCCGAGAATCCGAGTTTTTCCGAGGCGTGCGCGAAGAAGGGGCTGACGTTCATCGGCCCAAGCGCAGCCAGCATGCAGGCCATGGGCGACAAGGTGGAAGCCCGGCGCCGCATGGTGGAGGCTGGCGTTCCGGTTGTTCCCGGGACGGCGGCGCTTGCGGATGAGCAGGCGGCGCTGAAGGAGGCCGAACGGATTGGCTACCCGGTTCTCGTCAAGGCCTCAGCCGGCGGTGGCGGCATTGGCATGCGCGTGGCCCAAAATCCGCAGGAGCTTCCGGCCGCGTTCGAGGCCTGCCGTCGCGCGGCCCAGGCCTCCTTCGCTAGCGCGGACGTGTATCTCGAGCGCTTCCTGACCCATCCCCGACACATCGAGATGCAGGTCCTGGCTGACACGCACGGCACGACGCTCGCACTCGGCGAGCGCGAATGCTCCATCCAGCGCCGTCATCAAAAACTGCTCGAAGAGACGCCTGCGGTGGGCCTTACCGATGCCAGGCGCAAGGCCATGGGCGAGGCAGCGGTCAAAGCCGCGGCGGCCGTGGGCTACTTCAATGCGGGAACGGTCGAGTTCATCGTGTCCGGTGAGGACTTCTACTTTCTCGAAATGAACACCCGGCTGCAGGTCGAGCATCCAATCACGGAATCGGTCCTGGGGGTTGACCTGGTGCGCGAGCAGATCCGGGTCGCTCGCGGTGAAAAGCTTCGCGCGGATGGCTATCCTGCTCCGCGCGGCCACGCGATCGAGTTTCGGATCAACGCCGAAGATCCCCTGCGGAACTTCATGCCGGCTCCTCGGCGCATCCACCGATACGCGCCGCCCACCGGGCCGGGCGTGCGGGTGGACAGCGGCATCCGGCCGCACCAGGAGATCTCCCCGCACTTCGACTCCCTGCTCTTGAAGCTGATCGTCTGGGCCAATGATCGCGAGGCGGCCATCGGTCGAGGCCGCCGGGCGCTGCAGGAGATGGTGCTGACGGGACCGAAGACGACCGTGCCGTTTCACCGCGCCCTGCTGGAGGAGGACGACTTCCTGAGCGGTCGGATCTCCACGAGTTTCATCCAGGAGCATCCGCGCTTGCTCGAGCGAACCAGGAAGTTTGACGCCGAGACCTCACCGCTCGAGCCGCTCTACGGCGGGGACGAGGTGGCCGCGGCGATCGCGGCCGGCGTGGTCATCGCCGGTGAGCGTTGATGCCGGTGCCATGACCGAGCGTTTCCAGGTAGCGCCGAATCCGGACGAGAGGAGTCAGCTGCGGTACCGGATCCGGCTTCCCATCGATGGTGGTCTGGTGCTCAAGGCACGCGAACCCTGGCCGCGTTTCGCGCGGGTCTTCTGCGCCAACGACGCCGCGCCCTGGGACGATTCGGTGCGGCTTGTTGATGAAGCCAACGTTGTGATCTGCCGCCGCCGGGGCGCGGCAATCGACCTGGTGCTGGATCGCCCGCGGCTGGCGCGCTCGCAGTTCGTCTTCGCCAACGCCCGCGGCCGGCCGGCCATCTGGTGGCAAACGCAGGCGACCGTCCAGTCGGCGAACCCAGGCGCTCGAGTGCCGCGGGGCCGCGCCGCTGGTCCGCTGACGATCGCGGTCGATTCCCGCGAGAAGTATGGCTGGCGATTCGCTGGCCGGCCGGTCACCGTCGAACGCCGAGCCCTGCCCGCCGGCGACTACGGCGCGGTTGTCGGCGGCTCCGTCGTTGCGGTGGTCGAGCGAAAGGCCCTCTCCAATCTCGCCGGCTCCCTATCGGACGGCAGCCTGGCATTTCAGATGCAGCGCCTGGCCGAGATCGGCCACGCGGCCATCGTCGTCGAGGGCGACTATCCCGATCTGTTTCAGTCACAGCCCAGTCGTGGTTCCTGGCTGGCGGACATGCTCGGCCGCCTGCTGGTTCGGTATCCGGAGGTGCCGGTGGTCTTTGCCGGCTCGCGGCGCTTTGCCGAGGAGTGGGCCTACCGCTTCCTGAGCGCCAGCGTTAGCGACCAGGGTGACCTGGCCTGAGCGAAAGATTTGCGAAGTCTACCGCCACTCAGATAGACAATCCGACACTCCCGGTGACTGGAAAGGCCGGGTGCCGAGGAGTACCCTACCGGTGTCGTGCATCGCTGGCTCCGCCTGTCTGCCGTTCCGCTGGCGGCTGCCGGCGTTCTGCTCGTCAACAGCCTGAACGCGGCCGCCTTTACCAGCGGCACGATCGGCTATGACATCGGCTATCTGCAGTGCGGCACCACCTATCCAACCGGCACCTTCGGGGTCGTGGGCGTCGATTCGGGCTGGCCGTTCATCTCCTCGCTCCATCCGGGCAATCCGTGCCTCGCGGATGAGTACGCCCAATCTCCTTCGGCGCAGCTGTACGTCAATACGGGGTTTGATCCGAGCTATACCGATTCGAACCACACGACAACGGACTGCGCCAACAAATCAGTCAACGTCGTCGGGGACTCCAGCCAGCAGGCTGCCTGGGCGGCCGGATGCAGCGAAGCCCAAAAGGATCTGGCCTACGCGGCGCAGCAACTCCCAGGCGTCGTTCCGACCGGCTGGTGGCTCGATGTCGAAACCAGCAACAGCTGGTGTGGTCAATCCGGGACCAACTGCACGGATCTGTCGCTCAACCAGTACGCCATCCAGGGCCTGGTCGACACGCTGTTCACGAGTTCCAGCGGCTCGATCGGGATCTACTCGACGGACTACCAGTGGTCGAGCATCGTCGGAACTGGATCCGTAGCCGGAGTCGCCGCCGACTGGTACGCCACCGCGTTGCGTTCGAGCAAGCGCGCTGGCAACTACTGCAGCAGCGCCTATAGCTTTACCGGAGCTCCGGTCGCCCTGGTGCAGTACGTCTCGGGCTCAGTCGATCGCGACTACGCCTGCTAGGACTTACTAGCGGCTGATCAAAACGGCCTGGTCGTATTCCTGGGCGAGCGCCGTGCCGTTGATGTCCATCACGCTCGTCGTGACCACCAGCTGATACGTCCCGGGTCGTAATTTCACGGAAAGCGTCGCCAGATGATTGGTGGCATCGAAGGTCACCGGCGCATTGACCAGGTTTCCCTCGCCATCCTTGATTCTGATGGTGTCCTGTGTGACGGTTTCCGGCTTCAGATCAGCGTCGAACTGCACGCGGATCTCCTGGCCAGGGGGCGTTTGAACGACAACGACCGAGACGACCGTCGGGCCATGACCGAGCTGCATCGCCGGCGCCGCCTTGACGTCATGGATCACGTAATGCTGGCCCTGCTGCACGACGGTGAGCTGTTCCTCGAAGAAACTGGTCTCGCTGCCCCCTGACTTGCTGAAGATCCGGACGCCCACCAGGAACGTCTTGGGATTACTCGACTCGAGCTGCACCGTGACCGGGTAATAGCGGTCATACTGGCTGCCGGCCGGGCTGAGTAGTGACGAGGTGCCAGCAGCGTATTTCGCTTTGGCGTTGTCATCCAGTTGGGCTTGGGCCGCCGAGCCATCGCCCGCAATCCGTGCCTGGACGAAGGTGTTCACCTCAGTTAGGGCTGATTGCTCGTCGGTGTTGGTGCCGGACGTGGACACACCCGCGGTCCAGAATGCCGTTCCACCCCCTTCGTCATGCCGGGTGAAGAGCACCAGGGCGCCACTCGGCGACCACCGGGGTGCGGTGTATTCCTGCTGTGTTGCCCCAAAAGGCGTCGGCTGGCTGCCATCACGGTTGATCACCAGGAGGCCTGAGGGGCTGCCGGTCGAACCACTCGGCTTGGTCGCGAGCAGCAATGAGCTGCCGTCGGGCGCCCAGTTCAGGTCCGACCAGGTCTGGCCCGCGGGGCTGCTCGCGATCTTTGAGGCGGCCTGGCCATCCGGCCCAACGTAGAGATCGCTCCCTGAATTTGCCTGGACCAGGAAGGCCAGGTCGCCCTTGAGTGACCAGGCGAAGCCCGTGGCCGTGGGGTGAAGCAGCGGATTGACAGCAGGCGGCGATTTGGTCAGGTCCACGAAGACGGCGCCCTCCGTTGACTCGACCGCTACCAGGGTCCCGCTTGGGGATGCTGCGATGCTGCCGTGGTCCACCTTGACCGCCGCCGGAAGCGCGATCGGAGCGCCGTGGAGGTCGACGAGGTGCAGGCTGCCGCCGTCGACATATGCGAGCCGGTCCGTGCCCACCCAGACGGCGGGCCGGTCCGGCGTGGCGGTGACCGTGGCGATGCTGGAGATCAGCTTGCCCTGCAGATCGAAAACGTCGAGCCGAGCCTGGCTTCCAGATAGCCACGTCCAGGCCGCAAACATGCTGCCGGTCGCCGGGGTCGATGGCAGGGTGGCGCCGGGGGCGACCAGTCGAAGCGGCGTCCCACCCGCGCTCATCAGCCATACGTTGGTGGCCGCGCCTTTCGCTGTCGTGGCCGTTGGCGTTTGGCTGGCGGCAGTCGGCCCCGGTTGGCCGGTGGGGCGGGTGACGAGGAGCTGGTCAGCGGCGGTCCAGGTGCCATTCAGGATGGTGCGCGAGTCCGCCAGCCGGTTGTCGGCGAGGAAGCCGACGTTCGAGCTCTTGTACGAGGGTGGCACAACCGTCGCGATCGGGGCCCGGCCGGTGGTGAAATGCAGCACCACGGGCGCCGGCGGCCCGCTGCCTCGTGGCGTCTGGTTTATCCAGGGGACCGAGGGAGGCGACGCAGGTGCGGCGCTGGGCCTGAAGGTCACCGTATAGGTGGTGTTGGGCGCCAGCGGATGATCCGGAATGATGACCAGGGTCGATCCGTCCCACTGCTTGGTGATCGCGGTCGCCGGTTCGATCTGGACCGTCTCCTCGACTGCCGCCTTGTCAACCGGGCCGCTGAACGCGATGCGGATCGGCTCGACCGTTGCGACGTTGGTCCTGTTATCGATGCTCCTGGAGTCGAAGGCCACCTGGCCGGGGTTCGTGGACTGGTTATGCAGATAGACCTGGACGCCGAGCACAACCAGGAAGCCGGCGGCGACTGCCGCCATGGCGGGAGCCAGCACCCTTGGGCTGAGCGAGAACCAGGACCGACGTGCTCGGCGGGGCAGCGTCCGATGAGCCTCGGTAATGAGCTTGGCCCGCAGCGAACTCCGGAAATAGGGGTCGAGCGGCGGCTCAGCTGGACGCGACGCCTTGAGCAGCTCAACCACTTCCTGGTGAGCCGGATCGGTGAAAAGCTCGTCGAGCTCGGGATCCCTCATCTAGTCCCCAGCCTTCGGGTCTTCTCCGAGCTGTCCCGGAAGCTCTTTCCGCAGGCGTTCCGTGCCGCGGTGAAGGAGAAGCTTCACCGCCCCGGGGGTCTTCTTCATGATGACGGCGATGTCATCGATCTTCAGGTCTTCGCTGAATTTGAGGTACATGGCGGTGCTTTGCTGCTCTGGAAGCTGGTCGATGGCCATCCAGACCCGGCGACTCAGGTCGCGACGAACGACCTCGTCGATCACGGTCGGATTCGAACTCGGGGTGTCGGCACACTCTTCGAGCTCCACCTCTTTGCCCACGGGCCCGCGGTAGTGGTCGGTGACCTGGTTCACAGCGATCTGGTAGAGCCACGAGTGGAAGGGATGGCCCTCGTACGTGTACCGCTTGATATGTTTGAGCGCCTTGAAAAACACCTCCGACGTGACATCCTCGGCGACCGACTGATCTCGGAGTCTGGAGTACGCAAAGCGATAGATTCGCGGGAAATAGCGCTCATACAGGATCCCGAACGCGTCCGGGTCTTGCTTCGCCCGCTCGACGAGTTCCCGCTCTTCAAATTCGTCCGGCATCAGGGCACCCCGCTGGGCGCCCGCTGGAAACTGAACGGGAGGCACCCCCTCTTGGTTACGAGTCCGCCCAATTTACAGCAACTCCCCGTGTATCAGAAAGTCGCGCACCGTAAGAGAGGTTACGGGCCGAACAGAACGGGTTTTCGGCCCGTGACGCCGGTATAATCAGGCCCGTCACCGACGGCCCGCCACCCACAAGGAGACCAGCCGCCGTTTGATTCCCCGATACGCTCACCCGGAGATGAGCGGGATCTTCTCCCCCAAGCAGCGGTACGAGCTGTGGCTGCAGATCGAGCTCATCGTCACGGAGGGGTGGGTCGAGATCGGCGAAGTCCCCAGGTCGGCCCTGGAGCGCTTGCGCCAGGCCCGCGTGGATGTCGATCACATCGCCAGGCTCGAGGAACGGGTCGGTCACGACGTCGTCGCCTTCCTGGACTCGATCTCCGAATCGGTCGGCGATGACGCTCGCCACCTGCATCGGGGCCTGACCTCCTCCGATATCCTCGATACCGCCCTGGCGCTCCAGCTGGTCCGGGCGGCCGACATCCTTCTTAATGATGTCGACCGTCTCTCATCGGTCGTCCGCCGCCGCGCCATCGAGGAGCGAGCCACCCTCATGGCCGGGCGAACGCACGGGATCCACGCCGAGCCGATCAGTTTCGGGTTCGTGCTGGCCGGCTGGCTGGATGAGCTGGACCGCGAACGGCAGCGTCTGGTCACCGCCCGGGAGGACATCCGGGTGGGCAAGCTCTCCGGCGCCGTCGGCACCCATGCCACGGTCGACCCGCGGGTCGAGGAATTCGCCCTGGCCAAGCTCGGGTTGAGGGTCGCCCCGGCCACCACCCAGGTGATCGCCCGCGACCGCCACGCCGCCTATCTGACGACGCTGGCAGTGGTGGGCGGCAGCCTCGAGAAGTTCGCCACCGACATCCGCCACCTGCAGCGCAGCGAGGTGGCCGAGGTGCGTGAGCCCTTTGGCGAGGAGCAGAAAGGGTCATCGGCGATGCCGCACAAGCGCAATCCCATCCTCAGTGAGCGGATTTCAGGGCTGGCCCGGACGGTGCGCGGCTATGCCCAGGTCGCGCTCGAGAACCAGGCCCTGTGGCATGAGCGCGATATCAGCCACTCCTCGGCCGAGCGGATCATCGTGCCCGATGCGTGCACGCTGCTCGATTACATGCTCCGCTTGATGGCCGACATTATCGAGGGGCTGACCATCGATCGCGAACGGATGCGGGCCAACCTCTACCGCAGCGGCGGCGTCGTCTTCTCCCAGCGCGTGCTGTTGGCCCTTGTGCAAAAAGGCATGTCGCGCCAGGACGCCTACCGAGTCGTCCAACGCGCCGCGCTGAGCGCGCTCGATGATGGCCAGGATTTCAAAACCGTCGTCGGTCAGGCGCCAGAAGTCCGGGAGCGGCTGACCGCGGATGAGCTCGCTG
>CAZRMD010000123.1:0-9184 GCA_964601135.1 uncultured Actinomycetes bacterium | reverse complement strand
CGGGAAGGCGATCACCGCGATGTTGCCGCCCCGGGGGGAGTACTTGACCGCATTGTTCAGCAGGTTCAGCATCGCCTGTTCCAGCCGGCGGCGATCGCCGCGAACGATCAAGCCGGGCTCGATCCGGACCCGGATCGGGTGGCGAGGATTGACCGAGAAGCGATCGATGACCTCCTTGACCAAGTCACCGATATCAAGGCGCTCGAAGTTGTAGGTGAACTGATCGCTCTCGATCCGGTTGACGGCCGCAAAGTCCTGCACCAGGTTGGTCAAGCTGGCTGCGCTTCGATAGATCCCCTCGGTGAGAGCTGATCTGGTCTCCTGATCGAGCCGGTGCTGCTGGGTCAGGAGCGTGTCGGCCTGGGTTTTGATGCTGGCAAGCGGCGTCTGCAGCTCGTGGGCCACGATGGAGACGAAGTCCGCGCGGACCTTGTCGATTTCCTCGAGGCGCTGGGCCCGCTCTTTTTCGATCGCCTCGCGCCGGCGTGTCTCATCCAGCTGCCGGGCGCCCTCGATCGCCGCGCGCAGGGCTCGGTCGAGCCGGGTCCGGATGTCCCCGACCAGCAGGCCGGCAACGAGGGCGACGAAGACGAACAGGAACACGCGACCGATGACAAATCCGGGTGGCGGGGAAATCTGAGCAAAGCCGGTCAGACCACCGATCACGATGTACAGCAGCGAGACGACGATGGCCGTTGCCAGTGAACCGGGCAGGCCGAGCCGCACCGCGGAGGCGATGATCAGCAGATAGAACAGCAACGAGAAGTCGGTTCGCGCAGCGTAGCCACCCGTGAAATAGAGGATGCTGGTCGCCACCAGGAGATCGATCCCGGTGGTGAGGAAGCCGAACCAGCGGCCGGGCTGGAAGCCCCTCACCAGCAGGACGGAGACCACCAGGTTGACGATGCCCCAGCCAAAGAGGATGGTGTCCACGATGACGACCGAGGCCTGCGAGTTCTGGTTGCCGAAGTGGTTGAGGATGACGGCCGCCGCCAGCACCACCCAGCGGCCGACGACTGTGATCCGCTCGGCGCTGGCCAGGACGCCGACCTGGCTCTGCCGGATGACGGACGAATAGTCCAGGCTCGCGGGCTCCAGCTCGGCCACGGCCGTATAACGCGAATTGCCCTTAGGGGCTTGTCCGGCCACCCCAGCGATACGCGGCCCAGAGCACCCCCAGCAGCGCCGAGAACTCCAGGCTCAGGTCGTTCTTGAAGAAGGGAACGTCCACCAGGCCGTGGACGACCATCGCGACCAGGACCAGCATGACGCCCAGGTCATAGGGGCGCCATGCGGCGGCATGCCCTCTCCAGCCCTGCCAGCCGAGCAGGAACGCCCGAACCGCCAGCCAGCCAAACCCGAGCAGGCCGAGCACGCCGGTGACCGCCCAGAAGTTCAGGATGATGTTGTGCGGATAGATCACATGGGGAAGGTCCTGCCAGTAGGGGCCCATCGCCTGGGCGTAATCGGACAGCCCGATCCCGAGTAGCTGGTGATGGCTGAGCATCTTCAGCGTCTGTCCCCACAGCCGTAGCCGGTAGTCCAGCGTGTTTCCGGGCAGCGGATGCAGTTCATAGGCAATCCGATTTCGGATCAGCGGCACCTGGCTGATCAGGATGCCGGCCACAACGGCGGCGGGCACCAGGATTTTTGCCCAGCGGTGGGATAGGGCGAGACCAAGGGCAAGCGCCGCCAGCGCCAGGTAGCCACCACGCGAGAAACTCAGCAGACAGGCCGGCAGGGCGATCGCGAGGAACAGCCCGCTGATCCAGCGCTCGGCCCGGCCGCGTCCGTGGATGAGGACGCTGGCTGCGACCGCCACCAGCGGCACCAGGTAGAGCGCGACCGCATTGGCCGTCTGATAGATCACGACCGGAGGGGTGGTGGCGAGATCGAGCACGTGGTGGCGGATCGCGTCGATCACGACCACCATGTTCGCCAGCCCCGCGACCGCGGCGCCCAGGCCGAAGCCCGCGAGGATGAGGCCGACCCGACGCGGGGTTGATGCCACCGCCGCGACGATCAGCGCGAAGGCGGCCGGCTCGAGAAAGTAGGCTCGGTACAGGCCAAGCGCACCGCGATGGTCGGCGGAGGCCAGTACCGAGATGGCTCCGGCAATGATGAACACGATGGCGGGAAGCGTGAGCGGTCCACGCCATTCGATCGGCTCGCGCTGCCGCCAGGTTTCGAGGGCGAAGACCGCAACCGTCAGGAGGATCGCCACCTCGAGCAAGGTGGTCGGCAATGGACCGATATGCCAGCGGATGACATAGGCCGGCGCCAGCGCGCCAGTGACCGCCGCCATGATCAGGGAATAGCGATAGCGCGCGGAAATCGGACGCTCGACCGGCTCGACCCTGGCCCGGGCTCGCATCCTCGCCTCGTCAGACGTGCGAGATAATCCTATGGATCGCTCACCATGAGACCGGGTTGACCGCGCAGGGGATCGGTTTCGACGCGCGCCTGATCGGGGCGCTGGGCATCGGTCGCTATATTAGCGGGCTCCTTCCGCACTTGGCCCGCATCCTGGACCGGCAGCTGACGGTGGTGGCGAATCGGACGGATGCGGCCCTGGTCCGCGCGTTGATCGGCGGCGGCCCTGACCTCCTCACGGTCAGCGCTCAGCCATATCGCCTGGCGGAACAATCTGTCCTGCCGCTCAGCTTGCTGCGCGCCAAACTGGACCTGATCCATTTCCCGCACTACAACCTCCCCCTCTTCAAGCCGGGGCGTTTCGTGGTCACCGTTCATGACCTGTTTCCCTTCCAGTTCCCTGAGATCCACTCCGGTCCTCTCCCGCGGACGGTGAACCAGATGCTGATGCGCAACGCGGTTCGCCGCGCGACCCGGGTGATCACCCCGTCAGAAGCGACCGCGCAGGCGGTCAAGACCAGTTTCCCCGAGGCGGCCAACCGCATCGTCGCCATTCCCGAGGCGGCGGACAGTCGCTTCAATCCCACCCGAAATCCGGAAGGGGAAGCGGCCTGGCAGGTCCGCTTCGGCATCCGTCCTCCATACATCTTTTATCTTGGGCAGTGGAAGGCCTACAAGAACCTGCCAGTGCTCCTGCAGGCCTTTGCCAGGATCCACCAGGCGCAACCGCAGGTCCAGCTCGTGCTCGCTGGGGATGACCCGCGCCACCCGGAGGTCCGGCGTGAAGCGGCCAGCCTCCCCGCGGGATCGGTGGTCCTGCCGGGACGCCTGCCAGAAAGCTCCGTCGCCGACCTTTATCGAGGCGCCAGCGTCGTCGTCCTCCCGTCGCGCGCGGAAGGCTTTGGACTGCCGGTGATCGAAGCGATGGCATGCGGTGTTCCGATCGTGTGCAGCGACCTTCCGGTCCTCCGGGAGATCGCTGATGGTGTCGCGGCCTTCTGCAGACCCGACGATCCGGACGATTTGGCCCTGGCCATCGCCAGGGTCCTGAGCTCGCCGAGCCCGAATCCCAGCCGGCAGCTCGGCATTGAGCGGGCGCGTGCCTTCACCTGGGAACGATCGGCGGCCGAAACCGTGGCGGTGTACGAGGCGGCGCTGGGGGCGCCGTCAGTAGGCGCGGCGCTGGAAGAAGACCCGGGCCGCCGTGAGGATCAGGATCTTCAGGTCGAGCGCTAAGGACCAGTTCTCCACGTAATAGATGTCGTACATGGCCCGCTCGGCAAAGGCCTCGCCACCGCGCAAATCGTTGACCTGGGCCCAGCCGGTCAGCCCGGGACGGACCTGGTGCCGCTCCAGGTAACGCGGGATCTCTTCGCTGAAGCGCTCGACCAGAAAGATCGGCATGGGCCGAGGCCCGACCAGGCTCATGTCGCCCTTCAAGATGTTGAACAGCTGCGGCAATTCGTCCAGGCTGAGCCGCCGCAGCACCCGTCCGACCGGCGTGCACCGGTCGTCGTCCGGGCTGGCCACCACCGGCCCGGTCCTGGCTTCGGCATCTGGAACCATCGACCGGAACTTGTACACGGTAAATCGCTTGTCATGCAGCCCGACGCGCGGTTGCCGGAAGAGGATCGGACCAGACGGCGAGGTCAACTTGATGAGCACTGCGATGACGAGCATCAGCGGGGAGGTGAGGATCAGGACCAGCGCGCTGACGATGATGTCGATCGCGCGCTTCAGAACGGCGGCGGGACCGCGCAGCCGGCTCCGGCGGATCCCGATCAGCGGCAGGCCGTCGATGGCATCGACGGCGGCCCGGGTGCTCATCACCTCCAGGAGATCCGGCACAAGCTTGAACTCTGCCCGCAGGTCGTCGCAGGTCTTGATCAAGTGCAGCAGCTCCTCATTGGTTGCGCCTGGAACGGCCAGGAACACCTGGTCGACCGCCATCTTCGGGATGACCTGGCGAAGATCGCCGATCCGCCCCACGACGGGGGCGCCGGCGAAGTTCTCGCCGGCGGCAAGCTGGTCGTCCAGCACGCCGGCCACGTGATAGCCGTACTGCGGGAACATACCCATTCGCTGAATCAGGAGCTGGCTGCCTGACCCGGTGCCGACCATCAGGACGCGCTCCGTGCCAATGCCCCGCCGCCGCAGCCGGGTCTCGTATTGGCGTAGCAGGTAGCGTTCGAGCGTCATCAGCAGCGCGGCGATGATCAGCGTGTAGACGAATGTGAGTCGGGAGTATTCGAAACCCCGATACAGAGACATCCCGGCGAGCATGAACATGCCGGCCAGCGCCGTCCCGCTGGTCATGGCAAAGAGCTGGTCGACCAGAGTTCGGCCGCGCCAGGACCGGTACTGCTGGTTGATGGCGAGTGCCAGCAGGAACATGACGGCGACGATCGGGGCCGCGGCGAGGTACGGCCCAAAAGCGAGTGGTTCCTTGACGACCTGTGGGATCCGGTCCAGGTGGTAGCGATATTCGTAGGCGAGGATCACGGCGACGCCGGCAATCGCGGCATCGCCGATGACCAACACCAGCGGCAGCCAGTTCGGCCGGCGGAAGATGGCGGCCGGTGCCGCGACCGCCGGCAGGGTCTTGAGATCGGTCGGCCGCTCCGCCTCCATCAGGCGCCGACCCCAAGCCGCTCGCGAACCGTGTTGTGGGCAGACATCTCGATCGCGTCGTCCAACGATGGCCAACGTTCAACGGCCCGTCTTTGTAACGCCCGATGCAGCAGCAGGTCGGCGAAGTGCGGGTTCTTGGGGAGCAGCGAGCCGTGCAGGTAGGTGCCGAAGACGTTCCCCGCCGCCACGCCTTCGGTGGCATCCTCGCCATTGTTCCCGGCCCCGCGAAGCACCCGCCCCAGGGGTCGGAGTCCGGCGCCCAGGTAGGTCTTGCCGCTGTGGTTTTCGAAACCCACGAGTGTCGGGGGCTGCAGGTCGAGGCCGCTGGTCTCGATCACGATGTTCCCGATATTCCGTTTGTTGCCGGGCACGGTATAGAGGTCGACCAGCCCTAGCCCGGGCAGCTTCTTGCCGTCGGCCGTCACGTAGTACGCGCCCAGCAGCTGGTAGCCACCGCAGACGGCAAGGACGACGGCACCGCGATCGATCGCGGCCCGGATCGCTTCCACCTTGTACGCCGCGGCGTCCTTGAAAACCAGCTCCTGGTCGCGGTCTTGCCCGCCACCCCAGAAGATCAGATCGATGTCGGACAGGTCGGGTGCGGGGCCGCGTCCGATCGCACGCACCTCGACCGTGATGCCGCGCCACTCGGCCCGCTTTTGCAGGGTGAGGATATTGCCGCGGTCGCCGTAAATGTTCATCTCATCCGCATAGAGATGCGCAATCCGCAACGTCGGAGCACCCACATTGGGTATGGTACGGCGCGTGGCTCGCCGGCTGGTCTGCATCCCGACCTACAACGAGGCCGGCAACATTCTCCGGCTGGTCGAACGGGTCCACCTGGCGGCGCCTGCGGTCGACGTGCTCGTCATCGATGATGCGTCGCCAGATGGCACCGGCGATCTGGTCCGCGATCGCATGTTCAAGGATGCGCAGCTCGAGGTGATGTCGCGCCCCGGCAAGCTGGGACTCGGGACCGCCTACATGGCCGGTTTCGCGTACGGCTTGCAGCACGGATATGCCGAGGTATTGACGATGGACTCGGACTTCTCGCATCCTCCAGAACGCATCCCGGCCCTGGTCGAGGCGGTGGACGGTGGCGCCGACGTCGCCGTCGGCTCCCGCTACGTCCCGGGCGGCTCGATCGAAGGCTGGCCGCTCAGCCGGCGCGTGCTGAGTGCCACCGCGAACTTCGTGGCTCGCCGAGCGCTGGGACTGCGGACGCATGACTGCACCGGTGGATTCCGCTGTTACAGCCTGGGTGCCATGCAGTTCCTGGTTACCAAACCGCTGCGATCGTCCGGCTACTCGGCGCTCGTGGAGCTCCTTACCCGCTGCGAGCGCGCCCGACTTACGATTGCCGAGGTGCCGATCACGTTCACCGAGCGCGTCGAGGGCACCTCGAAGATCTCGCGGCAAGAGATTTTCCGTGCCATCGGCACCGTCATTCGTCTCGCGGGACGGCGACGTTGAGCACTCGCCGCCTCATCCAGACAGCGGTCCTGCTGGTGATCGGCGTCTTGATCCTGTACGGCATTCTCCGCGCCGTCCATCCGGGTGAGGTCGCAACCGCGCTGCGCGGCGCATCGCCGGGATGGATCGTGATTGGCATCGGGGCCTATTTCAGTTTCCTCATCGTGCGCGGATGGCGCTGGAAGATCATCCTCGGAGCCTCGACGCCCGACGCCACCTTCGGCGATGCCACGGCGGTCACGGCGATCGGCTTCGCCGTGAACTCGGTTTCACCCCTCAAGCTTGGCGAGCTCATCCGTATCGCCGCCATCGCGCCTCGCGCCCGGGTTGGGATCGGCGAAGCCGGAGCCACGGTGGTGGTCGAACGGGTGCTCGATGTCGTCGCCTTGTTGGTGATCGCGGTCGCGGCCGCGGCGGTGTCCGGTGCCGGCACGAACAGTTTCGGTCTGTGGAGCGGAGTGGTGGGGCTCACCATCGTCTCGCTGGCGATCGCCGTCGTCGCCTATTTCATGGTCACGTATCCCGAGCCAACCATGAAGCTGTTGACGAACCTGGCCCGTCGATTGCCACGCCGAGTGGAGACGTTCGTGGATCGATTTGCCGCTTCGGTCCTGAAGGGCTTTGCCTCCCTCCGTTCGCCGCAGCGGTTGGCTTCGGCTGGCGTCCTGAGCATTGTCGTCTGGTTGTGCGTCGACGCCGGATTGATGGCATTCTTCCGGGCGCTGACATCGCAGCTCGCCTTCCCAACCCTCGCGCTGGCCTGCACGATCTTCGTGGTCAGCCAGGCTGCCAGCATCACCCCGGCTGGCGTGGGGGCCTACGAGGGATTCTTTCTGCTGGTGTTCAGCACCTTCGGTGCAGCACCTGCCGCCCTGATCACGGCCGCCGCCGTGTTGAGCCACGTGGCCAACATCGCGGCGCTCTTGATCGCCGGCGCGATCGGCGCCCTATGGCTTCGGGTCAACCGTCCTCCCCTCCCAGTAGGGGCGGAGCGCCCCGTCGCGAGTTAGCACGGCGCGCAGCTCGAGCATCGCCGTATAGGTCGGCAGCACAAACAGCGTCTCGCCGGATGGCGTCGCGTCCGCGGCTCGCCGCAGCGCGCTGCGCCAGTCCGATACCACCTCGATCCGATCGTCCGGGATCTCGGCGTACTTCAAGCGGACGCGCAGGTCCAGAGCCCGGTCGCCGCTGACCACGATGTGCTGCGCCACGTCTTTCAGTTGCTCAAAATCGACGTCCCAGATCCAGGAGACGTCCTGGCCGTCGGCGATCCGGTCATTCAGCGCAATTAAGAAGGATGCAGCTTTGCCGAATCGGATGGCGGTCCGCAGGACTTCATTGAACCCGGTCGGGTTCTTCGCCAGCAGAAGGACGGCAGGGCGGCCGTCGATCACGGTGCGCTCCATGCGCCCGAAGGCCGGGGTGAAGTTCGTCAACGCGGCGGCGCTCTGCTTCAGCGGGACGCCCAGGGCCTTCGCCGCCGCGAGCGCCAGCACGACGTTGTAGGCGTTATAGAGTCCGGAGAGCGGGACCTCGACCTTCGCACTGTCCCTGCTGTCGTTGACCGCAAGCCGCATCCGCTCCATGCCGTCGATCGACACCGAGGTCGCCTTCAGATCCAGGGGCGGCCGGTCGAAGTCCCCGGTTGGGCAGTGATAGTGACCGACATGGCCGAAATACACGCCGTCGAAGATGAAGGCGCTGCCGCAACGGGGGCAGAACTTGGCGTCGGCGCCGTGGCTCAGCTCCGGGCGCAGCAGCGACCTATCTTCGATGCCGGCGTAGATGACGCGCGGCAATCCATCGCCCAGTGACGCCACCATCGGATCATCGGCGTTGAGCACGGCGGTCACACCCTCGGGTCCCTGGGTGAGCGCGCGCCGGATGTGGCTCGCGGTGGTTTCCAGCTCGCCATAGCGGTCGAGCTGATCGCGAAAGAGATTCGTCACCACGATCGTTCCCGGCGCCACCTCGTTGACGAGTCGAGGCAAGCTCGCCTCGTCGATCTCGAAGATGCCGACGCTCGCGGGAAGGTCGCCGGCCCAGCTGGTCTGGTTGACCATCGCCGCAGTGACGCCGAAGATCAGGTTCGCGCCAGCCTGGTTGGCGACCGGTCGCTCGTCCTGCGCTTCCAGGATATGCCGCAGCAACGCCGCGGTGGTGGTCTTGCCATTGGTCCCCGTGATCACGACCGACCCTTGTTTGAGCGACCGGGACAGCTTCGTCAAGATCGAGGGATCGACCCACCGCGACACGTCACCCGGCAGGGTCGTGCCGCCGCCGCGCCGCAGCCCGCGACTCAGTCCTGACGTGAGCTTTCCGGCCCACAACGCCGCTCTCCCCCGTGCACCGAGCCGCGCCCGCATTAACTCTCCCTCCCCCTTGTAGGGAGGGTCGGGGAGGGGGTGATCGGCCAGCACAGCCATGCCGGATATCCCAGGGGCTTTACCGAGGCGAGTGCGGCTTCGCCTTCACGCCGGCTGCCAAAGGCAGCGAACATCGCCGCGCCCGTGCCGCTCATGGTCAGGTTCGGGACGACGGATCGCAATCGCTCGATCGCCCCATCGAGCGCGGGGAAGAGTCTCCGGCTCACCGGCTCGAGATCATTCCCGAACACTGGATTCTGCGGGCTTTCTTTCTCCCTCCCCCTTGTGGGGAGGGCCGGGGAGGGGGTCTGTAGCACCTCAGCAAACGCGGGAGTGCGCCG